>NZ_JBDWHW010000202.1:0-62281 GCF_039975035.1 Hoeflea sp. | reverse complement strand
CTCCCCAATGCCAGCCTCTGTACCGGACCAGCACCCCCCTCTGTCACCTTCGGTGACATCTCCCCCGCAAGGGGGGAGAATGGGGAAAGCGTTCGATCCCCTCGATTGCCCGATGGGCGAGCCGTGGACCGGCCCAAAGCCTTCAATCCTGCAAGCCGTTTCAAACGATCTCTGGCGCACCAATGGCGATACGGTCGAGCGGATCGAGTTGCTGGCGATTGAGCTGGTGTCGGAGCGCACTGCGGTTCCAAATGGCTGGGTGGACACGGCTGCGGTGATGGAGAACATCCGGACGCTGATCAAACCCTCGGTCGAGGCCTGTGGTGAGGCTGAAATTTCCGGTCTTCTGACCGCGCTCGACGGCCGGTTCGTGGCGCCCGGGCCATCCGGTGCGCCGACACGGGGACGGCCGGACGTTTTGCCGACGGGACGGAATTTCTACTCGGTCGACAGCCGCGCGGTACCAACGCCAGCGGCGTGGGAACTGGGGCAGAAATCAGCCGAGCTGCTGGTCACCCGCCACGTGCAGGATCACGGCGAATGGCCGACCTCGATGGCGCTGACCGCATGGGGCACCTCCAACATGCGCACCGGTGGCGATGACATCGCACAAGCGCTGGCTCTGATCGGCGCCAAGCCGGTGTGGGATCCGGCCTCGCGGCGGGTCACCGGCTATGAGATCATTCCACTGGCGATGATGAACCGGCCGCGTGTCGACGTCACCTTGCGGATCTCCGGCTTTTTCCGCGATGCCTTTCCGGACCAGATTGCGCTGTTCGATCGGGCGGTGCGCGCCGTTGCGACGCTGGACGAGGACGAAGCCGACAATCCGCTGGCGGCGCGGGCCAGACAAGAGAGCGGGCGGCTGATCGAGGCCGGAGCGACTGAGGCGGAGGCCCTGCGCCAATCCTCGTTCCGGGTGTTCGGCTCCAAGCCCGGAGCCTATGGTGCAGGCCTGCAGGCGCTGATCGATGAGAGCGGTTGGACCGATCGCGGCGATCTGGCCGAAGCTTTCGTTGTCTGGGGCGGCTATGCCTATGGCGCTGGTGAAGAAGGCCAGGCCGCGCACGAGCTGTTTGAACAGAGGCTGTCGACGGTCGAAGCGGTGGTGCAGAACCAGGACAATCGCGAACATGACCTTCTCGATTCAGATGATTACTACCAGTTCGAGGGCGGCATGACCGCAGCGGTGGAAGCGGCGCGCGGCACGCGACCGGCGATCTACCACAATGACCATTCCCGGCCCGAACGCCCGGTGATACGATCGCTGGAAGAGGAGATTGCGCGGGTAGTGCGCGGCAGGGCGGTCAATCCGAAATGGATCGAGGGCGTCAAGCGCCACGGCTACAAGGGCGCCTTCGAGATGGCGGCGACGGTGGATTATCTGTTTGCCTTTGCAGCGACCACCGGAGCGGTGCGCGACGCCCATTTCGATGCGGTCTATCAGGCCTATCTGATGGACGAGGAGACGCTCGCTTTCCTGCGCGAGAAGAACCCTGATGCATTGAAGGAGATGGCGGCGAAATTCGAGGAAGCCATCGAGCGCGGATTGTGGACGCCGAAGAGCAATTCAGCCAAGTTTGCTCTGGCTGATTTGGGCGGAAGAGATATCGGGCAAGCTTGAACCGGCAGGACTTGTCGCCGTCAATCTGCCAAATCATGAGGACTGTGCATGACGATCGAAATTACCGCGGTTGAAGCTGAAGGCCGAGATTTTGCCGATACGGTCGAAGCCATTGTCGACGGGGCTGCGGCAAGGCTGGGCAAGCCGTTTGAGCCAGAGCAATTGCAGCTCAAGGCGACCGACGCAGACGGGCGATTGGTTGGCGGCTTGACGGCGCACACGGTCCAGGGCTGGCTGTTTATCAAGCTGCTCGGCATTGCGGAGGGGCAGCGCGGTAACGGGATCGGACGCCTGCTCTTGTCGAAGGCCGAAGATTTCGCCCGGCAAAAGGGGCTTGTCGGTGTATATCTCGATACATTCGAATTCCAGGCGCCGCGATTTTACCAGGGTCTGGGTTATGGCGAATGCGGCCGTCTGCCGGCCAACGGTGGCGCAGCGCAGCGTATCTGGTTTGCCAAGACCTTCGGTGAAACAACCGGATGAAGATGAAAGAGGCCGGTCAGGTCCGGCCGGATCAGGACTGACGTTAAACAGGGATGCACCGAGATGAGCGAACGTGGAAAAATCACCGACGGCATGAGCGAGGAACAACTCAACGCCCGCCATGCGGAGAAAATGGCCAAGAAGAAGGTGGCGCGCGAGAAAATCATGGCCACCAAGACCGGCGAGAAAGGTCTGGTCATCGTCCATACCGGCAAGGGCAAGGGCAAATCATCCGCTGCGTTCGGCATGATCTTTCGCCACATCGCCCATGGCAAACCCTGTGCCGTGGTGCAGTTCATCAAGGGCGCGATGTCGACCGGCGAGCGCGACCTGATCCTCAAGCACTTCTCCGACATGTGCCAGTTTCACACAATGGGCGAGGGCTTCACCTGGGATACCCAGGACAAGGCCCGCGATATTGAAATGGCGCAGGCCGCCTGGGAAAAAGCCAAGGAGATGATCCGCGACGAGCGCAACTCGATGGTCTTGCTTGACGAGATCAATATTGCCATCCGCTATGATTATCTCGATGTTAATGAGGTGATCGCGTTTCTGGAGGCTGAAAAACCGCCGATGACCCATGTCGTGCTCACCGGCCGCAACGCCAAGGAAGAGCTGATCGAATTTGCAGATCTGGTCACCGAGATGGAGATGATCAAGCATCCGTTCCGCTCGGGCGTGAAAGCGCAGATCGGCGTGGAGTTCTAAACAGGAGGTGGCAATGAGCCTGTCGGCAAGCTGGCAGTTCTGGGCGCTGGTGGCGGCGGTGTTTGCCGCCCTGACGGCGATTTTCGCCAAGGTCGGGATAGCCGAAATCGACAGCGATCTCGCCACCTTCATCCGCACCTGCGTGATCATCGTGGTGCTCGGCGCCATCCTGACGGTAAGCGGCAAGTGGCGACATCCGTCATCGATCCCGTTCAAGACCTGGCTGTTTCTGGGCCTGTCGGGTCTGGCAACCGGCGCCTCGTGGCTCGCATATTTCCGGGCGCTCAAACTCGGCGACGCCGCCCGGGTGGCGCCGCTCGACAAATTGTCAATCGTGCTGGTGGCGATCTTCGGCGTGATCTTTCTGGGTGAACATCTCTCGGCGCTCAACTGGCTGGGTGTAACGATGATCGGCGCCGGCGCGATATTGCTGGCGGTGTTTTAGGTCTCTCAGACCCCGAACCAGACGCGGACCGGATTTGCCGGGTCGGCAAGCAGTTTGACCGCCAAGGCAATGCAGGTGATGACCAGCAAGGGTTTGATGATCTTGGCGCCGTTTTTCATCGCCAGCCGCGAGCCCACTTGCGCGCCGGCGAATTGGGCGGCGCCCATCATCAGTCCGATTTTCCAGGAAATCACGCCGACAAAAGCGAAGACGGCAAAGCCGCCGATGTTGGAAGCGAAATTCAGGAGCTTGGTGTGGGCGGTGGCCTTGAGCAGGCCGAAGCCGGCAAGTGCGACAAAGGCAAGCATGTAGAACGAACCGGCGCCGGGGCCGAACACGCCATCGTAAAAGCCGACCATCGGCACGATCGCGAGACCGAACAGGAAGGGCGACAACCGACGGGCGCGATCAATATCGCCCATGTTGGGCTTGAAGCCGAAATAGAGCGCGATGGCGATAAGCAGGAAGGGAAGGAAAGCGCGGAACACATCGCCGGGAATGAGCGTGGCCAGCATCGCCCCGAGCGCCGATCCGGCGGCAGCGAGCAGCGCCGGGCCGAACTGGGCGCGGAGGTCGACATGGCCCTTGCGGGCGTAGGCGATGGTGGCGGACCCGGAGCCGAACAGGCCCTGCAGCTTGTTGGTGCCAAGCGCCTCGACCGGCGAAAACCCGGCCAGCAGCAAAGCAGGAAGCGCGATCAGGCCGCCGCCTCCGGCAATCGAATCGACAAAGCCCGCCATGAAGGCCGCAACCAGAAGCAGCAGGGTCAGCGCAAGTGTAAGGTCTTCCATGGATCGGCCTGTTTGGCGAGAGGCAAGAGGGTGGTGGCGATGCCGGACCTATGGCACGCGGCAATCGGCTGGACAATCGGCAGTGCGGGTTTACCTTGGAGTTCCTCGGGAACGGTGCAAGGTTGAGGGGCCGCTGCGATGATGAACCTCCTGACGTCGATTGCGCGGATGCTGGAGCGCAAACCGCAATGGTCCGGTCCACTTGGTCAATTGTCGGAAAATCCGGTCGCGCTGGCCGAGGTGCTGCTGCTGTTTCGAATGGTGCTTGCCGATGGCGTCGCGCAACCGTCACAGTTGACGGCGTTTGAGCGGATTTGCCAACGGCAATTCGGCATCAGCCGGCGCGACATGCCGGACCTGCATGTGTTGCTGGATTCACCGCGCGCCAGATCAAGCGATGTCGAAGCCTTCTCGCTGCTCAGGCAGCTTGACACAAAGGCGCGAAGCACCCTTCTTGACGACATGATGCGGATTGCGCGTGCCAACGCGACGATCGATGAACGCGACGAGAAGATGATCCGCCGGATGGCAAGCCTGCTCGGGCTCGATCCCGGATCAATGCCTATGGCAGAAAAGGACGAGGTCATGACCGATACGCCACACACCGATACGCCAGACAAGAGACCTTCGCTGGGCGAACGGGTTCGGGGATTTCTCGACCATCATGCATCGCTGAGCAAGGTCGCGCATGACCCGGTGCTCACGGCGGAACTGTTGCTGCTGGCCAGGATGTCGTTCGCCGACAAGAGTGTGGAGCCGGCGGAAGCCGATGCGTTTGCCGCGATCTGCACCCGGCTTCTCGGCCTCAACGGCGAAGAACTGACGGATATCCTGAAATATCTCAATGAATTCGGCTATGAGACCAGCGATGCGCAGGCAGCCGACATGCTGGCTGACCTCGATGAGGCCCGCAAGCGCGAAATCCTTGCCCATCTGTCTGCCATTGCCCAGGCGGATGGCGAGGTCGACGAGCGCGAGCGGAAGCTATTTCAGGCCACAGCCAGACGGTTGGGTTTTTCCTGAGACAGGGGTTGGCTGAGAATTTCCGCTCCGGCGCAGATCGGCCCGGCATTGACGCAATCGGCGTTTGACCTGCAATTGGCAAACGCCTAAGACAGGCCCATGTGCGACGGCGCCTGATAACAGGCTGCGAGATATTCCGGTGCGGCTGACTTAATTCAAGAGCCAAGTCCGGAGCTGTCCGGTTCGGTCAGACGGGATGCTACCTGCGGGGAGCGTTTTGTTGTCCGGCGTATCGTGCTGAAGATGTCACGTTGTCCGGAGGCTACCCGATGCGAACCCTTGTCCTTTCTCTCATTGTCTCGATTTCAAGTGCGCAGAGCGCTTTCGCCCATGGTGGTCATGTCGGCGATCTGGCGGGTCATTCGCATTGGGTCGGCTGGGCTGCTGCGGCGGCTGCCGCCGCGGTGGCGGCCTGGGCGATCAAGCGGAGAAGCAAGAGCAAGACGGCCAGCCAGGACACTGCTGACGAAGCCGATGCCGACAAGCAACCCGAAGCGGCGGAGGCCTGAGTTATGAGCGACAGCGCAATTCCGGACAAAACCGGCATCATGGTCTGCGGACATGGCAGCCGCAACCAGAACGCGGCAAAGGAATTCGCTACCGTGGCGGAGGGGCTCAAGGCCCGCTATCCGGATATTCCGGTTGAATATGGCTATCTGGAATTCTGCAACCCGGTGATTTCCGAAGGGCTCGACCGGCTACACGCCAAGGGCGTCACCCGGGTTCTGGCGGTGCCGGGCATGCTGTTTGCCGCGGGCCACGCCAAGAACGACATCCCGTCGGTGCTCAATACCTATCAGGCGCAAAACTCCGGAATGGTGATCAATTACGGGCGCGAACTTGGCATCGACCTGAAGATGATCAGGGCCGCAGGCGAACGCATCCAGCAGGCGCTCGACAAGGCCAACAAGGAACTGGGCGAGGTGGGCCTGCACGACACGCTGCTGATGGTGGTCGGCCGCGGATCGTCCGATCCCGACGCCAATTCCAACGCGTCGAAGGTGACGCGGATGCTGTGGGAAGGCTTTGGCTTCGGCTGGGCCGAGACCTGCTATTCGGGTGTCACCTTTCCGCTTGTCGGTCCGGGGCTGAGCCATGCTGCGAAGCTCGGCTACAAGCGCATCATCGTGTTTCCCTATTTCCTGTTCACCGGCGTGCTGGTCAAGCGGATCTATTCGCAGACGGATGAAGTGGCGGCCAATCATCCCGACATCCAGTTCATCAAGGCATCCTATCTCAGCGACCATCCGCTGGTGCTGGATACGTTCCAGGACCGGGTGCAGGAGATCGTCGACGGTGAGGCGCTGATGAACTGCCAAATGTGCAAATACCGCGAGCAGGTGCTGGGCTTCGAGGCCGAGGTCGGGCTGCCGCAGGAAAGCCATCACCATCATGTGGAAGGCATCGGCGGCGGTCTGGAAGATTGCCCCTGCAAGGGCGATTGCGATGCATCCTGCCGTGAGGAAGAGTTCTGCAAGGAGCACGGCCTGCCGTGGACGCCGGTGCACAGTCATGCGAGCCCGGCTTCGCTGGAACCGGCGCATGATCATTCGCACGATCATGACCATGCGCACGGGGATGATCACCATCACCATGATGGACACAGTCATAAACATGGGCACTCCCATGATCACGATCATAGCCATGGTGATGACCATTCCCACGACCATCATCACCATCCCTATCCGCATGCAGATCATCCGCATGGGCCACGCTCGATGGACAAGAAGAAGAGCTGAAGCGTGAGCACTCCGGCCCCCATCCGTGATCCGGTCGAAATCTACCGGCGGTCCTTCGCCATCATCCGGGCAGAAGCCGATCTGATGCGGTTTGACGCAGCTTCCCAGGAGGTGGTGGTGCGGATGATCCATGCCTGCGGCATGGTGGATCTGGCGGGTGATGTCGTCGTGTCCGACGGCTTTGCCGCGTCTGCGAGGGCGGCGCTGCAGGCTGGCGCCCCGGTGCTGTGCGACGTGGAGATGGTGCGTCACGGGGTAATCACGCGGCTGATGCCTGCGGATAATGAAGCGCTGTGCCTGCTCAACGATCCGCAAGTGCGCGAGATCGCTGCGCGGGATGCGACCACGCGCTCGGCGGCGCAGGTCGATCTGTGGGCAAAGCGGATGGCGGGTGCTGTGATTGCCATCGGCAACGCACCAACCGCGTTGTTCCGATTGCTGGAGCTGATCGATGCGGGCGCGCCAAAGCCCGCGGCGATCATCGGTGTGCCGGTGGGATTTGTCGGTGCGGTGGAAAGCAAGGATGCGCTGATTGCCGATCCGCGCGGTGTCGAATTCCTCGCGGTCAAGGGCCGTCGTGGCGGCAGCGCGCTGGCCAGTTCGGCCGTCAACGCGATTGCCGGGGGGCTTGAAGGACATGGCTAGCGAAGTTGGAGCCAAGGCTCCGTGGCTGACCATCATCGGTATCGGCGACAACGGGCTCGACAGCCTGACGCCGCTAGCGCGGACGCTGTTTGACGCAGCCGAGACCATCATTGCGCCCGAACGGGTGCTGGCGCGGATCGATTGCGGCAAGCGGGAAACCATTGCCTGGACCTTTGGCATCAAGGACACAATCGCGCTGGTGATGGCGCGGCGCGGAACGCCAGTCACCATTCTCGCCACCGGCGACCCGATGTTTTATGGCGTCGGCGCGACGCTGATGCGCGATCTCGACAAGGCGGAGATGCGGGTGATCCCGTCGCCGTCGGCATTTTCACTCGCTGCCTCGCGGCTCGGATGGGCGCTGCAGGATGTGGCGATGATTTCGCTGCATGGCCGCTCGGTGCATGGCCTGGCGGCGCATGTGCAGCCGGACGCGCGTATCGTTGCGCTGACCTCGACAGGCCGCACGGTGGTGGAAGCGGCGCAGATCCTGAGTGCACGCGGCTATGGCCGGTCCGAGATGCATGTGCTTGAACATATCGGCGGACCAGATGAGCGCATCAAGACCATGCGGGCCGACCGGGTTGCCGCCGACAAGCCGGACTTTGCCGATTTCAACACGCTGGCGATTGTCTGTGTCGCCCAGCCGGGCGCGGTTTTGCTGCCGGCTGTTCCGGGACTGCCGGATGAGACCTTCGAGCATGACGGACAACTGACCAAGCGGGAAGTCAGGGCAACAACCCTGGCGCGGCTTGGCCCGGTGCCGGGCGGGTTGTTGTGGGATGTCGGTGCGGGGTGCGGGTCGATCGGAATAGAATGGATGCGCGCGGCGCGCGGCGCCCGGGCAATCGCGATCGAATCCAATGAAGCACGCCGGACGATGACAGCGCACAATGCGGTGGTCCTGGGAACTCCCGGTCTCGATATCGTGCCAGGCGCCGCACCCGGGGCGCTGGCAAATCTGGACATGCCGGATGCGGTGTTCATTGGTGGCGGCATTTCCCATGACGGAGTGTTCGACGCCGCATGGGACGCACTCAAGCCGTTCGGCCGCATGGTCGCCAACGCTGTGACGGTGGAGGGCGAAGCCCGCTTGTTCGCGCTGCAATCGGTCCATGGCGGTGAGCTGATCCGCATGCAGGTGAGCCGTGCCGAACCGGTGGGTCGCTATCTCGGCTGGAAGCCGATGATGCCAGTGACGCTCTGGTCGGTAACAAAAGGGCTGGATGCATGAACGGTAAATTGTACGGGGTCGGACTTGGTCCGGGTGACCCGGATCTGATCACGTTGAAGGCGCACAGAATCCTGCAGAGCGTTCCGGTGATCGCCTGGCCGGCGCCTGATACAGGGCCGAGTTTCGCCCGTGCCATCGCCGCGCCACACTTGCCTGGAGGGCAGCTGGAGATCCCGATTGTGATGCCAATGCGCACCGAACGGTTTCCGGCGCGCGACGTCTATGACAAGGCTTCCATGGAGATCTCCGCTCATCTTGATGCGGGCCGCGACGTTGCGGTCTTGTGCGAGGGCGATCCGTTTTTCTATGGCTCGTTCATGTATGTGTTCGAGCGGCTTGCGTCGCGCTATCCCACCGAAGTGGTGCCGGGTGTGTCTTCGATGATGGCAGCGGCAAGTGCTGCTGGGCGTCCATTGGCCGCGCGCAACGATGTGTTGAGCGTGATTCCGGGCCCGATGGATGACGAGGCGATGGCCGCGCGGCTCGAGCTTTGCGACGCGGTGGCGATCATCAAGGTCGGACGGCACTTTGGCCGGATCCGGGCCTTGATAGATCGGCTCGATCTGATGGATCAGGCTGTTTATGCCGAGCGGGTGTCGCTTGAGGCCGAACGGCTGATGCCGCTCGCGGACGTCGCCGATGTCACCGCACCCTATTTTTCGATGATCCTGATCTACAAAGGCGGCGAGGAATGGATCCACGCATTGCCCGGGAGTAAAGCATGACCACATCACCGGCGATTGTCATTCTCTCGGATGCGGCCTTGCCGACGGGACGGCGTATTGCCGAAGCTCTGGGCGGAGAGGTGCACGGCCTTGCCCGGCGCGTTGCTGACGGCGCTGATCTTGGATTTGACGATACCGGCGCGCATCTGGCTGATTTGTTCCGGCAGGGCCGGCCGATCATCGGACTGATGGCGGCGGGTGCGATAATCCGGCTTCTCGCGCCGCACCTCAATGACAAGCTGCGCGAACCGCCTGTGCTCGTCGTTGCCGAAGACGGATCGGCTGTGGTTCCGCTACTGGGCGGTCATCATGGCGCCAATGATCTGGCGCGCCGGATCGCCGCACTCCTTGAGGGGGTTGCAGCCATCACCACGGCGGGCGATCTGAAATTCGGCGTGGCACTCGATGCGCCGCCGGAAGGCTGGGTGCTGGCGAATCCAGAAGACTCCAAGCGGGTGATGGCCGATCTGGTGGCCGGCGGCAGCATCCGGCTTGAAGGCGACGCACCTTGGCCCACCGAGAGCGGGCTGCCATTTTCGACCGATGGCGACGTGGTTCTGGCTGTTTCCGACACGGCTGTTGCGCCACCCGCCAACGGACTGCTGTACCATCCAAAGACACTTGTGCTTGGCATCGGGTGCGAACGCGGTGCTGACGGTGACGAGGCGCTGAAACTGGCGCTGGAAAGTCTCACCGAAGCAGGCCTGTCTCCGGCGTCGGTCGGGTTGGTGGCGTCGATCGATGTGAAGGCCGATGAAGCGGCAGTGCATCATGTGGCGAGCCATTTTGGCTGTTCGGCGCGGTTCTTCGATGCGGCAACGCTGGAAGCTCAAACGCCGCGGCTGAAGCATCCGTCAGATATCGTGTTTGCCGAGGTGGGGTGCCATGGTGTGTCCGAAGGTGCGGCACTGGCCTCTGTCGGGGCATCAGGTGAATTGATTGCGGCGAAGCGCAAAAGCCGCCGTGCCACTTGTGCCATAGCCCGGGCGGTGGAGCCTTTCACTGCAGCGAACCTGTCGGGCAGGGCGCGCGGTAAATTGATGGTGGTCGGCATCGGGCCTGGGTCGAATGGCTGGCGTTCGCCGGAAGTCTCGGCAATGGTTTCGGCATCGACAGATCTGGTTGGCTATTCGCTCTATCTTGATCTGCTCGGACCGCTGACCAAAAGCAAGACGCGGCATGATTTCGATCTGGGCAAGGAAGAGGCGCGGGTGCGCCACGCCATGGAGCTGGCCGGTGAGGGAAAATCGGTGGCGCTGGTCTGTTCCGGTGATGCCGGGATCTATGCGATGGCGACGCTGGTGTTCGAACTCTTGGACAAGTCGGACGGGCCGGAAGGCCTGACGGCACAAGCACGCCGGATCAAGATTGCAGTCTCGCCGGGCATCTCGGCGCTGCAGGCTGCGGCGGCACGCGCGGGTGCGCCACTGGGCCATGATTTCTGCACCATCTCGCTGTCCGACCTGCTGACGCCCTGGGAAGATATCAAGCGCCGGGTGACGGCGGCGGGCGAGGGCGATTTCGTTATCGCGTTTTACAATCCGGTGTCGAGGAAGCGCCGCACCCAACTGGCCTGGGCGCGTGACAAGCTGCTCGAACATCGCCCGACTTCCACGCCGGTGATCCTTGCCACCAATCTCGGGCGCGAGGGAGAGCTGATCCGCATCGTCCCGCTCGGCTCGCTCAATGTCGATGATGTCGACATGCTGACCGTGGTGGTGGTCGGCTCATCCAATTCCACGACGGTGGCAACCGGCGACGGCAGGAGCTGGGTCTATACGCCGCGCGGTTACGCCCGCAAGGAAGGCACCGCGATGACACAGGTTGGGACACAGATATCAGGAGACGCGGCATGACCGTCTATTTCATCGGCGCCGGACCTGGCGCGCCGGACCTCATCACTGTACGCGGGCTCAAGCTGATCGAGCGCTGCCCGGTGTGCCTGTATGCCGGTTCGCTGGTGCCCGAAGAGATCGTGCACGCCGCGCCGGAAGACGCGCTGGTCAAAGACACGGCGCCGATGCATCTCGACGAGATCATCGCGGATATGGAAGTGGCGCATGCGGCGGGTCAGGACGTGGCACGGGTGCATTCGGGCGATCCGGCGATTTATGGCGCGGTGGCCGAACAGATGCGGCGGCTCGATGCGCTGGGGATCGACTACGAAGTGGTGCCGGGCGTGCCGGCCTTTGCCGGGGTTGCCGCAAGGCTTGCCACGGAGCTGACATTGCCGGAGATCGCCCAGACGGTGATCATCACCCGCACCGGCATGAAGGCGTCGTCGATGCCGGAATTCGAGCAGCTGGAAATTCTCGGCCAGTCCCGCGCGACGCTGGCGATCCACCTGTCGATCCGCAATCTCGATTATGTGCGCCGGTCGCTGGAGCCCTATTACGGGGCGGATTGTCCGGTGGTGATCGCCTACCGCGCCACCTGGCCGGACGAGCTGTTCATCCGCACCACGCTGGAAGGCATGAAGGAAGAGGTGCGCAAGCACAAGATCACCCGCACGGCGCTGATCATGGTCGGCAAGGTGTTTGGCGACGTCAGCTTCCGCGACAGCGACCTCTACAATTCCGAGTACTCGCACGTGCTGCGGAATGTCGGGAAAAAGAAGAAGGCGAAGGTGGCGTAATCGCCTCGATCAGCCCCGCCCAACCATGATTACCAGCAGCCCCAATTCCCGCGCTGCTTCGATCTTGGCGTAAGCCGCCTTGCCGCCCGAGTTGCGGCAGACGATGTGGGTGATGGAGTGGGCGATCAGCAGCATTGTTTCCACTGCCGGGGTATCGCCTGGACGTCCCAGTATCAAGGCGTGACCTGGAAGCTCCAGCGGCAGATCCGGCGGGTCGATCATTCGGACGACGAAATGCACGTCGTCGCGGACGGCGAACTGACTGATATGCTGCGAGCCCAATGCCAGCAGCACACGGGCGTTGGGCGGAATGGCGTCGCGGGCGGCTTCCAGTGTTTCGACTTCGATCCAGTCATCGCCGGGTTGTCTTACCCATGGAGTGCGGGTGCGGATGTCGAGCGGCACTCCGGCGATCCGCGTGGCTTCCATGGCATTGGCGCTGATCTGGCGGGCGAAGGGGTGGGTGGCATCGATCAGGCGTGTCACGCCTGTCTCACGCAGATAGCGGGCCAGTCCCTCAACTCCGCCGAAGCCGCCGGTGCGGAGCTCGCCGGCAAGCGGCGCGGGTTCCCTTGTGCGACCGGCAAGCGAGGTGATGATCCGGGCTTCGGGGTTTGCCGCAACCCATTCTCTGGCCAGATCCGCGGCTTCCCGTGTGCCGCCCAGAATCAGGATGGTTTCTGATGGCTCTGGACTATTCGGCATGAGCGAGCAGCGCTCCGGCGCGATCGGTGACCATAACGTCGACGGAGACCGGCGCGCCGCGCAACGTTGAAAGCGCGGCGGCGCGGGCTCTTGCTGCGACGATGGAAGGGAGATCGATCCCCTGATTGCGAGTCAATTCCAGCGTTTCGAGTGCGGTGTTGGCTGCCCGAATTCTGTCTTGCAAGGCGGGGTCTGCACCCAATTCCACAGCACGTGCCGCCAGCCATTCCATGTCGACCTGGCTGCGGCCGGAATGAAGGTCAAGTGCGCCTTGTGCAAGCTTGCACATCTTGGCGAAGCCGCCGGCGATGGTCAGGCGTGGTACGGGGTGGGTGCGGAGATATTTAAGCAAGCCGCCGGCGAAATCACCCATGTCGAGGCAGGCCAGATCGGACAGGCGATGAAATGTCTGCGCGGTCTTTTCCGAACTTGAACCGGTGGCGCCCAGCACATGGGCGAAACCCTCGGCGCGGGCGACATCGATGCCGCGATGGATCGAATGGATCCAGGCAGCGCAGGAATAGGGGTGCACGATGCCGGTGGTGCCGAGCACCGAAAGCCCGCCGATAATGCCGAGCCGCGGGTTCCAGGTTTGCAAGGCAAGCTCGGCGCCGTTCTCGATTGCAATCTCGATTTCGATGTCGACGGGCACGCCGTACTGTTCGCAGAGAGCGGTGACGACCTCGGTCATCATGCGGCGGGGAACCGGGTTGATGGCTGCTTCGCCCACCGCAATCGGCAGGCCGGCCCTGGTGACTGTGCCAACGCCTGCGCCTGCCTTGAAGACAATGCCGGTCGCTTCGGGCAAGCGGCGCACACTTGCCATGACAAGCGCGCCGTGGGTGACGTCCGGGTCGTCGCCGGCGTCCTTGATGATGCCTGCCATGGAACAGGTCCCGCTGATGGTTT
This sequence comes from Hoeflea sp., assembly GCF_039975035.1. Classification (GTDB taxonomy): domain Bacteria; phylum Pseudomonadota; class Alphaproteobacteria; order Rhizobiales; family Rhizobiaceae; genus Hoeflea. Next base: position 48,615 of record NZ_JBDWHW010000202.1, on the reverse strand, counting down.
CGCGGGCAAGCGCAAAGCTCGGGGTCTCGCCTTTTGGCAGGGTGATTTCGACAGGGTCAGGAAAGTCGCCGGTGAGCAATGCCGTGAGCGCCGCCTTGGTTGCGGCGGTTGCGCAGGCGCCGGTGGTCCAGCCGCGGCGCAGTGCCGTGGCGGGTTTTTCCAGCCTGATTTCGTTTTCGCCAGTGTCCATGTCGCAGTTCTCGGTCGTGTCTTGCCTGTTGCCGTTATAGAGTGCGATTGATACGGGTGTAACCCATGGTATTTTGCAGCAATTGCCTGCGAGCGTGAACGGAAAAGCATGAGCGACTGGCAAAAAGATCTGCCGCAGATGAAACCGGGCGAGGTGTGGCTGGTGGGTGCCGGACCGGGCGATCCCGGCCTGCTGACGCTGCACGCCGCCAATGCGCTCGCCCAGGCCGATGTGATCGTTCACGATGCGCTGGTCAACGCCGATTGCCTCAAGCTGGCGCGTACCGGTGTGGCACTGGAATATGCCGGCAAACGCGGTGGCAAGCCCTCGGCCAAGCAACGTGACATTTCGCTGCGACTGGTCGAACTGGCGCGCGAGGGCAATCGCGTGTTGCGGCTCAAGGGTGGAGATCCGTTCGTGTTCGGGCGTGGCGGCGAGGAAGCGCTGACGCTGGTCGAGCACCACATTCCGTTCCGTATCGTGCCGGGGATTACCGCCGGCATCGGCGGGCTGGCCTATGCCGGCATTCCGGTGACGCACCGCGACACCAACCACACCGTCACCTTCCTGACCGGGCATGATTCCTCCGGCCTGGTGCCGGACCGGATTGACTGGGATGGTGTGGCGCGCGGTAGCCAGGTGATCGTGATGTACATGGCGATGAAACACATCTCCACCATCGCCGCGCGGCTGATCGATGCCGGCCGGGCCGCCGACGAACCCGTCGCTTTTGTCACCGATGCATCGACAGCGGCGCAGAACGTGCTTGAAACCACGCTCGCCCGGGCGGCCGACGATGTCGCCGCGTACGGATTGCAGCCGCCGGCGATCGTCGTGGTCGGGCAGGTGGTGCGGCTCCGCCCGGCGCTTGACTGGATGGGAGCGGCTGCCGGCCGGGTGCTGACCGCCGACCCCATGGGACACCGCGCCGACGCGCAGAAGGACAGTGCATGACGGGCTTGATGATTGCCGCGCCTCAATCGGGTTCGGGCAAGACGACAGTGACTCTGGGACTTCTCAGGGCCTTGAAACGTCGCGGGGTTTCGCTGGCGCCGGGCAAGGCCGGTCCGGACTATATCGACCCTGCATTCCATGCAGCGGCGAGCGGCGCAACCTGTCTCAACTATGATCCGTGGGCAATGCGCAGCGACCTGCTGCTCGCCAATGCGTCGCTGCAATCGCAAGGCGGACGCATGCTGGTGATCGAGGCGATGATGGGGCTGTTTGACGGCGCGGCGGACGGGTCCGGATCGGCTGCGGACCTTGCCGGATTGCTGGGCCTGCCGGTCGTTCTGGTGATCGATTGCTCCAGCATGTCCCATTCGGTGGCGGCGCTGGCGCGGGGCTTTGCCAATTTTCATCCAGACATTCTCATCCCCGGCGTCATCCTCAACCGCGTGGCGAGCGCCCGGCATGAAGGCATGCTGCGCCAAGCACTGGAGAACGCGCGTATCGATGTGCTCGGCGCGCTGCCAAACGACGAGAAACTGGTTACGCCACAGCGCCATCTGGGACTGGTGCAGGCCGGCGAGAACGCAAAGCTTGCAACGTTGATCGACGCTGCTGCCGACGTGATCGAAGCCCGTGTCGATATCGACAAGCTCATCAAGCTGGCAAAGCGCGCGGTATCGTCACCTGCGCCAGCCAATATTCGCCGGTTGCCTCCGCCGGGTCAAAAGATCGCGGTGGCGCGCGATATCGCGTTTGCCTTTGCTTATGAACACATGCTGCTTGGCTGGCAGCGGCGGGGCGCCGAAATCTCGTTCTTTTCGCCGCTTGCCGATGAAGCGCCGGATGATGATTGCGACGCCGTGATCCTGCCCGGTGGATACCCGGAACTGCATGCCGGCGCAATTTCCGGCGCGGCCCGGTTCAAGTCCGGCACGCATTCGGCCATCGGTCGCGGCATTCCCGTCTATGGCGAATGTGGAGGCTATATGGTGCTTGGCGACGGGCTGATTGATGCCGAGGGAACGCGGCATGAAATGCTGGGTGCCTTGCCGCTGGTGACCAGCTTTGCCGACAAGAAACGGCATCTGGGCTACCGGCAGCTAACCCCATTGCCGGGATTTTTCTGGCCCATGGAGCTCTCGGCGCACGAATTCCACTACGCCACCACCGTGGCCGAAGGCGAAGCGGACCGGCCGTTTTCGGCGCGGGATGCGCTGGGTGCGGATCAGGGGGAAGTTGGCCTCAAGCGTGGCAATGTTGCGGGATCTTTCATGCATGTCATTGACCGGATGGACTAGGCGATGACCCCGGGCAGCGAACCGATCGCCCATGGCGGCGCGCTTTCAGAAGCCATGGCGCGCTATGGCGGAACGGCTTCCGAGTGGCTCGATCTGTCGACGGGGATAAGTCCGTTCACCCTGCCGTTGCCGGAACTGACACTCAATAGCTGGCGGCGATTGCCGGAACAGGCCGAAGTGCTGCAGGTGTGCGAGCTGGCGATGCAGCACTATGGCGGCTCGGTAATGCCGGTGGCCGTTCCAGGCACACAGGCAGCGATCCAGTTGCTTCCGTGGCTCACACCGGATGCCAGAAAGGTTGCGATCGTTTCGCCGACCTTTGCGGAGTATGAGCAGTCCTATCATCGCATGAATATTTCCGTCGAGCCGATCAGGACGCTTGAAGCAGCCGCGGGCACCGGGGCGGATGCCGTGGTTCTGGTGAACCCCAACAATCCCGACGGGCGGGAAACACCGCGCGATGATGTGTTCGGCTTTGCCCGGGCGCACCGTCGCAAGCTGGTGATCATCGACGAAGCCTTTGCCGACATGCGTCAGGACCTGTCGATGGCCGGAGCGGCAGGGATGGAACCCAACCTCGTTGTGCTGCGATCCTTCGGCAAGTTCTTTGGTCTTGCGGGATTGCGGCTCGGCTTTGTTTTCGCGCAACCGTGTCTGGCGGCAATCGTCAACGAACGGATCGGCCCATGGGCGGTTTCCGGCCCGGCGCTGGCGATCGCAACGCATGCCTTTTCACGCATTGATCTGGTTGAGGAACTGCGCAGGAAGATCGAAATAGCCAATGCGATGACCAGATCGGCTCTCAACAAGGCCTGCGTGCCGATTGTCGGCGAGACGGCGCTGTTTTTCTATTGCGAAGTGGGCGATGGCGCTGCGGTGCGCGAAGCACTCGCCAGTCACAAGGTGCTGGTGCGGGCGTTTGATCACAGCCCGTCGCGGATCCGTATCGGACTGGCGCCTGATGAACTGTCCGCCGTCAGGCTTCGCGAAACATTGCGGCTTGCGGGTGCCCGGGCTTCGTGATGGGGCATTTGCCGGTTCTTCTCGCTGCGCTGGTGCTGGATCGCCTCATTGGCGATCCCGACTGGTTGTGGCGCCGGATCAGCCATCCTGTTGTGATTTTCGGTCAAGCGATCAGATTTGCCGACAAGCGGTGCAACCGGGCAGGAGACAGCCCGGGTGTTCGCCGCCAAAAGGGACGCATCGCGATTGTCGGTCTGCTTTTGCTCGCGGCACTGGTCGGTTGGGTCCTGGCCAGTGTGTTCGATCGGCTTGGCGCTGCGGGCGTGCTGCTCGAGGTCCTGACGGTAAGCGTCTTTCTGGCACAGAAGAGCCTTGCCGATCATGTCACCGCTGTGGCCAACGGACTTTGCCGGGACGGGCTGGCTGGAGGTCGCAAGGCGGTTTCCATGATCGTCGGGCGTGACCCGGAAGCGTTGGATGAGGCCGGGGTCTCGAGGGCAGCGATCGAAAGCCTTGCCGAGAATTTTTCAGACGGAACCGTCGCCCCTGTCCTGTGGTTCGCGCTGTTGGGGCTGCCCGGGCTGCTAGCTTACAAGATGCTCAATACCGCCGATTCGATGATCGGACATCTCAATGACCGGCACCGGGATTTCGGCCGGGCGGCGGCGAAGCTGGATGATCTTGCCAACTGGCCGGCATCGCGTTTGTCGGCGCTGCTGATTGCGGCCGGAGCGGGAATGGTCAACGGGTGGACCTCCCTGCAAAGGGCCGCGGACTCGGCACTGAAAGATCAGGGACTGCATCGTTCGCCCAATGCAGGGTGGCCGGAAGCCGCGATGGCGGGCGGACTTGATCTTGTGCTGGGCGGTCCGCGCCGCTACGGCGGAGAGGTGGTGATGGAGACCGGTTTGAACGGCTCGGGCCGACCGCAAGCGGGGGCGCGGGACATTCTGGACGGGCTTGCGATATACCGGCGTGCCTGCGACTGCCTCGCGCTGATGGTTCTGGCGGGCTTTGTTGTTTCATTTTAATTCAGTAAAATCAATGACCTAGATTAATTGTTAGAATGCGATCATGCATTTTAACTTTAACTCATGAAGTCACCTGTTTAGATTAGACTTGTTCTAGTATAATTTGGTTCAGGGTAACTGGGGAAACAAACATGCGTAATTTTTTCTTGGCAGGGGTATTGGCCCTTGCACTTATGCCATTCTCGTCGGCTTCGGCATTTGCCGCCAAGCTTGTGGCGAAGGTCGATATTTCATCGCAAACTATGGTTGTAACCCACAATGGCAAGGTGAAATACAAGTGGCCTGTCTCGACCGGCCGCAAGGGATACTCGACGCCGACCGGAACCTATACGGCCAAGTGGCTCTCACGGCATCACCGGTCGCGCAAGTACAACAACGCGCCGATGCCTTATGCGGTGTTCTATCATGGCGGTTACGCTGTGCATGCGACCTATGACACCAAACGGCTCGGACGCGTCGCCTCGCATGGCTGTGTGCGGCTGGCGCCGGAACATGCGGCGAAATTTTTCTCGCTGGTGCAAAAGACCGGAAACAGCAACACCCGCATCGTGGTCAAGCGCTAAACAAAACCGTTGTGGAAGGGCGGAAAGCCGCTCAGGCTGTGCCGTCGGTGTCCTGTCTGGAAGGGGGCAGCCCCTCACATGCTTCTTTGGCCCGGTTCGTCACCGGGCCAAATTCATTTCGGGCTTTGGGAAATCTTCAATGCTTTAAGCTGATACTTGATTTGCCAGCGGTCATGGAACCATTGCCACTGACCCGGGTATTCGCGCACCCAGTCTTCGACCTTGTCGTTGAGCAATTGTGCCGTGGCCGCAACATCGACCTTGCCATCCGGACGGCGCGGGATTTCGATCGGTGCCTCGACAACCAGCCGGTGGCGACCGTCGGGAAGGCGGATGGCTCGCGCCGGATAAACGTCACATTCATATTGCCGCACCAGCTTGGCCAGCAGCGGATTTGTGTGGGCCTCGAGCCCGAAAAACGTTGTTTTCTCGCCCTTGTGGAATTTCTGGTCAACCAGCATTCCGACGCCGCCGCCGCTTTCCAGGCGCCGCGCCAGTGTGAAAGCGGCTCCGGCGCGCGAGGGCACCAAATGCCCCCTCGATGTGCGGCGTGCGGCAAGCACCCTCTTGGCGATATAGGGATTGTTGGGCGGACGGAACAACGCCATCACATCCAGTTCGTAGGCCGCCGCCGCGATCGGCAACAGTTCGAAATTGCCGGTATGTGCGGTGAAGACGATGAACGGCTTTTTGGTGTCGCGAAGCCTGATGAAGTTTTCGATGCCGTCGACTTCTATTCGTCCAGCTTCGGTGGCTGCCGGATCGTAATCGAAAAGCTGGTCGAGAAAGACATATTCCGCGGCAAGCCGGGACATGTTGCCCCACATTTCGATGGCGATCTCATGCCGTTCGGCTTCGGTTTTTTCCGGATAGGCCCTTGAAAGGTTGGCCATCGCCAGCCTGTGGCGTGACGTCAACGGGCCGATTCGCCGGGCGAGATAATCGACGAGTGCAATCGCCTTGTCCGCGGGAAACAGCGAGATCACCCGCAATACGCCGAAGATGGTTTTCGCGATCAGCCAGTCCCTGGCGCGTCGCATTGCGATGATGATGCGCGTCAGCGCCATGCGGAGGGGACTTGCCATGTGCCGGTTCGTTGACCTTAATCCATCTTGAGAATGATTTTGCCGAAGACATCGCGGTCTTCCATGCGGGCCAGGGCGACGGAAATATCGTCAAAACCGACTTCCGTATCAATGACCGGATGGACGAGGTTGGCGGCCATTTTCTGCATGGCATTGGCCATGTTTTCCATACGGCAGCCAAACGACCCGAACAATTTGAGCTGTTGCTGGAACAACATCATCAGGTTCATCTGGGTGGAGACGCCGGAGGTCGAGCCGCAAGTCACCAGCCGTCCGCCGCGCCTGAGCGACAGCATAGAGCCTGCCCATGTGTCAGCGCCGACATGTTCGAACACCACATCGACACCGCGTTTCTTGGTGAGTTTGCGAACCACACCCTCGAAACGGTCTTCGCGGTAATTGATCACATGGTCCGCGCCCAATGCCCTGGCCGGTTCGATCTTCGCATCGGAGCCGACGGTGGTGATAACGGTGCAACCGATCTTCTTGGCGAGCTGGATTGCGGCGGATCCTATGCCCGATCCTCCGGCGTGAACGAGGATGGTTTCACCCGGCTCGAGTCTGGCATTGTCTAACAGCATGTGTTCGACTGTGCCGAAGGTCACCGGTGTGACAGCCGCGCCGATGGCTGTGACGCCGGGAGGTGCGGGCACCAGAAGCCGGGCCGGCAGATTGACCTTTTCCTGGGCAAAGCCATCGAGATGGAAGCCGTGAACGCCGCTGACGTGTTCGCAAAGATTGTCGCGGCCTTCGCGGCAGGGACGGCACAGCCCGCATGTGCGTGCGCCGTAGATTGCAACCAACTGGCCGGGAACCAGACCGGAAACGCCATGGCCAACCGCGTCAATCACGCCTGATGCCTCGGCGCCGATTACCAGCGGCATCTTGCGTTTGGCAAAGGCCATGCCGCGCCAACCCCAGACATCAATATGGTTGAGCGCAACCGCCTTGATGGAAACAGTGGCTTCGCCGATGCCCGGCGGCGGCGGCGGCGGCAAGTCCACCGTTTCAAGCTTGCGATCTTCGATAAGCTGCAATGCCCGCATGGATAGTGTCCTTCGCCGCATGGCGGAGCCCTGTCGGCCGCCAATGTCTTTACAGGTGGAGCCCAAACGCCGGGATCCAGGTGGGCGCCACGCTTGTTCGCTCACACCTTGAATGGATGTTTGACCGGCAATGCCGCAGGATCGCCGGAGTGCGACATGCCTTAAGCGGGTTCAGCCGACATGACAAGGCATGCGTTTTGTCCGCCAAAGCCGAAAGAGTTGGACAGAACGCTGGTGACCGTGGCGTCGCGTTTGACATTGGGGACCACGTCGAGCGGGATTGTAGGGTCCGGATTGTCGTAATTGATGGTGGGCGGAAGAACGCCGGTCGAAATGGTCAGCAGGGAAAATACCGCCTCCACCGCGCCCGCCGCGGTCAGCGTATGGCCGATCATCGATTTGTTGGATGATACCGGTACATTGGCCATACGGTCGCCGAACACGGTCGACAATGACAGATATTCCATCTTGTCATTTTCGGGGGTCGAGGTGCCATGGGCGTTGATATAGCCGATTTCATCGGCAGATATCCCGGCGTCTGCCAGAGCCGCGCGAATGGTGGCGATCGCCGGTGCGCCGCCGGGCGAAGAGCGGGTGCGATGGAAATCGTCGGCCTTCTCGCCGCAGCCGCTGATGATGCCCAGAACCCGCGCGCCGCGAGCGATGGCTGTCTCCAACGATTCGAGCACCAGTGTTGCAGCTCCCTCGGCAATCACGAATCCGTCGCGATCCTTGGTGAAGGGGCGGGAAGCCGTCTCGGGCCGGTCGTTGTTGGTTGATAGCGCAGAGAGCAGTGAAAACCGGATCAGCGCTTCGGCGCTGACCGAACCGTCGGTAGCCACGCTCAGCGCGCGGTCAACACGTCCCTGGCGGATAGCTTCGACGCCAAGCTGGATGGCGGTTGCGCCGGATGCGCAGGCCGTCGACAGCGTGACAGGCAGTCCACGGGTTCCGAACCTATCGGCCAGACGCTCCGAAATGGCCCCGAACAAGACCGCTTCATGGAATTGCGGGTCGGCTTGTTCGCGCAACACGGTGAGGAATTGCTCATAGGCGTTTCCGCTCATCGCGTCGGGCTGCACGCGGTCGCCAAGCTCGAAGCGCGCGCTCCATTCCGGTTCAATCGGAGGCGCCGCGAGGAACAGCGGACCACCGAAATCGCCGGAAAGACCGGCTTGCGCGAGCGCTTCAATGGTGGTCTCCCGAGCAAACGCGAAGGAGCGTTCGACCGCATTGGAAACCGGGATGTCGATGAAATCGACGGTGCCGCTGATCCGTGTGGACAAGCCCTCTGACGGAAACCGGGTGATCGGATGGATCCCGGATTTGCCCGCGGTCAGTGCGGCCCAGTTGTCTTTGATACCCTGACCCAGAGACGAGACGACGCCCATGCCGGTGACTGCTACCAGCGGGCGGCCCAGATGGTCCTTGTAGGCGGCTTTGCTCATGATTGTCTCCGTCTCATGGCATTCTCGTCAGGCGGGCGATGCCTTCGCCGCGAGCGTGACCAATCGTGGTTACGATCGCCGAATTGGCAGCAGTCGAGGCGGTGCCGTCGTCGCCGGCCGCGAAGGGGCTAATTGGCCCCTCGGCGTCAAGCGTCAGGCAGGCAAGCGCCAGTCCGGTGGGGAATTGGGCCTCCAGGGAGTGACCGAACAGGGCGCCGACGGTGCGCACAGGCGTTGCCGGGAACCGTGATTTCAGGAAAGCCCGTTCGCGAGCTGCCAGATCCGGAAAGCCGCTGGTTCCGCAAAAGACCACAGTATCGGCACCGGTCTGTGGTGCGCCGGTATCGTCGGACAGGCGGTTCAACCGGTTCTCCAGCTGATCATGGTCGCGCGAGCCGCGATCGGCTGCAACTGCGTCGAGGCGGGCATAGATATGGGCGCCGCGGGCAGTGGCGTGCTCGAGTGATTCGAGGACCAGAAACGCGCCGGATGTTCCCAGGTTCAGGCCATTCGCCGATCCATCGCTGTTCCAGAACGGTCTGTCCGGGGTCTTGCCGAGCCCCTGAACTGCTTCGATCACCATCATCATGTCGATACGTTCAGCGATGAATGCGCCGCCGACAAGGCAATGCGTCGACTGTCCGGCGGATATACGGGCATGGGCGACCTCGATGGCCGAAATGCCCGCGCCTTCCTCTCCCATCAGGGTCCGGGATGATCCGGTGACTTTGTGGACGATTGAAATGTTGCCGGCGAGCAGATTGGACAATTGGGCGAGAAACAATGTCGGACGCAGTTCGGTGGTCAATTTTTCGTTGAGCAATTGTTCCCGGTCGTTACGTTTGCGACCTTCTTCGATAATCAGCGTGTCAACGGCGATATCACGTTCACCGCCACCGGCAGCCACGATCATGTCCATCGACGCGCAAGACTCCAGGTCACCCTTGAGCCCCGCATCATCGAGAGCCAGGCCTGCTGCGTAGACGCCAAGCCGTTGCCAGTTTTCCATCTGGCGCTGGTCGCCGCGGCGCGGAATCTGCTGTGACCAGTCAATCTCGGGAAGAGGATGAACCGTGTAGGGCGCAAAACTGTCAGTGTCGACGTTGCGGGCCGGCGCAGCACCGCCCATCAGCACATCGTGATGGACTTGACGTCCTACCCCGAGGGACGTCACCAGACCGATGCCGGTTACCACCACCTCATGGCGCTTGTCTGTCATTGCCGATCTCCTGTGGCATTCGCCATGGCGCTCAAAAGTCCCACTTCGCCGGCGCGGGTGCGCACTGTTTCGGCAAGCGGTACCTGATCAAAAGGAACTGTCCTGAGCTTGAGCTGACAGTCGGCCACCTTCTTGCCACCGCTGGTGATTTTGGCCTTGGTCACCGCATAGCCGGAGCCCTCATGCTCCAGCGTCGCAGTGATCTCCAGAGCCGTTCCGGGTGTGACGAAATCTCGCATCTTGGCGCCATCCACTGTCATCAGAAACGGCATTGCCGAAAAGCCGGTCTTGGCGAGAACCAGAAAGCCGCTGGCCTGAGCCATGGTTTCTATCAGCAAGACGCCGGGAACCAATGGCATCCCGGGAAAATGGCCTTCGAATACAGGGCTGGCGTCGGGGACTTTCGAGCTTGCAACCAGAGTGGCATGCTCAAGGTCAAGCGCCACAATGCGGTCAATCATCTGGAAGTATTCAAGTTGCATGGAAAAGCCCCGCCGCGCCGGGCCTCAACCCTTTGCTGCTCTCAGCTCATCAATCTTGGTGCAAAGGTTTCCAAGAACGAAATATTCCTCTGTCGAAGCTTTCCCGTCATTGACTTCCTGGGTCCACTGCTCGAGCGGGATCTTGATGCCGAATTCCTTGTCGACAGCGAAAACAATGTCGAGGAAATCCAGGCTGTCGATGCCCAAATCATCAATCGTGTGGCTTTCTGTGGTGATGGAATCGCGGTCAATCTCGCTTGTTTCTGCGATGATGTCGGCGACCTTGTCAAAAGTTGCGGTCACGCTCATGTCCTCATTGGATAACAGTTTGGGCGAAGCTATAGAAAAATCCGGCGCAAAAGCCAATGGCTTCTTTGCCCGCTATTGGCCAACGGACCCGAATGATATTACCAGATAAGACTGAGGCGATCAGACCGCAAGGGAATGGCGGGCGGTGCCGGTGCCAAAATAGGCGTCGAATGCGGACGCCACGGATCGCACGAAAGGTCTGCCTTTCTGTGTGATCTGGAAAAGTCCGCCGGCGAATTCGATCATGCCATCGGTGTCGCAGCCAGCCAGATACTCGGCTTCATCGAGGATGCTTTCCGCAGCGCCGCCGAATTCGTGCCGGATGGTGGCAAAGGAAAAGGCGAAATCGCACATCAACAACTCGATGATGCGGGCGCGGATACGGTCTTCGGTTGAAAGTTCAAAGCCGCGCACAACTGGAAGCCGGCCGAGATTGACCTGACGCTGGTATTCGCCAGTCGATGGCTGGTTCTGCACATAACCTTGCGGCAGCTGACCTATGGAGGAGGCTCCCATGCCGATCAGCGCATCGGCGGTGTCGCTGGTGTAGCCTTGGAAATTGCGCCGCATCGCGCCGGAAGCTGCAGCAATCGCCAAGCTGTCGGCAGGCAACGCAAAATGATCGATGCCAATGGCGGTGTATCCCGCAAGGGTCAGTGAAGAGGCGGCACGGTTCATCTGCGCGAACCGCTCCGTCACATCCGGTAACGCTGCCTCGTCGATCATCTTCTGATTGGCTTTCATCCACGGGACGTGAGCGTAGCCGAACAGCGCGATCCGGTCCGGGGTGAGGGAGAGAACCTTCTTGATGGTACGGTCCATGGATTTTCGGGTCTGGTGCGGCAGACCGTAGAGCACGTCGCAATTGACCGAACGGACACCGCGGGCCCGGACCTGTTCGACGACGTCCCGGGTCTGTTCGAATGTCTGCTCGCGGTTGATGGCTCTCTGTACCTTTTCGTCAAAATCCTGGACACCAATAGAGGCGCGGGTCATTCCAATGGCAGCAAGTGCATCATATCTGTCGGCTGTGAGGTCGTTGGGATCCATTTCCACGCTGATTTCGGCATCGGCGTCGAAATTGAACCGGTTGCGCAGTGTCTGGCTGAGGGTCACGATGTCATCAGGGCGCAGCATGGTCGGCGATCCGCCGCCCAGGTGCAGCGCGGTGACCCGGCAGCCCGGATCTATCAGGCTCGAAATCGTCTCGATCTCGTTTGTGAGAGCGGCCAGATAAGTCGTGAGCGGTTCATATTTCAGGGTCTGCTTGGTGTTGCAGCCGCAAAACCAACAAAGCCGGTCGCACCAGGGGATGTGGATATAAAGAGATACAGTCTGCCCCGGCTTCAGTTGCCGCAGCCAGCGCGCGTAAACATCGCCGTCAATCCCGGCATGGAAATGCGGGGCTGTCGGATAGCTGGTATAGCGTGGGGCCGGCCCACCATGTTTGCGGAGAAAATCTTTTCGCATTCACCGATCTCCCATACTTGAGTGCGTACATTGCTTATGTGAAGCCTGCGCGCCTTGACTTTGATCAAACCTCGCTGTTCTTTGTGGCCCATGGAGGAGGCAGCTGGGTATTGTGGTATGCAGGCGGCAGGTTGCCCCTGCGGGCATTGAGGGCTTGATGGACGCGCAACGCAAAGACATCCACAATTCTGAAATTCCAGTTTTGTGCCGGGCATGTGAAGCGCGTCACCGGGGTGTGTGCGGCGCTTTGTCCGCCAGTCAGTTGATTACCCTGAACAAGCAATCGACACGCAAACACGTTGCTATAGGCTCCCAGCTTATCGGGGAAAGCCAGGAATCCAGCAACTACGCGAATATCATCTCGGGCGTGGTGAAGCTGACTAAAATGATGGCAGACGGCAGGCAGCAGATTGTCGGTCTGCAATTTGCGCCCGATTTTCTAGGTCGCCCGTTTCGGATTGACAGCAGTATTGCCGCCGATGCCGCCACAGACGTTAATGTCTGCAGCTTTCCCAAGACGCTGATCGACAGAATGATCAGGGATACGCCGGAACTCGAGCACAGGCTGCTCGAGCAAACCTTGAAGGAACTGGACGAGGCCCGCGACTGGATGCTGACGTTGGGACGAAAGACGGCATCGGAAAAAGTGGCCAGTCTTTTGTACCTGATCGCCACTCATATAGATCCTGAATCGGAAAGTGAGTCTGCCAGTTTTGAATTGCCGCTGACTCGCTCAGATATTGCCGATTTTCTTGGCCTGACCATTGAGACGGTAAGCCGGCAGATGACCAAGTTGCGCAAGGACGGCATCATCCATATTCGCAACAACCGGCATCTGGATGTGCCTGACCTGGCAAAGCTGGCGGAGCGGGCTGCGCAGTAAGACAACGCCAACCAGCAGCCGTACAATTACATGACCAATATCATTCCGGCATATTCCCCGATTGCACCATTGTCGTGAAGCGATGCTTCCGGATCGACCCGGAGGTGGCCTTGTCATTGAATGAGCAAATATATTGGGATAGACATCCATTGCGCCAAATAGAATTTCGTCGCTCATACTGAGATGCTGTTGCATGATTTTTGGTGAACGCAATAAAGTATAGCCTCAGGCGGGAGCAAGAATGTATGGTGACTTGCCGGCAGGTTGTATTTCTTGTGGTGGAGACAATCCTGCAAGGGAACCGGGTGAGGGCTGGAGTTTAGATGCTGTCTCAACTTGTCCAGGAATATGAATATCTGGCGAATCAGCTTCTTGCTGCAGCGTGTCATGAGGATGAAGCTGCGGTTGACAGGATTGATGCCCGGATTCAGATATTGATAGACCGGTTGTTTGCGTTGCGGGTTCACAGCCGCAGCGAGATTTCAGCTCAAATCGGTTTTTTCAAAAGGCTTGCGCAGCGAAATTGTGAAGATGGCAGCAGTGTCTGGCGTTACACCGACGCGATGACCTCCTTGTTCGAGCGCTATATGGATTTTGATACGGGCTTGAAGCCGGGAATGCCGGGATTGGCGTATCTTCCTGTGCTGGACGGTTACGACCCGTCTGTGCACGAACTGGCGCTGGATTGTTTGCCGGAGCGGGTGGCGATAATCGGGCTCGACTATCGCTATATCTATTGCAACAAGCGCAACGCCGATTTTCATGAGAAACGGTCTTCTGACTTTATCGGCAAGCCGCTGTTCGAAATCATAGATATGGAACGGTTTGAAGAACGGGCCAAACCGCGTCTCGATCAATGTTTTGGCGGCGCATGTGTTTCTTACGATTATGAGATTCCCGATACCTGTGGACGCTTGTTCGCGGTCAATTGCCGGATGACGCCATTGCCTGGCACGAATGGAACCATCATCGGCGCTGTGCTGGTCTTGTCGATGCATCCGATGTTTGCCCGCGCGGGCTGAAGCGTTTGGTAACTCCAGGCGATATCACGGTGCCGGTCCAGCTCTGTGTTCATTTTTGACGTCCGGTCGTCGATAAATGCCGGGGCACCTATCCGCCGCATATGGGTCTTCACAGCGCGGAGACGCAGAGACTATATCTGTTATTTACGTTTACGTAAGCGTCAGTATTTGATACGCAACAGAGCGTAGCCTGTCGAATTCCGGCTCGACTTCGCGCGTGTCATTTGTCATGACAGGGGGAATCGGCCGCAAGGCCAATTGGGTGGACCGGACAGTGAAACGGGCAGTCGGGACTGTCAGGGGAGCGTGTCAAAGCCGGAGTTGAAGTTGCCTGGCGCGCCAGGGCTGTTTCGGCGCCGGTCTGATGAAGAGATGAGGATTTCCGATGAACGATATTGCTGAGCTTCCTGAACGCGAAAGCATGGAATTTGATGTGGTGATTGTCGGCGCGGGTCCCGCGGGCCTTTCTTCGGCGATCCGGCTGAAACAGATCAATCCGGAGTTGACAGTTGTTGTTCTGGAGAAGGGGGGCGAAGTCGGCGCGCATATTCTGTCGGGCGCCGTGGTCGATCCTGTCGGAATCGACAAGCTGATACCCGATTGGCGCGATGATCCCGATCATCCTTTCAAGACGCCGGTCACCGCTGATCAGTTTCTTGTGCTTGGGCCGGCCGGTTCGGTGCGGCTACCGAATTTCCTGATGCCGCCATTGATGAACAATCATGGCAATTTCATTGTATCGCTTTCCAATGTGACAAAGTGGCTTGGCGATCGCGCCGAGGCGCTCGGGGTGGAGATCTATCCGGGTTTTGCCGCCACGGAGATTCTGACCAATGACGAGGACGCGGTCATCGGTGTGGCGACCGGCGACATGGGCGTCGAGCGCAATGGCGAACCCGGTCCCAATTACGCCCGCGGCATGGCGCTGTTGGGCAAATACGTGCTGATTGGCGAGGGCGTCCGCGGCTCTCTGGCCAAGCAACTGATTTCCCGGTTCAAAATGGACGAGGACCGCGATCCGCAGAAATACGGCATCGGTCTCAAGGAGTTGTGGCAGGTCAAGCCCGAGCATCACAAACCGGGCCTGGTGCAGCACTCGTTCGGCTGGCCGCTCGACATGAAGACCGGCGGGGGATCGTTCCTCTATCACCTCGAAGACAATCAGGTGGCGGTCGGTTTCGTCGTTCACCTCAATTACAAGAACCCGTGGATTTCCCCGTTCGAGGAATTCCAGCGTTTCAAGACCCATCCGGCGATTGCTCCGGTGTTCGAGGGCGGCAAGCGGATTGGTTACGGCGCGCGCGCCATTTCCGAGGGCGGATGGCAGTCGGTGCCCAAGCTTGTCTTCCCGGGCGGCGCGCTGATCGGCTGTTCGGCTGGTTTCGTCAATGTTGCCCGCATCAAGGGGTCACACAATGCGGTGCTGTCGGGGATGATTGCGGCGGAACATGCGGCCGAAGCCATTGCGGCTGGCCGGGCGCAGGATACGCTGGACGGATATGACGCCGCCTGGCGCAGTTCCGAGATCGGTGCGGATCTGAAGAAGGTGCGCAACGTCAAACCGCTGTGGTCAAAACTCGGCACCATCGGCGGCGTGGCGCTGGGCGGGCTCGACATGTGGCTCAACACCCTGTTCGGCATTTCGCCATTCGGCACGATGAGCCACGGCAAGCCGGACTATGCAATGCTGGAGCCTGCGGCACAGCACAAGAAGATCGACTATCCAAGGCCTGACGGGGTGCTGACCTTCGACCGGCTGTCCTCGGTGTTTTTGTCCAACACCAACCATGAGGAAAACGAACCGGTGCACCTGCAGGTCAAGGACATGGCGCTGCAGAAGACCTCGGAACTGGACGTTTATGGCGGGCCTTCCAATCGGTATTGCCCGGCAGGCGTCTATGAATGGATCGAGACGGACGGCACGCCGACCTTCGTCATCAACGCGCAGAACTGCGTGCACTGCAAGACCTGCGACATCAAGGATCCCAACCAGAACATCAACTGGGTGCCGCCACAGGGCGGCGAGGGGCCGGTTTATACCAATATGTGAGGCGCGGCGGGGCAGGGCGCGCAGATGCGCCTTGCCTGAAATTGCAGCTTTGCAGTGCCGGCTTTGAGCAACCGCAAGCCGTGCTGGCCCGGTTCGAGCCCGATTGCGACTTTCGGCCTTTATGGCCGACTGTCACTTTTGGCCGAAGTGGCAGTCCGCGGAAACTCTCGGCGCTGCAGCGCAGCTTCTTGAGTGCTGACATCGGGTGAGCCGGATCTGATCATGATCGGCACCCGAGCAACTCAAGCCCGTTTTTACGCCCGAAACCCGTGAGTTATACGGCACTCTTCCATTTTGACGGGGTAACGTAAACGATGCTGTCACCAACGCTGACCATCACCTCGCCGTCCTGAATATTTACCTGGAGCTTCATCGCGCGGCTTGCCAGTTTTGCCAGTTCAGCCGTGTCTTTCTCGGAAAAATTTGTCACTTGAAGATTTCCAAAACGGGCGGTGCTGTTTTTGATCTTGTCCCACCACATCTCGGCCGTCCTGCCGCCATAGGGATAGACGATCACCTTGTCGGCCTTGCCACAGGACTGGCGCATCAGTTTTTCGCTGGGAAGCCCAAGCGCTACCCACAATTCAAGTTCGCCGCTCAGGCTTTTCTGCCAGATGTCCGGCTCGTCATCCGTTGAAAGGCCCTTTGTCATTTCCAGATGCTCATGGGCATTCAGGGCAAAAGCCAAAATACGCACCATCAGCCGTTCATCCGTCTCCGAGGGGTGTTTGGCAACGGTCAGTTGATGGGTGTCGTAATAGTGACGATCCATATCGGAGACTGAAAGTTCGACCTTATAGATAGTGGCTTTTTGCGCCATGACATGTTCCAAAAATTCAAAGATCAGGTTGCTTACTGCGTCTGATGAGATTGTGAAAGCAGATAAAAAACCCACGCATAAAGACGGGCGAACAACTATCGTCAAGTTGTGTGACCTGACTGCGTGGGTAGGGTGGTCCGGATCAGGCCAACACCTTCAAGACGGCGTCTGAACCGGGGGCATGCAATTCGGGTATGGCATCTCCCGTTACGCGGTCACCGCAGTGGAACTGGCGAAGCCTTCACCAGAGCGGAGCGGGTGTGAAGCGGGGAAAAAAGATCAAGGGCAAGGCGCGGCCCAAAGCCGCCATTCGTGTTATCCGCAGCGAACGGCAGCAAAGCATCCAAACTTACATTGAGTTGCCGCACCAAGAATTTTCATAGATGTATTGAACGTCGCTGAACTTTGACTGGAGCTATTCGTATGAAACAAAATAGGGTTCTGTTTGAGCCGCTTGAATTGCCTTGCGGCGTCGTTTTGAAGAATCGGATTGCAAAATCTGCAATGTCGGACTCCTTGGGCGACGGAACGGGCCATCCGACAACCGAACAAAACAGGCTGTATCAGCGTTGGGCAGAAGGTGGGTTGGCGGTATCGATTATTGGTGAGGTGCAGGCCACATCCAACTACGCCGAAAAGCCCGGAAATCTGGTGTTCAACGCAGATTCTGACATCTCAAAGTTTCGGAACCTTGCCGAGCATGGCGGTAAAGACGGCACACAGTTGTGGCTGCAACTCGGTCACGCTGGGGCGCTCGCATTCGCGCCAATCAGTAACCCCACGGGGCCAAGCGCGCTCGATCTCCCTGGGCTTCGTTGTGAGGGGATGACACAGAATGAAATCCGTCAGGTGCCGTTAGAATTCGCTAGGACAGCCAGGTTGGCACAGCAGGCTGGGTTTGGTGGTGTTCAGATTCACGCAGCACACGGCTTTCTGCTCAGCCAGTTCCTGTCACCTTTGTTCAATAAACGCAGCGATGCTTATGGCGGGGCGATTGGTAACCGCATGAGGCTTTTGCTCGACTCCATTGAGGCAACGCGTGCGGCAGTCGGCCCGAACTTTCCAATCGCGGTGAAGCTCAACTCTTCAGACCAACTCGAAGGCGGGTTTGACGAAGACGGCGCGCTCCAGGTGGTGTCCGCTCTGGACAGGTCATCCGTGGACCTCATCGACATCAGCGGCGGGACATATTTCCCGGGCGCGAAGTCTGCTTCTGACAGCGCGGGAGGCGGGCCATATTTCATCAAGTTTGCCAAACGCGCCCGTACGGTGACATCCAAGCCTTTGATGCTGACCGGCGGCTTCAAAACGCGGGCGCAGGCGGAAGAGGCAGTGACGAACGGTACGGTCGATGTCGTCGGCCTTGCCCGTGCGCTTGTCCTTGAACCGGCCCTTCCCAACCTCTGGATCGCAAACCAGACTCCAGAACCAGCCTTTCCGAGGTTTCCAGATGCGCCAGAGGGTGGAATAACGGCGTGGTATACGATGCGGTTGACCGAAATCGGTGGAGACAGAGAGGCAGACGATGTTGGTGATCTTCACCAAGCCATTCGCGACTATGAAGTACGTGACAACATCAGAACGGAAAGCTGGTTACGCCACTTCAATGGTCATGCCGCTAAACTGAATTGATCGGTCATAAGCCCGAATGCGAAGCCACTATGGGCCAGCCTGAATCCTCCAGTAATCCCGCATGCAGCCGTCAGATGTTCGCCCTGATCCAATAACGCCATATCATCGGGTCAATTGGCGCATGAGACCGTGCTAAGCGGCGGTCAAATCGCTTTGCCTGCTTTACAATTTCCTTCTAACGATGAGCGCATGATTACAAAGCAAAATACGTCATTGGCGACAGCGGTCGTTATCTTTACCGGCGCGCTATGGGGGCTGTATTGGATACCAGTCCGATCGCTGACAGGGAATGGGCTTGCGGGGGCTTGGGGGACGGTTGCTATCACGCTCGCTGGAGCGCTCCTATTATCGCCGATGGCTATCGTAAAGCGGCGGGAGTTGTTGCGAACCGATCCCCTCGCTCTCGCCTCCATAGCTTTGGGTGGTGCAGCCTTCGCGTTGTATTCGGTCGGGTTCGTCTATGGCCGGGTCGCTATTGTTATTCTCCTCTATTTCCTCACTCCCGTCTGGAGCACCTTGATCGGCAGATATGTCATGGGGTGGCGCACGACGCGTCTGCGGGTACTTTCGATTGTAGTCGGTCTTGCCGGGCTTTCCGTCATGCTGGGCGCAAACGGGGAAATCCCGCTACCGCGCGCGGTATGGGGGAGTGGATGGCACTTATTGCGGGCATTCTATGGTCTATCGGAACAACTGGCATGAATACAAAATCAAAGCTCGCACCAGT
This sequence comes from Hoeflea sp., assembly GCF_039975035.1. GTDB lineage: Bacteria > Pseudomonadota > Alphaproteobacteria > Rhizobiales > Rhizobiaceae > Hoeflea. The sequence continues at coordinate 29,426 of NZ_JBDWHW010000202.1, read as the reverse complement.
TCCATCTGCGTTCGTGTTCGCCGTTGGTGCTGCACTCACGGCTCTGGTTCTCGCCCCATTCCTCGATTCCCAGCACGTTGAACTTAGTTCTGATGATTGGGTGAAGGCACTTGGAGTAGCCGTTGTTACGGGTGGCGTGTGGTGGGGGCTGTCGATAGCCAGCTTGATGTGGGCCACGTTGAGGCTGGAACCTGCTCGTGTTGGTATTCTCTTGATGACGGAAGTCGTTGTTGGTGCCGTATCAGCAGCTGTACTCGCCGCAGAGCATCTCGCCCCATTGGAGCTTACTGGCGGCGCATTGGTTCTAACCGCGGGTATCCTTGAATTGTGGCCGTCTCGGCGCGAGGTGACGGATGCGGCCGATGGCTGATAAGGCAACTCATAACTGACCTTTGCACATGGCGCAGCAAAAGCCGCTTCCAGCCCGTTTCCGCCGTTACTGCAAAATCGGCGTCAGTCGCTCCGTCCGTCCTGCGAACCAACTCGGTTGGCGGACATGGCTTTGAAAAAAAAAGCGGGATCTCGGATCCCGCCTTTTCTGTCTGTCACTGAAACGCGGTCTCGAAGAAGCTTCTGAGTTTGCGGGAATGCAGCCGTTCGGGCGGCATGGCAGCGAGCTTTTGCATGGCCAGCAGACCGATCTTGAGGTGCTGGTTGACTTGCGTCTTGTAAAAGGCGGAAGCCATGCCGGGCAGTTTGAGTTCGCCATGCAGCGGTTTGTCGGAGACGCAGAGCAGCGTGCCATAGGGGACGCGAAAGCGGAAACCATTGGCGGCGATGGTGGCCGATTCCATGTCGAGCGCGATGGCGCGCGATTGCGACAGGCGCTGCACCGGGCCGCGCTGGTCACGAAGCTCCCAGTTGCGGTTGTCTATGGTGGCCACCGTGCCGGTGCGCATGATGCGCTTGAGATCGTAGCCTTCCAGCCCGGTGACTTCAGCAACCGCGTCCTGGACGGCGACCTGGACTTCCGCCAGGGCAGGGATAGGCACCCAGGCCGGCAGGTCGTCATCAAGCACATGGTCCTCACGCACATAAGCGTGGGCCAGGACATAATCTCCCAGATTTTGGCTGTTGCGCAGGCCGGCGCAGTGACCGAGCATCAGCCAGGCATGCGGGCGCAGCACCGCGACATGATCGGTAATGGTCTTGGCGTTGGACGGGCCGACGCCGATATTGATCATGGTGATGCCGCCATGTCCCTTGCGCTTGAGATGATAGGCCGGCATCTGCGGCAGCCGCGGTGGAGCGACCCCCTCGGTCGGGCTGCCATGGCCTGCCGGGGTGATCAGGTTGCCGGGCTCGACGAAACACTCGTAGTCGTTGCCGCCTTCCGACATCAGCGAGCGGGCGTGCTCGCAAAACTCGTCAATGTAGAACTGGTAATTGGTAAACAACACGAAATTCTGGAAATGGTCCGGCGCGGTGGCCGTGTAGTGCGACAGCCGCGCCAGCGAATAATCGATGCGTTGCGCCTTGAACGGCGCCAGGGGCAGCAATTCGCCGGGGCCAGGTTCGTAAAGCCCGTTGACGATTTCATCGTCGGTGGTGGCCAGATCAGGGGTGTCGAACAGATCGCGCAGCGGCATGTCGAGTTTCTCGGCCACCGCCGCTTCGACATAGGCGCCTTCGCCGAAGGCGAAATGCAGCGGGATTGGCGTGTCTGACTCTGAAACTGTCAGCGGTGCGCCGTGATTGCGCAGCAGCAGTTCGAACTGGTTGATCAGGTAGGAGCGAAAAAGCGCCGGACGGGTTATCGTGGCGGCATAGCAGCCCGGCGACACCACGTGGCCGAAGGACAGCCGCGAATCGATCATGCCGAAGGATGTGGTCTCCAGGCTTATCTGCGGATAAAATGCGCGAAAGCGGCCTTTTGGCCGCTCGGTGGCAAGGCCCTGAAAGGCCTCGCACAAAAATCGTGTGTTACGTTCATAGATGGCTTCGAGCGCCGCAACCGCACTCGCCGCATCGGAAAATTCCTGCGGTTTGATAGGATCGGGTGAAATGAAGCTGTTGGCTGTGTGTGAAGAGATTCGTTGTTCCATACACTGTTATATACGAGAATGATCGACAAGCAAAAGGCGTTCGTGGCCAAAAGGTGCTTCAGGGGAATCGGGTGAAAGTCCGATTGCCGGCAGCGCGCTATTTGCGAATGGCCGGCAGTGTGTCACGGGCGTTCAGCGACACGCAGTGCCCTGCTCAATGGCCCTGACGCTGCAGACTGATGTAAAGCACGAATCCTGCACCCGACATGCCCGGCCCCTTGTCGCCGGCATTGGCGAAGGCGAAGGCGCCGACAGGGCCGACGAAAAAGGCGGTGAAAGCGGCAATCCGGATGAAGGTGGAAATGGATCGGCGGGTGTGTGTGTTCATTGTGTCATTCCTTGGAGGCCGGATTCAACGCGAAGCCCTGCAATTCAGATCGGGATGAAAAACGCATGCGTGGAACGGTCCATCGCGCCAGCCGCGCGATGCGTGGCCGGCATTGGCGACCGCAGCGGCCATCCACAGCGCGAAGATCACGAAGATCAGGCAGATGATGATGAAGCGGCGTGTGAGCGTGGCCATGCGGCTGGTTCCCCTGTTGTGAGGAGAACATTCGCATGGGCCGACTGAACCGCATCTGAGAGGGCCGTTCATCTGCCGTTCAAACAGGTTAACGGCAAGGACCATCGATCGTGGCGGCAGTGCAAACACAGGACGGTTGCAAGCCTGTTCCGGCGCTGCTCTGAAAGGACCCGGCGGGGATAAGGGAGGCAACGGACACAAAAAACCCGCGCCGGATGCCAGCGCGGGTTGGTTCACCCATGTGTGCGAGCGAAAGCCCGGTTTACATTTTGGCCCAGTTTTCCGACCGGCACAAAATACCCAGGACGCACCCTTTCATTTTCATGGTGTTTCCCGAGATTGAGGCGGAGCCTGAGTAGGTCTTGTCCTTGGCCGGATCGGTGATGGTGCCGGAGTAGCTTCCGCCACTGCCCGTCATCTTGCCGATGCGCTTGCCTGCATGCTTGCCGGTTTTAAGCTGCACGCAATAGGCCTTGCCGCAGGCGGAGATCGCCGCGGTTTCGCCGCTCTTGGTCTTCCAGTTGCCTTCGATCGGGTCTGCCAGCGCCGGAGCGCTCATGGCGGCCATGAGCACGCCAGCTACAATCAATTTGCGGATCATTGTGTTCCTCCCAGGAATGCGCGCTTCCTCAAGCGCATTTCTTACTTAACTTACGGCCACGTAAAGGTAAACCGCGATTTCTCGCAGATATCGGCTTTTCAACATCGCTTTCGTGGGCTTCCGGGCGGGCTGAATTTCGCCAATCTTACCGGACGAGATCGGATAACCGGAAAAAGCGATGGATCTTTGGTTAGCCGATCGTAACTTTTTTCAGGCCCGCCAAAGTGCCTGGTTTCACCGCTTTGACCAGTTTCCAACGGGTGCGATGTTTAACGGAATCGCAAATTTACCAAGCATTCGGACTTTGTTCGTCTCCAGTTAAGCATGCAATTTAACTCGCTTTTTAATCGATAGCGGCACACTCCAATTCAACAAGACGCACCGGGCCAAACCGGACGCAAGCAGGAATGAGACGGCTTCTCAAGAGCTGGCAGGGACAACGAAACCAACTTAAGACAGGGACTGGCAACATGGCACGTTATGAAATTCACGATCACGATCAGGCCACCATCGGCGGCGAAGCCAAGGCTGATGTATTCTGCGAAATGGGGCTGATGTATGCGACCGGACGCGAATGCGAGGTCGATTACATTGCCGCCCACAAATGGCTCAATATCGCAGCTATCAAGGGCTCTGACCGCGCCGCCACGCTGCGCGCCGAACTGGCGGAAAGCATGAGCAAGTCTGACCTTGCGGCAGCGTTGCGCGCCGCGCGTGAATGGATGACCATGCATTGAGCCCAAGCGGCTTGACGCGGCACTGTTTGGCCGGTCCGCCAATCGGCGCATCATCCAGGAAAAATCACCTCGAGGAAAACGGGGCGGAGCTCTACTCCGGGCAACACCGAGAGGCTTCTCGAAAGGCCGCGATGGACCGCAACAGGTCGATCGCGGCTTTTTGATGTGGGCAGGGCGGGATCAGTCCAGTTCGGCTGCGACCTCGACCAGAGCCTGCTCGAAGATGTCGATCTCGGCTTCCGGTCCGGTTGAGATCCTTATGCAACGATTGAGCGTTTCGACACCCGGCATGCGGATGAAAACACCGCGGCTGACCAGGCCATCGAGAATTGTTCTGGCGCGGGCGCCATCGCCGCCGCAATCGATGGTGACGAAATTGGTGGCCGACGGAATCGGCTTGAAGCCGTGGCCGCGGGCGATGTCGGCTATTTGATCGCGCGAGGCGACGATCTGGGCGATGGCATGGCCGAGCCAGGCCTGGTCTTCAAGCGCCGCCAGCGCGGCGACCTGACCCAGCCGGTTGACGCCAAAGTGGTTCCGCACCCGGTGAAACCGCGACACCGTCTCCTCGACGCCGAAGACATAGCCTATGCGCTGTCCCGCCAGGCCATAGGCTTTGGAAAACGTGCGGAACCTCAGCACATTGGGCATTCCGGCCAGGGTATCTATGTCCGGTATCGCCGAGGACGGCGCAGTCTCGCCATAGGCTTCGTCGAGCACCAGCATCGTGGTCTCGGGCAGGGCCCGGGCAAACGCCGTGATCGCCGCTGCCTCATGCCAGGTGCCCATCGGATTGTCAGGGTTGGAGAGATAGACCAACGGCGCATTTTCTCGTTTTACCGCCTCCAGAAGCCCGTCCAGATCCTCGTGGTCGTCGCGGTAGGGAACCGGGACCAGCCTGCCGCCGAAACCCGTGACATGGAAGTTGAAGGTCGGGTAGGCGCCGAGCGAGGTGACGACCGGAGTTCCCGGCTCGACGATCAGCCGGACAAGCAGTCCCAGCAGCCCGTCGATGCCTTCGCCAACCACCACCCGTTCCGGCGCCAGGCCAAGATGGGCGGCAAGACGACCCCGCAGTTCATGGTTTTCCGGATCGGCGTAACGCCAACTCAAGCCGGCTTCCCGTTCGATCGCCTCGATCACCGACGGTGCCGGGCCGAAGCCGCTTTCATTGGCGCCGAGCCTCGCAATGAACCGCGCACCGCGCGCCCGCTCCTGGGTTTCCGGTCCGACAAACGGCACGGTGGGCGGCAGCGATTCGGCAAGCGGGGTAAAGCGGGAGAAAGCGGGCATGGCAGGGTTCCACAGTCTGGATTGATACATCAGCCCTAACCCCAACGGCGGCGCGCTTCAAGCACTCAGACGGTCTTTGCCGTACGCTGCGGGGAGGGGGCGGCCCAAACCCGGGGATAATGGCGGGAATCGCCGGAAATGCCTCTGCCGACAGCAAGATCGGGCTTGCCGGGCTGTCGTCTAGCTATCGCAGCGCTTTGCCGCGCGCGCGGGACGGTTTATGACCCGGGGACCGTCACACAGTTCTCGAGTCAGCCATGCCCCCTTTTGCCGAAACCATCCTCGTTGTCTTCACCTTGATCGCCATCGGCTATGGTGCGGCGGCGTTGCGGGTGCTCAAGCCGGAGACCGGCGACGGGCTGTCGGATTTCGTGTTTACCATCGCCGTCCCGCTGCTGCTGTTTCGCACGATTGCGACAGCGAATTTTGATCATGGCGCGCCTTGGGCGCTGTGGGTGAGCTATTTCACCGCCGTGCTTGTGACCTGGACATCAGCGCATCTGATGATCCGCAAGGGCTTCGGCCGCGATGCGCGCTCGGGTGTGGTCGCAGGAGTAACGGCAGGGTTTTCAAACCTTGTGCTGCTCGGCATTCCATTCATGTCCGGGCTTTACGGCGAACCGGGATTGGCGGTGCTGTCGCAGATCGTATCGATTCACATGCCGATCATGATGGGTGCGTCGATGGTGCTTTTTGAATGGGCGGTCAAACGCGATGGCGCCGGCGGAGAATCGAAATCCGTAATCGCGCTGGTGACCGGTTTCATACGCCAACTGATCTCCAACCCGCTGATAATCGGCATCCTGGGCGGCCTGCTTGTCCGGCTTTCCGGACTTGAAATTCCTGTCGTCGCTGACCGGGTGATCGCCAGCCTGGCCAATGTAGCCGGACCGCTGGCGCTGTTCGCCATTGGCGTATCCTTGCGTGGCTACGGCATCCGCGGTCAGGTGCCGCAGGCGCTAGCCATGGTTTCTTTGAAACTGCTGCTGATGCCGGCGGTGGCGCTTGGCATGGCGCTGTTGCTGGGTCTTCCTGAATTCCAGGTCAAGGTGGTTGTGGCCGCCGCATCGCTTCCCGCGGGCGTCAATTCATGGCTGATCGCCAACCGTCTGGACACAGGCCAACGGCTGGCGTCTACATCGATGACGCTTGGCACAGCGCTGGCCGCGGCCACGACCGGGATCTGGCTGCTTATCGTTGACGCCGTTGTGTGAGGCGAATTCGAAACGTACCGGGCATTGTATCAGGTTCGTTTGTTTTCTTTTGACATTCGTTATTCTTTCGAATTAGAGATTGCTATGAGCAAGCCGCACCACGGGAGAGGCCAGTGACACAAGACAAGCTTTATGATGTTTTTGTCATCGGAGGTGGCATCAACGGGTGCGGCATAGCCAGGGATGCGGTCGGGCGCGGATATTCGGTGTGCCTTGCGGAGATGAATGATCTGGCTTCGGGCACATCTTCCTGGTCATCCAAACTCATTCATGGCGGTTTCCGTTATCTCGAGTACTACGAGTTTCGGCTGGTGCGGGAAGCGCTGAGCGAACGGGAAGTGCTGCTGTCCAATGCGCCGCACATTATCTGGCCGCTGCGCTTTGTGTTGCCGCATCACAAGGATATGCGTCCGGCATGGCTCCTCAGGCTCGGTCTGTTCCTTTACGATCACATCGGTACGCGCAAGCTGCTGGAGGGCACAAAGACGGTGGATCTGAGGAGGTCGCCGGTTGGCAAGCCGCTGAAACCGCTGTTTGCAAAGGGATTTGAGTATTCCGATTGCTGGGTCAACGACGCGCGGCTTGTGGTGCTCAATGCCGTTGATGCAGCGGAGCGGGGCGCCGATGTCCGCACCCGCACGGAAGTGGTCAAGGCAGAGCGCACGGATGGCGTCTGGAACATCACCATGGCTGACCGCTCAAACGGGGCTGAGGAAACCGTGAAGGCACGGCTGATCGTCAATGCCGGAGGTCCCTGGGTGGACAAGATCCTTTCCGGTGTTTTGGGACGCAGTGATGTGCACAACGTGCGACTGGTGCAGGGCAGCCACATCGTGGTGCCGAAGCTGCATGACCATGACCGGGCCTATATTTTCCAGAATGGCGACGGGCGGATTATTTTCGCACTGCCTTACGAGCAGGATTATACCCTGATCGGCACCACCGACCAGGATTATGACGGCGATCCGAAGAACGTCGCCATCACGGATGGGGAAATCGATTATCTGTGTGCGGCGGCAAGCGAATATTTCGAAAAGCCGGTCGAGCGCGCTTCCATCGTCTGGACCTATTCCGGCGTCCGCCCGCTGTTTGACGACGGCGCCTCGGCGGCTCAGGAAGCGACACGCGAATATGTGCTCAGGCCTGATCCCTCAGATGGCGCGCCGCTGATCAATATTTTCGGCGGCAAGATCACCACCTATCGCAAACTGGCCGAATCGATGCTGGAACTGATCGAGGCCAGGCTCGGCAGGAAATCGGCGCCATGGACGCACCGGGCGGCGCTGCCCGGTGGCGATTTTCCCGCGGACGGATTTGACGACCAGGTCGCGGCGGTGAAAGCGGACTACCCCTTCCTGGCTCCCCAACAGGCGTGGCGCTATGTTCGTCAATATGGCACGCGGACGCGGCTCCTGCTCGGAGACGCCAGGGCAATATCGGATATGGGGCAGGATTTCGGATATGGTCTTTACGCGCGCGAGGTGGATTATCTGATGGCGCAGGAGTGGGCGATGGAGGCTGAAGACGTGATCTGGCGGCGTTCCAAACGCGGACTTCGTCTTGAGAAGGATCAGGTAGCCGCACTTACGACCTATATGGCGGCAAACCGCGCGGCTTAAGACCGGGTTCACAGGCACGACGTGCAGGATTGCATTCGGCGGGGCGCGGGGCTTTTCGCGGTGGGAGAAACCGGTTCATATGTGCCGGAAACAGGAGGACAGCATGAGCGGATACATTCTGGCGATCGATCAGGGCACCACTTCGAGCCGAGCCATCGTGTTCGACGGCGAGATGCGCATTGCCGGAACAGGTCAGAAAGAGTTCACGCAGATCTATCCGCAATCGGGCTGGGTGGAGCACGATCCGGAGGAAATCTGGAAGACTGTGCTCTGGGCGGTCAAGCAGGCGCTGAAGAAAGCGGGAATTGAAGCCTCCGACATTTCGGCGATCGGCATCACCAACCAGCGCGAGACAGTGGTGGTGTGGGAACGCGAAAGCGGCAAGCCGATCCACAACGCCATCGTCTGGCAGGACCGCCGCACCGCGTCCTATTGCGAAAAGCTCAAGCGACAGGATCTCGAAAAGACCTTCACCCGCAAGACCGGGCTTCTGCTCGATCCGTATTTTTCGGGCACCAAGCTGTCGTGGATGCTGGCCAATGTGAAGGGAACCCGGGCGCGGGCAGCACGCGGCGAGCTTTGCTTCGGCACCATCGACACATTCCTGATCTGGCGGCTGACCGGCGGCAAATCCTTCGTTACCGACGCCACCAATGCCTCGCGCACGCTGATGTTCAATATCAGCACCCAGGACTGGGATAGCGAGCTGCTGGAAACCCTGCGGATTCCGGCTCGAATGCTGCCCGAGGTCAAGGATTGCGCGGCGGATTTCGGCGTGACCGACAAGAAATGGTTCGGCGCCGAGATTCCGATCCTTGGCGTGGCCGGCGATCAGCAGGCGGCGACAATCGGCCAGGCCTGTTTTGAACCGGGCATGCTCAAATCCACCTACGGGACCGGCTGCTTCGCGCTACTGAACACTGGCGAGGATATGGTGCGCTCGAAGAACCGGTTGCTGACCACTATCGCCTACCGGCTCGATGGCAAAACAACCTATGCGCTGGAAGGCTCGATTTTTATCGCCGGCGCAGCGGTCCAGTGGTTGCGTGACGGCATCAAGGTCATCAGGAAGGCCGAACACAGCGGCGACCTGGCGGCACAAGCCGATCCGACCCAGGATGTGTATCTGGTGCCGGCCTTCACCGGTCTTGGCGCGCCGCACTGGGATGCCGAAGCCCGCGGAGCGATCTATGGCATGACCCGCAACACCGGTCCCGCGGAGTTCGCCCGCGCGGCGCTGGAGGCGGTGTGCTACCAGACCCGCGATCTGCTGGATGCGATGCACAAGGACTGGAAGAGTTCGGAGGCCGACACGGTGCTGCGGGTCGATGGCGGCATGGTGGCGTCTGACTGGACCATGCAGCGGCTGGCCGACATTCTCGACGCGCCGGTGGACCGCCCGACGATTCTTGAGACGACCGCGCTGGGCGCTGCCTGGCTTGCCGGCCAAAGGGCGGGTGTCTGGCCCAGGCAGAAGGCTTTCGCCAAGGCCTGGTCCCGCGACACGCGGTTTGAGCCCAAAATGGACGACAAGACTCGCAACGCCAAACTCAAGGGCTGGCGCGATGCGGTGCGGCGGACGCTGAGCTGACAGCGCACGCCGAGATCCTGGCCAATCCAGGATTATCGCATTTTGGGGTTGAGCTTGTTTCGGAGTATCGTTGACCATTATCCGGGATTTGACCAATTGCGGTCATCGATACGGGACAGAGGAGCGATCCCATGCAGCTTGGTGCGTTTTCGATCAGTCTTGCGGTCAAGGATCTGGCGGCGTCCAGAGAATTTTATGAAAAACTCGGATTCAAGGCTGTCGGCGGCGAGGCCGGTGAGAACTGGCTGATCATGAAAAACGCCGACTGCGTGATCGGGCTGTTTCAGGGCATGTTCGAGTAGAACATCCTGACTTTCAATCCGGGCTGGGCAACCAACTCCGAGCCGCTCGAGGCCTTCACCGATGTGCGTGAGCTGCAGAAGCAGCTCAAGTCTCTCAGCGTCGCCTTTGACGCGGAGGCGGATGAGGCATCGACCGGGCCCGCCAGCTTCATCATCAAGGATCCGGACGGCAATCCGATCCTCGTCGATCAGCATCGCTGACGGGCGACCAGCCTTACTCGATAAAACTCACGCTCACCCCGGGTGTCACCAGGCCTGCCAGTTCCTCTGCGTCCCAGTTGGTCAGGCGCACGCAGCCGTGGGATGCGGTCTTGCCGATCTTGGACGGTTCGGGCGTACCGTGAATGCCGTAGGTTGGCTTGGACAGCGCGATCCAGATTGAGCCGACCGGTCCGTTGGGTCCGGGCGGGACCTGTAGGATCTGGTCATTGTCGCCCTGTTTGAAATTGACCTTGGGATTGTAGGTGTAGCCGGGATTGCGAGCCACACGCTCGATGATGACTTCGCCGGAGGGCGAGGGCGTGTCGGACGAGCCGATTGTTGCCGGATAGGCGACCAGCAATTTGCCGTTCGCATCATAGCCTCGGACCTGCTTGCGGGTCTTGTCGGCAATGATGCGGGTGACCGCGCCGGTCTTCTTGCCGGCCGCGTCGACGACCTTGATCTGAACGCCGGGGCGGGTGAAATCGACGCCGGGATTGAGCGCCTTGAGATAATCCTCGTCCATGTGAAACCGTTCGGCCAGCATCTCGACGGTCGAGGTGTAGGCGAGGTGATCAAGCTTGGCTTTGTCGGCATAATCGCTTGGAATCGAGGCGATGAACGGGCCGGCGGCATCTTCCGAGGTGATTGTGTAAGTCGTAAAAGCCAGACCGCCACTCGCCGCCAGGCGGCGGACAATCAGGTCGGTATCGGCGGGATCAACCCGCTCTCCGGTTTCCTCGAACCAGGCGTCGAGCGCCTTGTTGACGTTGGAGCCCATGCGACCGTCAATGACGCCAGGGGAGACGCCGTTGCGGTCGAGAAAGACCTGCAGGGCCGCCACTTGCGCCTTGGACAGTTTCGGCGCGGCGGGTGTTTGTTCGGCGCGAGGCATGGAAGGCTCCACAAACCTCGGTGCTTCGGTCGCAGCCGGCGCGCTTGCCATGTCCGAACTGTCAGGGGACTCATCCGGCACCGTGCCGGTCATCGGGTTGAGATCGCGGCGCTCAATGTTGGCGCGGGGTGGCGTTGGGGCAAACCCGTCACGTGAAAACCTCTCGCGTGGCGGCCGTGGCCGGGCCGGGAAGGCGGATTCAATCTGGTTTCCGGCCCCGCGTGGCCGACCGCCATTCTGCTGGCGGTATTGCCAGGCCGGGATCTCGAAGCCGATCACCTGGTCCCAGGCGTCGATCAACAGGCGGCGGCCTTGGGTGTCGATGACAACGCGGACCGCGCCTGCCTCCGGAATCTGGCGCATCAACTGGCCGTCGGTGTCGACAAGCACCATGCGTTCGCCATCATAGGGGCCGGCAAGGGCCTGGGGCACGGAAAGGGCGGTGAGGGTCAGAAGTGCTGCGGTAAAACGAAAACGGGCGGTTGTGAACATGGGGTCTACCTGCGGCTCGTGGGACAATAATGGAGACAGTATCGTCCGATTCTGCTGAATGCAGGCTGAACAGACTTTCAAAAACCGGCCTCAGTAAGGCAAGCCGACATAGTTTTCCGCAAGCGCCGTCTTGGCGGCTTCGGATCCGAGCGTAAAGGCCAACTCGGTTTCAAGAATGCGCGCCTCGAAAGGCGCCTGGTCGGGAAAGCGATGCAGCATGGTAGTCATCCACCATGAGAACCGGACGGCTTTCCATACCCGGTCGAGCGCGCGCTTTGAGTAAGCCTCAAGCAGTGTGTCATCGTGCTCCAGGAAATGACCGCGCAGCCCCTCAAACAGGTAATGCACGTCGGAAGCTGCCAGATTGAGCCCCTTTGCCCCGGTGGGCGGAACGATGTGTGCGGCATCGCCCACGAGAAAGAGATTGCCGAAGCGCATCGGTTCGGCGACGAAGGATCTCAGAGGCGCGATGGATTTTTCAAATGATGGCCCGGTGGTGACCGCCTCGGCGATCTCGGGCGGCAGCCGGCGGCGCAATTCAGTCCAGAACTGGTTGTCGGACCAGGCTTCAATACTGTCGCCGGCGTTGCACTGGATATAATAGCGGCTGCGGCTCTTCGAGCGCATCGAACAAAGTGCGAAGCCGCGGGAATGACTGGCATAAATCAGTTCGTGGCTGACCGGCGGGACATCGGAAAGGATGCCGAGCCACCCGAAGGGATAGACCTTCTCGAAGGTGCGGATCGCATCCTCGGGCACGGCGCGGCGGCTTGCGCCGTGGAAGCCGTCGCAGCCGGCGATGAAACGGCAGTTGATCCGGACCTCTTGACCATCGATGCGGCAGGTAACATGGGGCTTGTCGCTGTCAAATGCATGGAGTTCGACGGTTTCGACCTCGTACAGAGTGACGCCGCCGGTCTCTGCGCGGCGGTCGACCAGGTCCCGGGTGACTTCGGTCTGGCCATAGACCGTGACGCACTTGCCGCCGGTCAGACCGGAAAGATCGATGCGATGGACGTCGTCTTCGCGGGTGATGGCGAAGCCTTCATGCACAAGCCCTTCGGCGTGCATTCGTCCGCCGATTCCAGCTTGCTCCAGCAAGCCAATGGCGCCTTGTTCAAGCACGCCAGCGCGGACCCGCGACAAGACATGATCTAGGCTGGCGCGTTCGAGGATTATCGTCTCTACGCCGATGTCATTGAGCAATTGCCCCAGCAGCAGGCCCGAAGGTCCGGCGCCGATGATGCAGACTTGCGTGGTCAGAACTTTCATCCCGGCTCTCCCATGCTTTCGATTGATCTGACCAGCGCGGATGCCGCGATCAGACTGGCGCCTGCGGTTTCACACATCTGCGGCAGGATCATCCATTCCAGCATCCATGCCGCCCCGGAGCGCTCCATTTCGTGGATCTGGGACTGATGCATGGCGGACAGGAGTGTGGCGTTGAATCTTGCCAGCGTCACCAGCCGCTCGGCGGTGACCGGGTTTTGCTTGTGCGGCATGGCCGATGACGACCCGCCACCCGACAGCCGAATATCGTTATCGCCCCGCAGCGCCATCAGGGCGATATCCTGGCCGATCTTGCCAAGGGCGCCGGTCAGTTCGGACATCCAGTTGGCGTGGGCGATCATGGGAGCCCGCGACGAATGCCAGCTGTGACCCGGCCAATTGAGACCAAGTTCATCGGCAATGGTTTGGGCAATGATTGCAGCGTTGTTGCCAAGCGCCTGGAGATTGCCGACAGCGCCACCAAATTGCAGGATCCGCGTCCGGCCGGTGAGGTCCTTGAGGCGGGTGCGCAGATCGTCGAGCGGCTGAGCCCAGGCGGTGAGCCGGTCGGATGCCTGAAAGCCAAGCGCGGGCTGCATGCGGGTGATCGCCCGCAGCGGGTTGGCGCCATTGGCAGCGGTGACGCCGGCAAGCAAAGCCAGCAGTTCATCGAGCCTGAGTGCGAGAATGGCGCCGGTTTGCCCCAACGCCTCGATTGCGGCCGTATCGACGAGATCCTGACTGGTTGCTCCGAAATGCAGCAGATCGCTGCCGGGGCCGGAGACCCGGGATCGCAACTGCCGGACATATTCAGGCACCGGCACGCCATCCCTGACGGTGGCCATTTCAATCGCCGCGTGATCGGGCTCGAAAGCCGATATCTGGTCAATCAGAGGCGCAGCATCGCCAGTGTCGACCAATCCGGCCTGGGCAAGGCCCCTGATCAGGGCCTGCTCGAAGCGGGCGAAACTGGCGAACGTGGCTGTATCTGCGAAATGTTCCGCGATCTCGCGATCCCGGAACAGGCCGGATGTCCATCCATGCCCGCCAGCGTCCATCTCAGACCCGCTCGAGCGCGATGGCGATGCCCTGGCCGACGCCAATGCACATGGTGGCCAGCGCCAGTTTCTCGTTACGGATGGCGAGTTCCAGCGCCGCGGTTCCGGTGATGCGGGCGCCGGACATGCCGAGCGGATGGCCCAGCGCAATGGCGCCGCCATTCGGATTGATGTGCTCGGCGTCCTCTGACAGGCCAAGCTGACGCAACACGGCAATGCCCTGGCTGGCAAATGCTTCATTGAGCTCGATCACGCCGAAATCCGATGGCTTGAGACCCAGCCGCGCGCAAAGTTTCTGCGTCGCGGGCGCGGGACCAATGCCCATGATGCGTGGCTCGACACCGGCCGTTGCGCCGCCGAGAATGCGGGCGATGGGGGTCAGGCCGTGCTTTTTCGCTGCGGCTTCGCTGGCGATGATCAGAGCGGCTGCGCCGTCGTTGACGCCCGAGGCGTTGCCGGCTGTGACGCTGCCTCCGGCACGGAACGGAGTCGGCAGTTTTGCCAATTGCTCGGGCGTGGTTTCGGGGCGGGGATGCTCGTCGGCATCAACGACAATCGGGTCGCCCTTGCGGCGCGGGATTTCCACCGGAGTGATTTCCCGGGCAAACCGGCCCGATGCCTGTGCCGCGCCTGCACGCCCCTGGCTGCGCAGTGCGAAAGCATCCTGATCGGCGCGGCTGATGCCGAAGTCCTCGGCGACATTCTCGCCGGTTTCGGGCATGGAATCGATGCCATACTGGGCTTTCATCACCGGATTGACGAAGCGCCAGCCGATGGTGGTGTCGTATATCTCCGCCTTGCGCGAGAAAGCGCTGTCCGCCTTGGGCATGACGAACGGTGCGCGCGACATGCTTTCGACGCCGCCGGCGATCACCAGACCGGCTTCACCGGAGCGGATCATGCGGGCCGCAGCCAGGACTGCATCCATTCCGGAGCCGCAGAGGCGGTTGAGTGTCGTGCCGGGCACTGTGACCGGAAGGCCTGCAAGCAGGGTTGCCATCCGGGCGACGTTGCGGTTGTCTTCGCCGGCCTGGTTGGCGCAGCCGTAATATACCTCGTCGACTTCAGCCCAGTCGACACCTGTGTTGCGATCGGTAAGTGCGCGCAGCGGAATTGCGCCGAGGTCATCGGCGCGGACGTTCGCCAGGGCGCCGCCAAAACGGCCAATCGGGGTGCGGATGTAATCGCAAATGAATGCTTCGGCCATCAGGCGGTTTCTCCGTTTTTATCGCCGGAATGAGCGGCTTTGGTGCGGGCGTTGAGATCGCGCAATGTGTCGATCTCGATCTCGGTCGGGCTCGGGGTCTTATCAAGGCTGTCGGCGAACCGGACAGTCCAGCCGCATTCGGCCTGAACCATCTCGCGGCTGACGCCAGGGTGCAGTGAGACCACCGTGAACTCGCGTGTTACAGGATCAGGTCTCCACACGGCAAGGTCTGTAACCATCAGGGTCGGCCCCTTTGTGGTAATTCCCAGCCGGGCGCGGTGATCACCGCATTCTCCGTGACCGAAGCTGGTGAAGAAATCGATTTTTTCCACCATGGCGCGCTTCGACTGCTTGAGCGTGATGAAGATCTCGCCGCAGGACGAGGCGATTTCCGGTGCGCCGCCACCGCCGGGCAGGCGGGTCTTGGGATGATGGTAATCGCCGATCACGGTGGTGTTGATGTTGCCGAACCGGTCGATCTGGGCGGCGCCGAGGAAACCGACGGTGACCCGTCCGCCCTGCAGCCAGTAGCGGAACATCTCGGGCACCGAGACAGTGGTGACCGCCGTGTCGCAGAGTTCGCCGTCACCGATCGACAGGGGCAGCACTGAGGGTGCGGTGCCGATGGTGCCGCTTTCATAAATCAGGGTCACATCGGGCGCATGGGTGAGGCGGGCGATGTTGCAGGCAGCCGAGGGTGCGCCGATGCCGACAAAGCAGACATCGGTGTTCTTCAGCGCCCGGGCAGCGGCGATGGTCATCATCTCGGTGGGGGTGAAATCCGTCTGGCTCATGCCGCGCTCCTCAGATGGCCGATCCGTCCGGCAAAATCCTCGGGCCTGGCATCGAGCACATTGTCTTTCATCCAGGCAAGGAAGCCGTCACGGTCGCTGGCGATCTTGTCCCAGGCGATATAGCTGGCGTTGTCGCGAGGGTAATAGCCATGCGCATAGGATGGATGCGCGCCTCCCGGGACCAGGCAGATGGCGCTGACGGTCCATCCGGGCAGAACGCAGGCATTGGGGTGGGCGGACAGATCGTCGACGATCTCCTCGACAGTGACCACAGAACGCCTGGCTGCCAGCACTGCTTCCTTCTGGACGCCGACGATACCCTCGATCAGGATATTGCCGTTGCGATCGGCTTTCTGGGCGTGGATGAAGGTGACGTCCGGGCGGATTGCCGGGACTGCCGCCAGCTCCTCGCCGGTGAACGGGCAGGTTACCGATTTGATATTGGGATTGACCCGGGCGAGTTCTGCGCCCTTGTATCCGCGCAGCACGGCGAAAGGCAGTCCCGCCGCGCCGGCCTCATAGGCGTTGGCCATGGCGGCGTGGGAATGCTCCTCGATCTCGATCGGCTGCGGCCAGCCGTTTTCGACGGCATCGCGCAAACGTCTGAGCAACCCGACGCCGGGATTGCCGGCATAGGAGAAAACCAGCTTGCGAACCGCGCCCATGCCGATCATCTGGTCGTAGACGAGATCGGGCGTCATCCGTATCAGGGTGAGATCCTTGACGCCTTGGCGGATCGCCTCGTGCGCGCTGGCATGGGGGATCAGGTGAGTGAAGCCTTCAAATGCGGCAACGTCGCCGGAGTTGAGATTTTGCGCCACCGCTTCCGGCAACGTCATGAATTGAGCCATGGGCGGTCTTGTCCTCAGATATCGAAGAATACGGTTTCCTGCGGGCCTTGCAGGTAAATGTCATGGGTGTAGACGCCGCTGCCGCCTTTGGCGACGAGTGTCGTCACCCGGTCGCGGTGCTCGATGCGTCCCAGAACCGGGTCGTCCGCGTTGGCTTCCACCTCGTCCTCGAAATAGATCCGGGTGTTTAGCCCCAGATTGATGCCGCGGGCGACGATCCAGATATTGATGTGGGGTGCCTGCAACCGGCCGTCGGGAAAGCGCACGCGGCCCGGCTTGATCGTGTCGAAACGGAAAACGCCGGTTTCTGCATCGGCGGGGCAGCGTCCCCAGCCCGAAAACTCCGGTTCGCCCCTGCTTCTGTAGTGCCCGTCCGCGTCGGCCTGCCAGATTTCCACCAGCGCGTCCTTGATCAGGTTTCCGCCGCCATCGATGACCCTGCCTTCCAGTGTGATCCGTTCACCCTTGGTCTTGTCATTGACCATGGCGATACCGAGGTCGGTTTCATAGACGCCCTGTATGCCGCAAAAATTGGGGGTCAGGCCGATATGGACGTAAGGGCCGGCGGTCTGCGACGGCGATTCCCTGAAAGGATAGAGCGGGGTGTCTGTCGGTCCGGACATGTCAGTTTCCCTCCGGTCTGTTTTCAAACAGTGTCGAGCGGCTGCCACGAAGGATGATGTCGAAGCGGTAGGCCAGCGCATCCATGGGCGCGCTTGCGCTCATGTCGAGCCGTGCGGTCAGCTGCGCGATTGCCTTCGGGTCGTTAATCGTGCGCACGATCGGGCAACGCGGGATCAGCGGGTCGCCTTCGAAATACATCTGGGTGATCAGCCGCTGGGCGAAACCATGGCCAAACACCGAAAAATGGATATGCGCTGGCCGCCAGTCATTCGGGCCGTTCGGCCAGGGGTAGGGACCGGGCCGGATGGTGCGGAAGGCATAGGCCCCGTCATCGCCGGAGACGGTGCGTCCGCAGCCGCCGAAATTGGGGTCCAGTGGCGCCAGGTATCCATCCTTCTTGTGGCGGTAGCGGCCACCGGCATTGGCTTGCCAAAACTCGATCAGCACACCTGGAACCGGCTGGCCACGCTCATCAAGCACACGGCCCTGCACAATGACGCGCTCTCCGATGGCGCTCATGCCGGATTGGGCGAAATTCAGCACCAGATCATTGTCGAGCGGGCCGATCATATTGTGGCCGAAGGCCGGGCCTGTGGTTTCCGACAACGAGTTGCCGAACGCCACCAGCGGGCGGGATGGGGATCGCAGGACCGAGGTCTTGTAGTCTGGCGTATAAGCCTTGGGATGCCAGTTGCGGTCCCGGGGGAAGAAATTGGCGATGGGCGCCTGGTTGGATTTCACGATTTGGTCCCTCCCTGCGTGGCATTCATCTCGGCCAGCGTGCTCTTGGCAATACGGATGGCGGTGTTGGCGGCGGGGACCCCGGCATAGATCGCCACGTGCAAAAGAGCCTCGCGAATGTCGCTCTCGCTGGCACCGGTGTTGGCGGTGGCGCGCACATGCATGGCGAGTTCTTCTTCATGACCGAGTGCGGCCAGCAACGCGATTGTCACCATCGAACGTTCGCGATGGCTCCATTCGGGGCGCGACCAGACCCGTTGCCACGCGCTGGCAGTGATCAAATCCTGGAATGGTGCGTCAAAATCAGTGGTTCTGGCGATCGCTGTGTCGACATGGGCATCGCCCAATATGGCGCGACGCGTTCGTTCGCCTTCGGACTTCGTGCTGGCCATCTGGTTCTCCCGGTCTTCCGTTCGTCCAATTCTACTTTACATAGTGGAATGGAAATGAATAATCACTTTTTGGCCTCTTAATCATACCGGAAATGATATGGAAATATCTCGACGCATCAAGATCCGGCATCTGGAAGCCTTTATCGAAGTGGCGCGGCAGAAGAGCGTCGGCCGTGCGGCGATCACTCTGTCCCTGACCCAGCCGGCGGTGACACGGACAATCCGCGAGCTCGAGCAGATTGTCGGGGCGGCGCTGATCGAACGCGACGGTCGGGGCATCCGGCTGTCGCATCAGGGGGAGGTGTTCCTGTCCCATGCCGGATCCGGACTTGCCGCCGTGCGTGACGGGATCGCGGCCCTGGCCAATATCGGCACCATCGCCGGCCCACCGGTGCGCATTGGCGCCTTGCCGACCGTATCGGCGACAATCATGCCGGGCGCGGTCGCCGAATTCATGGCCTCGGGTCTGAAGAGCCCGCTGCGGGTGATTACCGGAGAGAACCGCGTGTTGCTCGATCAGCTGCGCAAGGGCGATCTTGATCTGGTGATGGGCCGAATGCCGGCGCCGGAAAACATGGCCAGCCTCAGGTTCGAACCGCTTTACAGGGACCGCGTGGTTTTTGTTGTCTCCAGGAGCCATCCGCTGGCGGGGCAGCGCCAGGTCACAGCCGATATCCTGGCGCGGTATCCGGCGCTGGTGCCGCCCGCTGGATCAATCATCCACCCGTTCGTCGAGCGCCTGATCCTGGAACAGGGCATGGCCCGTCCGGCGAAAGCCATCGAGACGGTTTCGGACAGTTTCGGGCGGGCATTCCTGCGGTCGAGCGACGCGATCTGGATTATTTCGCGCGGTGTCGTCGCAGCCGAGATTGATTCGGGTGAATTTGTCGAGCTGCCGATCGATACCGTTTCGACCATGGGCGCGGTGGGCCTGATTACCCGGGACGCGGACCGCCCGCATGACGCGGCCGTTTTTTTCGCCGACATCCTGAGGCGCCGCACCGCCCGGAGTTGAGTTGGCTGCCTTGAACAGGCGCATTTTGATTTTCGTTTCTTTCGTTTTAGACTGACTGCGAAATCAACTCTTCCGGATCGCTCGCGCCATGTACCTCGCCCCCCGTCATTCCGAGATCGTCGAACTCGCCAAGACCGAAGGGCGGGTTCTGGTCGATGATCTGGCGACGCGATTTGCGGTGACGCCCCAGACAATCCGCAAGGATCTCAATGATCTGTGCGAACGGCAACTGCTGATGCGCATTCATGGCGGAGCCATCGTCCCCTCCGGCACCCAGAACATGGAGTATGCCCAGCGCGGCAAGATCGCGGCGGAGGAAAAAAGCGGCATCGGCGTTGCCGCCGCCGCGTTGATCCCGGACAATGCGTCGCTTTTCATCAATATCGGCACCACCACCGAAGCGGTCAGCCAGGCTTTGCTGCGGCATGGACAGCTGATGATCATCACCAACAACATCAACGTCGCCAACAGGATGCGGCCCTATGCGCAGTTCGAAGTGGTGATTGCCGGTGGCGTCGTGCGTGCATCCGACGGGGGTATTGTCGGTGAAGCGGCGGTTGATTTCATCCGCCAGTTCAAGGTCGATTACGCCGTGATCGGCGCGTCGGCGATTGATCACGACGGCGCGCTGCTCGATTATGATTTCCGCGAGGTCAAGGTGGCCCAGGCCATCATCGCCAATGCCCGTCACGTGATCCTTGTTGCCGATTCGACCAAATTCGA
Organism: Hoeflea sp.; assembly: GCF_039975035.1. Lineage (GTDB taxonomy): Bacteria > Pseudomonadota > Alphaproteobacteria > Rhizobiales > Rhizobiaceae > Hoeflea. The sequence continues at coordinate 9,239 of NZ_JBDWHW010000202.1, read as the reverse complement.
GCGCACAGCGCCGGTTCGCATCGGACATCTCGAACAGGTTGACACCTTTGTCACCGATCAGTGCCCCGATGAAGGTATACGCGGCATTTGCCGCGATTGTGATGTGGAACTGATAGAAACAATGTAGTCCGGGCGAGGCTCGGCGCATTGGGTTTACGCGGCGCCGTCAGCCCGGCGAACGGATATTGCGCGCCTTTTCACCGGCGACACCGAGCCGCTCGCCAACAGCATCGGGGACCGGCATGCCTGAGTTCGCATGAGAACTGAAGACGCAGGCCATTGCCGCCAAGAGGATAAACAGCTGGCTGGAACCCTGCTTCGATGGTCTGATGTTGAATATACTCTGGATACGCCAGATGAATGATAAAATTACATCAATAGAACAATATTTGTTGCAATGAAGCCACCTGTGGCGATGAGTTTAAGACCCAATCAACGGAAAATGCGGTGATTCTGCTTTTTCATGCCAATGTTGCCGCTATATAGGCCGGGTCGCGCAAACGCGGTCGTGGACGTGCATGCATTGTCATGCGCCTGTCGCGCGTAATGGATTTATCCGCGCCTCAGGGCGAAGTTTTTTGAGAGCAGGTTCAACATGGCTATGCCAAGGTTTCACACGGTTGCCGCGTTTGTCGTGCTGGCTGTATCAGCCGCCTGGGTGGCGACAGGTGAGTTTTCCTCGATCGGGAGTGCGGCACAGGACAATTCGGACCAGGCGCATAAAACCGAACAGGCTGATGCCCCGCAGCAAAAACTGCTGCGCACGGTTGCGGTGATGCAGCCCGATTTCATCCAGCACAACCGCATTATACGCGTCTCCGGAGTGACAGCGCCGGACAAGCGTACGACCCTTGCCACAAGGAACGCGGGAATACTGGGTGAACTCAAGGTCGAAAAGGGCGATACCGTTCAGGTGGGCGACGTTGTTCTGGTGCTTGATGGCGCGGAAAAGCAATCCATGGTGAATACAGCCAGGGTATTGCTGGATCAGCGTCAGAAAGAAGCCGAGAATGTCGAGCGGCTGGTCAAGGAGGGCATTACGCCCTCCACCCAAATCGACAGCGCTCGCTCGGCACTGGCTTCGGCGCGCTCGCAACTTGAGGCGGCGCAGGCAGATGTTGACCGTTTGACGGTCGTTGCGCCGTTCTCCGGCGTGATCGACAAGGTGATGGTGGAGGAAGGAAGCTGGCTTCCTTCGGGCGAAGCGGTGGCCGTGCTCCTGCAGCTAGATCCGGTGGTCGCACTGGGTGAGGTCAGCGAACGCGAAATCGCCCATGTCAAAGTTGGCAGCGAAGCCGATGTGCGGCTGATCAGCGGCGAAATTGTTTCCGGCAAGGTTCGTCATATCAGTCTTGAAGCGACAGCCGGCACCCGTACCTATCCGATCGAGGTGGCCATCGCAAACCCGGACAACCTGATTCCCGCCGGCATGACGGCCGAGATCATGATCAAGTCGGCGGCGGTTACCGCCGTCAGACTGCCGCGCTCGGTGGTTACACTCGACGCTGCCGGCAATCTTGGTCTGCGGATCCTCAATGCTGATTCCACGGTCGGATTTGTGCCGATCGATCTGATCGACGATTCGCCAGAAGGACTGGTTCTGAGCGGAATCCCGCTTGACGCCAAGATTATCGTCGCCGGTCAGGATCTGGTGAGCGAGGGCGACAAGGTCAAGGCCGTGCCCGCCGACGCGACCCTGATCAGCGGAGCGACCGTCAAGCGGGCGGAGCAACCAGAATGAATTTTGTTGATGTCGCCATCCGCAATGCCCGGCTGACACTCGCGGTGCTGCTGTTTCTGGTCATCGCCGGGTCGATGGCCTATGTCTCGATCCCCAAGGAAGCCGAGCCGGACGTCCAGATCCCGATTATCTATGTCAGCATGACATATTCGGGTATTTCGCCCGAGGATTCGGAACGGCTGCTGCTTCGTCCCGTGGAAACCCGGCTGAAAAACGTCACCGGCATCAAGGAAATGCGTTCCACCGCCTATCAGGGCGGCGGCAATGTGGTGATCGAATTCATGGCCGGCGCTGACCTCGCCAAGGCGCTTGATGACGTGCGCAACAAGGTGTCCGACGCCAAGCCGGATCTGCCGCAGGGCGCCGAGGAGCCGACCGTCAACGAGGTCAATATTTCGGAGTTTCCTGTTCTTGTGGTAACGCTGGCGGGAGATGTGCCCGAACGCGCGCTGACCCGTGCGGCGCGCGAACTGCGTGACCGGATCGAGGAAGTCAACGGCGTGCTCGACGCCTCGTTGCAGGGCGCGCGCGACGATCTGGTCGAGGTGATCATCGATCCGGTCAAGCTTTCGTCCTACGGCATGCAGCTTGATCAGTTGATCGCAGGTGTCAATGCGTCCAACTCGGTGGTGGCGGCCGGTGCGCTCGAAGGTGACGAGGGTCGCTATGCGGTCAAGGTGCCACTGCTGATCGAAACGGTCGAGGATGTCGCCAATCTGCCGATCATCGCCGGCTCCAACGCGGTGGTGCGGGCGCGTGATCTGGCGACCATCCGCTCGACCTTCAAGGACGCCGAAACAGTGACCCGGCTGGATGGCAAGCCGGCGATCGCCATCGAGGTGTCCAAGCGCACCGGCGCCAACCTGATCGAGACCGTGGATGCGGTCAAGGTGGTGGCAAACGAGTTCAAGGCGTTGCTGCCGCAAGGTGCCGAAATCGGCTTCAGTCAGGATAAATCCACCTCGATCAGGCAATTGCTGGGCGATCTTCAGAACTCGGTTCTGACTGCGGTGATCCTGGTGTTCATCGTGATCCTTTATGCGCTTTCCGGTCGTGCCTCACTGTTGATCGGCTTTGCCATTCCGGCGTCGTTCCTGATGGGTATTCTGGCGCTGTCGCTGGCCGGGTTGACGGTCAATATCGTGGTGCTGTTCAGCCTCATCCTGGCGGTGGGGATGCTGGTCGATGACGCCATCATCGTGACCGAATTCGCCGAGCGGCGAATGACCGAAGGCATGGACAGGAGAGATGCCTTCTCGCTGGCTGCCAAGAGGATGGCAGGCCCGGTGATCGCTGCGACGCTGACCCGGGTGGCTGCGTTTTCGCCGCTTTTGTTCTGGCCCGGCGTGGTCGGCGAGTTCATGAAATACATGCCGATCACGCTGATTGCGACGCTAAGCGCATCGCTGCTCTACGCGTTGGTCTTCACGCCGACACTGGGAGCAATGTTTGCCAAGCCGACGGTTGAGGATGGCCCCAAGCGCGACGGGCTCTACATGCGGTTTGTCGCCCGCGCCGTGCGGCATCCGTTCATTGTTGTGTTTTTCACGCTTGCGGCGTTGGTGGCGGTTCCCGCGACCTACGCTTTCTACGGCAAGGGTGTGGAATTCTTCCCCAATGTCGAACCCGACTACGGGCTGTTGTATGTGCACGCCCGCGGCAATCTCTCGCTTGAGGAAAAGGATGCGGCGGTGCGTGAGGTCGAGCAGAGAATCCTCGGCTGGCCGGGGCTGACCAGCGTTTACACCCGCGTCGGCAAGGTTGGCGGTGGTGGCAACAATGTTGCGGAGGATGTGGTCGGCGTCATCCAGTACGAGTTCGTCGACTGGCGGGAGCGCAAGCCGGCGGGCGAAATTCTTGATGACTTCCGCCGTGAACTGACCGGTTTTCCCGGCGTTGATATCGAGGTGCAGGTCCCCGAAGGCGGTCCTCCGACGGGCAAGGCGATCCAGATTCAGCTCTCCGCCGTTGATCCGGCAGGATTGCCCGAAGTGGCGCGCAAGGTGGCGGCGCAACTGGAAGCGACGCCGGGGGTTATCGACATATCCGACGGTCTGCCGCCACCCGGCGTTGATTGGGAAATCAAGGTCGACCGCTCCGTGGCGGCGCGCTACGGCATCGGTCCTTCCGCTGTCGGAACCGTGGTGCAACTGGTGACCACCGGCTTGAAACTGACCGATTACCGTCCGGCGGGCGCCGACGACGCCGTTGATATCAGGCTCAGGCTGCCTGAAGACCGGCGGACGCTGTCGACGCTGGATGATCTCAGAATCGAGACCAGCCAGGGTTCGGTACCGATCTCCAACTTCGTCACCCGCGAACCCGCAGCCAGCGTGGGCACACTCACCCGTATCGACGGTGTGCGCACCATTACCGTGGAAGCCGGGATCAGCGAAGGCATCCAGGCAGACCCGTTGCGGCAGGGGATCGTTGCCGAACTGGAGAAGGCGGATCTCAATTCGCTCGGCATCCGCTGGAAACTGGCGGGTGAGGACGAAGAACAGAAGGCCGCCGGCGCGTTTCTCAGCAAGGCATTCGGCGCGGCGATATTCCTGATCTTTATTGTGCTTCTGGCTCAGTTCAACAAATTTCTGTCGGTGGCGCTGGTGCTGTCGGCGGTGGTGATGTCGACCATCGGGGTGTTCCTGGGCCTGTTGATCATGGGGCAGCCGCTCGGCATCGTGATGACCGGTATCGGCATCATCGCGCTGGCCGGCGTCGTGGTGAACAACAACATCGTGCTGATCGACACCTACGACCATCTGCGGCGCGAGGGCGTCGACAAGCTCGATGCCATCCTGGAGACCTGCCGCGAGCGCGCGCGGCCTGTGGTGCTGACCGCCGTTACCGCAATCCTTGGCGTGTTGCCGATCGCGTTTGGCTTCAATCTCGAAATCATGGCGCATGAAACAACCTATGGCGCGCCGTCGACACAGTGGTGGGTCTCGCTGTCGAGCGCGATCGTGTTCGGTTTGGCGTTCTCAACCGTTCTCACCCTTGTGGTGACGCCGTCGCTGCTGATGATCGTCACACGGTCGAAGGACAGCAAGATCACCGCCTGGTGGCGGAGGATGAAGGCGCGCGTCGGACTTGGCGGCAAACCGGACGCTGCTGCAGCAACAACGTAAACGGCCGAGTAGGCGGTTTTCAGGAACGGTCGTTACGATTCGGAAGCGCTCGGTCTGGGAAGATCGGGCGCTTCATGGTGCTCTATTCCGAACGGCATATCTGTTTGGCCCGGATGGCCTGTGCCGTACGCACCCCAAGGGTGGCAACCGCAAAGGCCAAAATCACCGTCAGCCCAAAGCCGATGACCCTGTGAGTTTGAGATCCGGTTTCGTAAGCGAAGACGAAGGAGGCGACCGAAAGGGCAGCCACCGGAAAGGTCAGCGCCCACCAGGACAGGGCGAACGGCAACCGGAAGAACCGCAGGCCCTGGGTCAGCACGATCAGCGCGAAGACGTAGCCGATATTGATCAGGATACGGGCGAAGGCGTCGATGTCGCCGGTCAGCCGAACCCAGGCGACAAAGGCCACCGCCGGCGGCGCGATCAGGATCACCAGCGTGGGCATCAGCCGCGAGGGCAGCGGTTCATGGAAAATCAGCCGCTTCCTCACCAGGGTGAGCAACACGATCCAGAACAGAAGCCCGGCTGCGAAGAACAACCAGGACAGCTCAACCGCGCCGAACTGAACACCGGCCAGCGGTACCACCACATTGCCCACCGCCGGAATGAACCAGGCCGGCGACAGGTGGATTGGCGTGAAAGACCGGTGGCCGATCCAGTTGGCGACAACGCTAAGCGCCAGGATGGCCTGGGCTGCGACACCAACGCTCCACACAACAAATGCAAGGTCGGGCATCCGGGGAGCGAGGGCGGTTCCGAGCAGCAGCAACGATATCGAAATTGTCGGGAAAAACGCGATCCGCACCGGATGATCCCATTCGGCTTTCACCGCCAACGGGTGTCGCAGGAGTTTGAGGCCGTAGAAAAACCCCAGAACCGCGAAGACCGCGACCGACGCGCCAAGAACTAACTGCGATGCGGCGTCCGATGCACCAGCGGCTTTTTCGGCTGCAGTCAGCGACAACACGAGTCCCAGCAAGCCCATCATCACGGCAAAAAACGTAACGGGGAAATTTTCAAGCCGGTCCGGCTCAGTAACGGACATGTCAACCATGGTTCAAACGGCTCCCTAATTCCAGCGTCGTCAAGGACTTGCCCGACGCAATATAAGCAGTCATTGATATAAATCAAATGGCCGTCGAGGATTTTCTCAATAGCTTGATCCCAAACCGGAATCATCGCCGCGCAAGTGGGTCACCACGCAACAATGGACGGCCTCCAGGGGTGCGGAAACGGCTGGCGGTTCAGCGCGGGGAAAGTGCCTTTGTCGGCGGAAGTCGGGCCTTTAACTTGACATCCCGACCTAATTGCTGAACGATCATTCAATATCTTCTTGCCTGAAAAATGGTGAAAATGGCTTATTCTCAAGGCTTTGGAGCCACCGGTGAGCGTGTCGCACGGTAGGCCTTGACAAAATGCCGAGATTTCAAGGAGCGCCATTGAGCACCTCAAAGCCATCATCCAATCAAGACCCCTCGTTAGCGCAGGATCATTGCGCGGTTTCAGTCAGATCCTTGAGCAAGGTGTTTGGCTCGGGGGCAAACGCCTTCCGGGCGCTGGACGATGTGTCGGTGGATATCAGGAAGAACGAGTTTTTCACCCTGCTCGGACCCTCTGGCTGCGGGAAGACCACCCTGCTGCGGCTGATTGCAGGGTTTGAGCATCCCACTTCCGGCGAGGTTCTGCTCGACGGAATGGATCTTTCGGCAAAGCCTCCCTATCAGCGCCCGGTCAATACGGTTTTTCAGAACTACGCGCTGTTTCCGCACATGACGGTGGCTCAGAACATCTCATTCGGGCTTGAGATGCTTGGCCGTCCAAAAAACGAGATCGAAGCCGTGACCGGCGAGATGCTTCGGCTGGTGAGGCTTGAGGCGATGGCCGATCGGCGGATTACCCAGATTTCGGGTGGTCAGCAGCAACGCGTGGCACTGGCCCGCGCGCTGGCGCCGCAGCCCAAGGTGCTGCTGCTTGACGAACCGCTGTCAGCGCTTGACCTGCAATTGCGCAAGGAAATGCAGCTGGAGCTCAAGCGACTGCAGACCGACACCGGAATTACCTTTGTGTTCGTCACCCACGATCAGGACGAGGCGCTGACCATGTCGGACCGGATCGCGGTGATGAATCGCGGAGAGATCCTGCAGATCGGATCGCCGCGCGATATCTACGACAAGCCGCGGCACCGGTTCGTCGCGGGCTTCATCGGCGAAATCAACCTGCTGCCGGTCGAAGCGATGGGCGGGCACGACTACGCAATCGCCGGTGTCGGCACCCTGCGGTCCGATGAAGCAAGGGCCGTGCAAAAGGGCGACCGTGCCATACTTGCGATCCGGCCGGAACGCATCGCGCTTTCGGCGTCCTCCGCAGGCAAATTGCCCGGCGTTGTCACCAATGTAGTGTATCACGGCACGGACACGATTTTTTATCTCAAGCTGGCCGACGGGCTGGAAATGCGAGCCCGTTCGCAGAACAATACGGCCCAGATTCAGTCCTTCGCCAAGGGCGATCATGTCGGCTGGTCGGTCGATGCCGCCTCGGTCTCTGTTCTGGTCGATGAACCGTCATGACCCGGTCAGGCAAGACCACCCTGTTTCGCGCCCTGCTGATCGGGCCGGCGCTGCTGGCGATCACCGTCTTCATGATCATTCCGCTTGGACTGATGGCCTACATCTCGTTTCGCGGGCGCGATTATTCCGGCGGTGTGCTGTGGGACCAATTCACTGCGGCGGCCTATGTCAGGCTCTTCTTCGAAAGCGAGCTTGATGGCACGCTGGTGCTGAACTTCAACTACATGTTCATCATCCTGCGCTCGGTCTGGCTGTCGTTTTTGACCATGGTGATTTCGCTGGCTGTCGGGTTGCCGGTGGCGATGTTCATGGCGACCCGCGACCGCAAATGGAAGGCGGTTCTGGTGTTCATGGTGACGTTGCCGTTCTGGACCAATCTGCTGGTTCGCAACTACGCCTGGATCCTGCTGCTGCGTGATCATGGCACGATCAATTCCGTGTTGTTGTGGCTCGGAATCATTTCCGAGCCGCTGCCGCTGCTGCACAATGCGTTTGCGGTCGCGGTGGGGCTGACCTATTCGTTCCTGCCGTTCATGGTGCTGCCGATCTATTCAAGCCTTGAGAAAATGGATTTCCGGCTGGTCGAGGCTTCGTTCGATCTTTACGCCAACCGCTGGCAGACGATCCGGCGGATCATTCTGCCCTTGGCCTACCCGGGTATTGTCGCCGGCTGCGTGCTGGTGTTTGTGCCCGCGCTCGGCGCCTACATCACGCCCGAACTGCTGGGCGGCGGCAAGACGATGATGATCGGCAACCTGATCGGGTTTCAGTTCGGCGGTGCGCGCAACTGGCCGTTCGGGGCGGCGCTTGGCCTGTTCCTGCTGGCGCTGGTGCTGATCTCGCTGGGGCTTTACGCCCGGCGCTATCGCGGTGAACTGGAGGGATCGCAATGAAGCTCAATCCATTCCGCAGCCGCGCTTTTCCCGGTGACGCGCGGCACTGGCCGGGGCTGTTTACCGCCACCGCGGCGTTTTTTGCCTATGTGTATCTGCCGATCCTGATCCTGATCGCGTTGTCGTTCAACGAGAACCGGACGGTCACGGTGTGGACCGGGTTCTCGCTTGACTGGTACCGCGTCGCATTCGCAAATCGCGACATCGTTGCCGCTGCAACCAATTCATTGATCATCGCCTCTGTTGCCTCGGTGAGTGCGACGACGCTGGCGACGCTGGCGGCGCTGAGGATGGCGAGCAATGACCGGTTCCTCGGCAAGGCCGGCATCAACGCGGTTTTCGCGCTGCCGATCACGGTCCCCGAGATCGTGCCGGCGGTCGCAACCCTGATGTTCTTTGCGAGCCTGGGTTTCACCTTCGGGCTCGGCACCGTGATTATCGGGCATATCGTGTTTTGCATTCCTTTCGCCTATCTGCCGATCCGCGCGCGGCTGGAAGGCATGGACCCGAAAATCGGCGAGGCGGCTGCGGATCTGTATGCAAACCCGATTCGGGCGTTCTGGCGTGTGACGCTGCCGCAGCTTGTTCCGGGAATCCTTTCGGGGCTTGTGCTGGCCTTCATCATATCGCTTGATGATTTCGTCACCACATTTTTTCTCGGTGGTGCGGGTTCGACCACATTGCCGATCTACATCTTCGGTTTGGTGAGAACCGGCGTCACACCGGAGGTCAACGCGATCTCCTCGCTGATGCTGCTGTTGTCGCTCTCTTTAGAGTCCCCGTTAGGGGATCCGTAAACCCCTCGCCTTTAGGCGACGGGATGCAGTAGCATCCTTGGATGCAATTCAACAAACGTGGGAGCCATACTGTTTGGGACTGCAAGTACCATTTGGTTTGGACGACGAAGTAC
>NZ_JBDWHW010000201.1:0-9984 GCF_039975035.1 Hoeflea sp. | reverse complement strand
AATTACAGCTCAGGGCCTGTTGAGAGATTTAGTCCAGTTAAGATTTTGGTCGCTTTGTCCGCTTTATCGACTTTGCTCCCGAAACTCGACCGTCCTCACTCCGCCCGAAACAGTCGTCTGTTCACAGGCGCTTCCGGCCCTCAGCGGTCATTCACTTGCTGAAATGGCGTTGCGATGCAGCCCGCCAAAGCAGCCATTCGTTGCATCTGCGAAGGCGGCTGGCAATCAGATGCCGGCAATGAAGGAGCTGGTTTCAAAAAAATGTTGACGCCTGCCGTGAAGCGCGAGGCAGTCGCGCACCTGAGGTCCCTGTTCGGGCTCTCGGAACGGCGGGCGTGCCGGATTTCCGGGGCAGATCGCAAGATGATCCGCTACCAAGCGCAGCGTGCTCCGGATACGGAGCTGCGCGGTCGGCTGCGGGACTTGGCGAATGAACGTCGCCGGTTTGGCTATCGACGGCTCTTCGTCTTGTTGCGCCGCGAGGGCGAGCCTTCCGGGATCAACCGGATCTATCGGCTCTACCGCGAGGAAGGGTTGACGGCCCGCAAACGGAAGGCTCGGCGCAAGGTCGTTGGAACACGGGCACCGATCCTGGTCGAGGCACGGCCAAATGCGCGCTGGTCGCTCGATTTTGTGCATGATCAGTTCGCCAACTGCCAGCGCTTCCGGGTGCTCAACGTGGTGGACGACGCCACCCGTGAATGTCTCGCCGCGATCCCGGGCACCTCGATCTCGGGGCGCCGTGTCGTGCGTGAACTCACGGCCCTGATCGAGCGCCGCGGGAAGCCCGGAATGATCGTCAGTGACAACGGAACCGAACTAATCAGTAACGCCATCCTGTGGTGGTGTTCTGAGCACGGGATCGAATGGCATTACATCGCGCCGGGCAAGCCGATGCAGAACGGCTTCGTCGAGAGTTTCAACGGTCGCATGCGGGATGAACTGCTCAACGAGACCATGTTCCGCAACCTGGCTCACGCCCGTATCGTCATCGCTGCCTGGGCCGCCGACTACAACACCGAACGCCCGCATTCTGCCTTGATCTACCAGACCCCGGCTGATTATGCGCGAATGCTGACCACTGCAATCGCCCGCCCCGCTACGTGAGATGATAACTCCGCGCGTCGGCCGATTGTTCAACCTGCGCCGATCGGCGTAAATACCAACCAGGCTCCGGTCGCGGCTGGGTGAAAGTTTAACGGCAGGTCATCGATGGGCCAAAGATATTCGCCAGTTAGCAGGATTTGAGCCCAGCCCAAGGGTGAGATGTGGGCCAAAAGCTCTGGGGTCACATCCAGGCCTTCATTCCGGCGTTCGGCGACAGCATGGCCAAGATGGACAGTATTCCAGTAGACGATAATCGCCGTGAGTAGGTTCAGCCCGGCGATCCGGTAATACTGCCCTTCGGTGGTTCGGTCGCGGATTTCGCCTTGCCTACCAATGCGCAAAGCATTTTTGTGCGCATGATGAGCCTCGCCTTTGTTCAGACCGATCTGGGCGCGATCGTTAGTGTACGATCCTGCCCCCTACCGGAATCGACCCCCATCAGACCGCCGAAATTGACCAGCTTCCAGGTATTCCCAAAAATAGCCCAAATTCCTGTGGGACCTCGCGTACCTTTATGCAGATGGACCCCATGTGTTGTTAATTGGTGCGTGTTTGATCCCTCGGTTCACCACCCGCATGCCATGCGGGCAAGATGGAAAGGCGATACTATTCTTCCACGATGAAAACAGACACCGAGCCGAATGTTACAGGCTTTGAACCAAACGGTACGGGGGACCCCACCTCCACTTTAGGAGCGGTCGTGAGCGCGTAAGGAACGAACACAAGCTGCATCTGCTCCATGCCGACGCCGGCGCTCGAAATCGCGTCTGTGGCATCGAACCTCTGATCGAACGCACGTGACTTCTTCATCGAGTGTACGAACAAATTTACCGACCCGAGATAGCCCGGATCGTTTGTCATGAGCCCGGTTGCTTTGGCGCTGCGCGGAATCAGATAGACGTCGAGACCATCAGAGGACAAACCATTGGCCTTGATGTCGTGAATGCGTAGCACAACTCTTCCTGGGCTTGCGCTTATTCGCTTTTCGGCGTCGGCAAAAGCCAATGCGTGGCCATCTTCCACGGCCCCGTCGGCGAACAGTTGGACAACGGTTGTTTGCTTGGGATCAACCGTATGCCCTTGGTCGATCCTGACTGCCGTTTCAGTACGAGCCGAGGACTTTGCCGGACTGCTCGCGGCGACAAGTTGCGGTTTCATGATCTCGTCCGGCAGCTCAAGCGGCTTGCAGTTCATGTCTTCGTACGCGAACTGCACACCAAGAGCACGATGATCAAAATACTCCTTGCGAGACCGGTTCACGATTCCACCCTTTGTGTCGTGGAAGAACCAAGGCTTTTCGTCGAACCATTCCTGATCCGGCAGCGGACCCCAGGTTTTACCGTTCATGCAAGACCAGACCATCCACAGGCGGTCGATGTTTGCGTGGTGTATCGGAAATATCGGATCGAAGCCGGCCGTCATCGGGATGGCCATGCCGCCGATGGAGCCCGTCGAATTTCCCTCGCCGTCGGTGCCGATTACAATGCCGCCAACCGCACGATGGATCTGATCGTGTGGCGCCTGTTCCAATATTCCGCGCGTGTCCGGATTGTCATCGTAGACACCTCCGCCGAGACCACTCGCTTCATCTTCTCCGAAAAATGTGGGCGCACCGAGTGCCCGAGAATCATCGACCGCCCTGGGACTCAGGGTCGTCAACGGAACCTGGTCGGTATGGGGGTGCTCGTAACGGCAAAGAAAGAAATCACGCTCTGCATGAAAGAGCGGATTAGGCACCTTGTTGAACGCGCCGTCCAGCATGCTGATGCCGAATTCGCGCGGAAAATCGCGCTGATCGGCCCGTGAGCACTCCCAGTACGGAATAGCAAAATCGCTCTCGCCCGTGTGCAACCGGAGTATTTCCTCGAAATGATGGGTGTAGGCACGGTGCCAGGGGAGGAAGTTTGCCGAGTTCTGACCGTAGTGCGGACACTGGTTCCAGAGCTTCTTGCGATCCAAATCCAGGACTTTAGGATCGTCCTTGGCAGCTTCCGCCACCATCTGGTTGGTCACGCCATGGATTGCGGCCTGATAGAACCAGCTGAGCGGATCAGACGGTTTGCGCTTCTTCATTTCATCGACGCCGCGGCGCAGTGCCTTGAGCAGTCGATCATCCTTTACAAATTCGTGCAACGGAAGCCTGACGGGTTTGCCTGCGGCGAAACTTTTTACTGCTCCCGGGGCAGTCATTATCAGTGCGCTCGAAAGCGCAAGCTTGTTCAATTCTCTGCGATTTAACATTTTACGCATCCTATATTGGATTTTTCGTCCTTTTGTCTTCGACTTCCTCAAAATTACTTACAAGAATTAGAATATTTTTTTCAAATAGTTCAATAATGTCATTTGTGTAATTATTATTCTGAGAATTTAAACTTTTCGGGAACCTAAAATGCCGGCCCTTCATTAAGAGAAGGCAACGGCCTGGGAGTAATTGTCACTGTATCCGTGCCGAGAGAAAAAGTGTTTAGGCCATTCGATGTTGAAATCTTGGGCGTACTTTCTTTAAGTTTCTTGAAGTAATCTTCCTTCTGTTGCTGCGAGTAAGGCACTTCCTCGCACGTCTGATCAATACCATTGCCTCTGCAATAAGTAAGACGCTTCGCGTTATCCTCGTTTGCTTGTGCTGTCGGAAGCTTGAAGTTGAGAACGTAAGTTCCAGTTCTTGTTCTAGAAGCGTCAACACTGGGAATAAAATTGATAGTATAAGGTGCCGCAGGATAAGTTGTTGCACCAACATCAACCCCAATTGTCTTCGTAATTATGAACGTCAGAGTGGTATCAACACTCTTCATGTTGAATGTCTTCGTCTGCGCACCCGTCGCAGCTTCGACGGTATTTACGAAGTGTGAGACCAAAGACTCCGCTATGTCGTTGTCGGAAAATCTAACTTTCAGTTTCTGGCATTGATGGTCATTGGCGCGATTTGCGTTGGGCGTGATCGAAAAGGTAAGTTTATCCTGTCGTTTGGTTGTTGTGCCCAAGTTTCCTTCCAGCCCTGGCCCCAATGTACTGTCATTGCCTGTTGCCGAGGTTGGTAATCCTGCAAGAATTAGGGAGGATTTTACGCTTGCGCTATTTGTTATTTTTGTTTCAACCGTTCCCGAAAAACTCCCATTACCGCCTTGATATATAAAAGCTTTTGCTGATTCATTTCCGGCGTAGACCGTCGATTTCAGCTGGTCTACTCCGCGAACACCCTCAGATATTTGGCACGTAATTGCTTGTAAGACATCGCTGCTCTTTATTTCATCACCTATGAAAATTGGGGAAGCGTAGAGACCAGGGATATTAGAAGCCGGGAACGCTGCGCAGCCGGCGGCACCCCATGAGAAAGCTAAAATTGATAGACCACGAAGATAAGTCGACACAGTTGAGCCCCCAACAGCAACTATTAAGTGTAGGTAGACTTTATCTAGTGGTTAATTTTTTACAACCAAAAATTGAATATCTAATAATTTATCGTCTTCGAAGGCTCCGCCGAAAACGGTCATCTTTAAAACTCCAGACTTGATCTGGCGGACACCTCAGCCAGCGATACTTAGAGTGTCATTCCGCCCCCAGCCGGAACCGACCCCATACTGGCTGGATAACGCCTCAGGGTAGAATTGCCAATGCCTGCTTCGTCCGCATCGCAGCCATTTGGTGCTGCTGGCAGGTGGTTTTTGCAGCGAATGACCGCTATAGCCAATCGTGCCAGCTAACTTCGCGGCTGCGGCAAATGTCCGTTCCCCGCCCTTTAAGGACCTTTGTACAAATTGCATGAAACGGCTGCCAAGGGGACCGGATCAACTACTGGCGAACGTCTGAAATGGGAACGCGAAGCAGACATTGGGTTCGCGGTTGGGGAGCAGTCTTCCGGTAGTGTTTGCCCTGTCATACCACCACCGAGACTCGCCTGGCCTACTTTCTGAATGAGGTCGAAACATAAACATAAAGATCATCCTAACGCTTTGAAATACATAGCGCGTGCCCAAACCCTGCGGTCGCGAATAGCCTCGTAAGACAAGGCCTTTCTAAAAGGACCCTGGTCAGGCGCTGATCTGCTGACTACCCATTTCACTGAGGATGAATTCCAACCCGCCTCCCGGTGTGGTCAACTCAGCTTCGGTTGCCCGCTCTATTGCTTCATTCGTAAGCCAATCCATGACCGCCTCGGCTCGCTCTATGCCTTGTCTCATGAGGTCATTCTCCCAACGTTGTTGCGCCTTCTTTCTAAAAACTTCAAACCGGGATTGAGATCGTCCACCTTTGACGGGAAGTAGAAAGGATTGCTGTCTTTGCAAATCGGTTCTTTTCAAAAGCCTGCTTGCGCCTTTTCGCTTGTTCAGTTCGCTATTTTGAGCTGCTGGTGTTTCAGCTTGGTCAGTTTCGATGGGTTTCTTTGAAGGGTTCTTTCGAAGGGTTTGGGTCTCATTTTTGAGACCCTTAAGGTCTCGACGCTGAGACTGTGATGGTCTCAGTTCTGAGACCTTAGAACGTCCTTCAACTGGCCCGTCTCCGGTCTTCATTCCATGATCCCAGTCTTCGACAAAAGCTCGGAATTTCTGCCAATTTGGTAAATAGGCCGTTCGGTGGGATTTGCCGCCATGACTTTTCCTTTCGATCAGCCCGAGTTGATCCAGCTCATTCGTCGCTCTGAGCACTGCGGCACGGCTAATCTTTAAGAGCTTAATGAGCCTTCCAATGCTTGGATCGCATTGACCGGTCCGCTTGTTGAAATGATCGATAACCGCCGCCGCAACACGACGTGTGGAAGCCGAAAGGTCGGGAATACCGGCCATGGTCTTGGCCGAGGTGAAGGCCCGGTTCAACTGACGCGGCGAAATCGGATTGATCTTCGGCTTGCCCGGGAACAGCCAGCCTTGCGGCCGTGCCTCGCGCCAGTAATCGCGCAGCAGGTCCAGAAGCCCGGGCGACAGCATCACCTTGCGGTCCTTGCGCCCTTTGCCCTGCTCGACATGGATCAGCATCCGGTCGCTGTCAATGTCGCTGACCTTGAGGCTGCACACTTCCGCGGCCCTGAGACCCGCGCCATAGGAAATGCTGAGGGCGGCGCGGTATTTGAGGCCCGGCCCAGGCGCCGCCATCAGGAGATCGGACACCTCCTCGACGCTGAACACCAGGGGCAACTTCCGCGGCTGCGTGCGGAACTGCATGTACCGCTTCATGTCCTCGCGCCCGCAGGTCATGCCAAAGAAAAACCGCAGCGCCACGATACGGGCGTTGAACGTGGTCGGTGAGACCCCCGCATTGGTCATGTGAAGCTGGTACGCGCGCAAATCCTCCGGCGAGGCCGTGTCCAGGGACCGCCTCAGAAAACCTGCGAAATCCTTGATCGCCCGGATATGGGCCTTCTGGGCTTTGTCGCCCATCCCGCGAATGCGCATGTCTTCGATCATCCGCTCGCGCAGCGGCGTGGTTCTCTCCTCCGTCATGGGAACCTCCTGTCTGATGATTTAGAACACCCCAATCGTCAGACAGAACCGACTATCCCCAAATCACGCCGTGAAGATCAGCGTAAAGCGCCCGCCAGAGGCACCATTGCCGCGCGAGCGGCTTCGTCCATGGGCCGAATTTAACCGCGCTGTCTGTGGTCAAATTTCCGAAAAAACTTTTGGAGTTTCCGGGTCAATTGACATGTCCGGTTCAGGCATCCATCTGAATATCAACAAACATTCATTTTGGGCGAATTGCGATCGTGCGGTTCGGGCGACAATGCATCTGACCAGGCGCTTGCTGGCAGCCCCCAATACTGTTGGCGATGTCATCGGTGGACCACGCAAGACTTCACGAAATCGCTTCAGGATCGCTGTTTTCACAAGCAGGGAGTTACAGACAAGGCTCAGATGACATATAATGGTTTGGCAAAGTGAGTGACCAAAACAGAAACCGGAGACTGATGTGTCACCAAGTAAGGGCCGCGTCGAAAGACTGATTGATACGATCGCTTCAGAGTTCCAATCTCATCTCATCGACTTGTGGAACACTTCCACCACCTTCGATATCCAAGACGGGGCCGTTCAAAAAATGATCTCAAGCGAAGCACCCTTTGGTGTCGTAGGGATCAAGATCCTCATGTCCAATCCGGGCGACAAAAATCGGCTATTTGAGCACCAATGGAATTTCAGCATCGGGATAACCGGATGCGAGTTCACGCTCTTGGATGTCGATTACCAGAACGACGTTTGGATTGGCGATGGGAGTTCAGCCGAATTCGCAGGGCACGAACACATTGCCTACAAATCGGTTGAGCACATGGTTGCCTTTCATGGCGATGATTTCGGCGTCGGAACAGTCTTCATCGAAAAGATTGGTGCCCTTTGCCCCAACCTGCTTGAAAAGCCGCCGCTGTTCTTTCGGCTGCCGCGAAGGGCACCACCCGCCTACAGATATACTGTGGCATCCAATACCATTCGCGATGAGTTGGGGCTTTCACGTGATAATGGCACGGTTTTGCTTGAAACAATGATCAAAGAACACGGGATTGACCCTTATACGATCCTTCTGTCCTTCCATTCGGATGAAAACTTCTGGCTGGTTGATCTACCTGAATCGCTTATCGACCGCTACCAACATGGCCTGATTGATCCAAACCTAGGTGAACACCATTCAAACCTTGAAGTTGGGGCTTCCATTGCAGCAGAGGCTTTGAGGAACAAGTACCGGCAGAAGCCAAACAGCGCTAAGCGCAATAACGGCGTCTTTTTCTCCATGTCCGGCAGTGGTTCTGCGTCAGGTTATTTGAACGGATTGAACTGATTTGACGGTGGCTTGGGCCATCTTTCTTTGCCGCAATAAAGCGGCCAACTCCCGAATGGCAAATTCCTCAGATTGAGATCAAGCGGCCATCTTACGATGGTGCTATGGTCACCATCGATTTCAACTATGCTTCCGACTTCGACCGGGCGCAAAACGGTTACAGCGATCATGTCATTCCGCTACTCCGCAGGATCGAGTATCTTCACTTTTGATATCCGCGAATTTCTCGAGCAAGGCGCACGTCCGTTTTAGAGTTTCCTCCTCCTCTTCAATCAGAATTGTCAGGAGATCCAGGATTTCATCAAGTTCAGCATCTTTCTTCATGTAAAGTCTTCACCCCCCGCACATAGTCGCCAGAAACCAACGCAGCCCAGTCTCAGCCGAGTCGGAAAGACCGTCGAACATCCCGGCTGGGTTTTCCAATTGTTTGTTGTGGGTCTTGATGGCGGCAATCCACGGAAATGCGCGAATGTTTTTCATTTCTCGGGTTGGGCATCAGGATTTCAATGGCAGACCCGTATGGTCACAATAAATCGTGTTGGCGACGAACAGGCGGCTTTGCATTCAGCTTGGCTTGAGTTAGGGGAGACACTGTCAGCTGATGTGTATGGCCCCCCACTGCGCCATCCCCGAAGCCGACGTTCGACTACTAAGTTGCTATTGGCAGCTTTGGGTCGCTTCTAGCCCTTGATCTTTTTCCGCGCACCAACCTGCGCGGGCCAATTTAACGCCCCATTTTCCGCGCCTTTGACACTTCGGCTATGACCGTCCGGGGACCCGCTCTGACTAGGCGAAGGGTTTGCCAGTTACGCCGCGGATACCGCTTAACTCCAGGGGAGATGCCATACCTGTATTGTATTACCCCGGTTCAGACGCCACCTTGAAGGTGTTGACCTGATACGGACCACACATCATACGCAGTTAGCTCACACAACTTTACGACACCTATTCGGCCCCCTTTTTTCGTGGCCTTTTTATCTGCTTTCACAATGTCATCAGACGCAGTAAGCATCCTAATCTTCGAATTATTGGGACATATCATGGCGCAAAATGCCACTATCTATAAAGTCGAACTTTCAGTCTCGGACATGGATCGTCACTATTATGACACCCATAAGCTGACCGTTGCCAAACACCCCTCAGAGACGGATGAACGGCTGATGGTGCGTATTGTAGCTTTTGCGCTAAATGCCCATGAGCATCTGGATATGACAAGGGGCCTTTCGACGGATGACGAGCCGGACATTTGGCAGAAAAGCCTGAGCGGCGAACTTGATGTGTGGGTGGCCCTCGGGCTTCCCAGCGAAAAAGTGATGCGCCAATCATGTGGCAAAGCTGACAAGGTGATCGTCTACCCTTACGGCGGCAGGACGGCCGAGATTTGGTGGGACAAGATCAAAACTAGCACTTCCCGTTTTGAAAATCTTCAAGTGATAAATTTTTCCGAGAAAGACACGGGTGAACTGGCAAAACTGGCAAGCCGCGCGATGAAGCTCCAGATAAATATTCAGGACGGCGATGTGATGGTTAGTGTTGGTGATAACATCGTTTACGTCACCCCGTTAAAATGGAAGAGTGCCGCATAACTCACGGGGGCTGGCCCAAAATAGATTTAAGTTGCTCGGTGGCGTCATCATGATCATATGCGGCTTACCGATGTCCGCACTTAAGAAGCTGCGCTGCAGCGTCGGGATCTTCCGTAAACGGCAGCATCGGGCCTTGGCTACCATCGATTTGATCCAAGAAAATGCTTAGTATAAGGAAATCAAACCTCATCGGTTGCCCTTCAAGATGAGCTAAAGCAGCCGCAAAATCATGCAACATCAATCTCCCTCTTGATTCATGCGTGCGCCCATCAGCAATTCTCGATACCGCATTTGCCCACCTTTTAGATGCGCGCGCATGGCAGTTTCAGCGCCTTCGCTATCGCCCATCGCGATAGCGTGCAAGATGGCTTCATGCTCACCATGAATGAAATTGCGATAAGCCAGAAGCTTGTCCATCGCGCTTCGATCAACGATTTTGGATTGCGGGATGGCACTATTTCCGAAGGACTCCAGAAAGGAACGGAACATCGGGTTGTTGGTGGCATCGGCGATCGACAAGTGTAGGTTCAGA
>NZ_JBDWHW010000200.1:0-19952 GCF_039975035.1 Hoeflea sp. | reverse complement strand
GATCAACGCGTCAGTGGGTTACAATGACATTGGACAAGTTTCAAAAGAAGGGACTGATATCGGTTAGCAGAAGCCAGATTGTCCTTGAAAACTATGAACTTCTTTCAGCGAGTACCGGTTCGGATGGATGAACAGAAGAGCCGAATAGCTTCTGTTCCAGGCAGATAAACAAGAACCGCGCCTGCATAGTTGGCCGGTACCAGCATCATTTCTCGCCAACAGGGCGTCTTCTTTCGCCCTATGTTTTGAGTAGAGGATTCTCCGTCAGCGCCTATGGGGCCAGATTGTTTAATTGCTTAAGAGGGATTTCACCCATCTTCGCCATACGCGAATGAAGTATGAAACTGAAGCCCAATCTCCACTAGTAGGCGGTGAACAACCCTTCGTGCAAGTTAAGGTCGCTATTGACGTTTTTGAACGCTATTTGTGGACTGCAGTTTTCTAAGAAAAACTGGTTGTGGGAGAGAGACGCCCACTCCCGTCACTCGGAATATGATTTCGGCACACTAACATAACTCAAAACCGTCAAATCCCGCCTTATCCCGGCAAAACCTTTCTGGTGCCGAATAATTACGGCCAATGCCAATTAATTCTGACATGTACAGTTGTCAGAGATAGTTGGCACTGTGATTGTCAGAATTATTCGGCACTGGACGATGAGCTTTTGGCCAGAATTAAACGGCACTAAAGTACCAAGTGTGGTTTGTTTTCAACAGGTTGGGTAAGGTTCGTTTGCGGACCGTAGGGGCCGCAATATCAGTCAGTGCAGTTTAATTACGGAACATATTGAAAACAAAAGTAGCTTTTAACTGCTGACGCTTTTCATTTGGCTGGCTGTTATCCGATTGCGGACCTATTGCGGACCCTGTTTGTTTCGGTGTTTGAACGCTCGTGCAAAGTAGGGGAGGTCGTAGCAGTCGACGTTTCGGATATATTCCTTGAATTCGTCGTTCGTCATGCGTCCGCTGTCTACAAGTGCCTTCTTCTCCCGTTCGATATAATCGGCAAAAATCAGCATCGCCATGCCGATGGACTCCCCTTCGGCCAATGTTTCTTTCGGTTCCATGAAGGCAAGTTCTTCAGGTGCATGTTTTTCGAGAATCTCTATGAGGATCCGTTCGCCAGTTAGCTTCATCGTCGTAATTCGAAAGTCATCAATTCCGGAATCGGGAAAACCAGTCTGCTGTCTTGGAAATGCTTCGCCAAAAAGAAAGTAATCTATCTTTTCTCCTGTTCCGGCACAGGCTTGCAGCAGGAACTCCAGGGGGATGGAGTTTCTCGTTCTCCAGGATGATATTGCCTTGTTGGAGACTTCAAAATATATAGCCAGGTCGACGTCAGTCTTTGTATTTGTTGATGTTTTGAGGCGAACAATTACCTCATTGGCGTCTACTTTTATGCCCTTTTTCATATTTTCAAGATCCGCATTATGCTGACTTCTGTTTGACATCTTCGATATGGCGATTGTCATGCTGCAAAATGCAGACTGTTAGGATGCATATTATGGATTACCGTTCACTTAAAACCAATGATCAGCTGTTGCGTGCTGTGCGCGCAGGCTTTGTATTACAGGGCTCGTCACTGAACGCATGGTGCAGGGCCAACGGAATTGTGAGGCGAACTGCCGAGCAGTCCCTGAGTGGAGAGAACAAGAGCACCAATGCAGTAGCCCTCGTTGCTCGGATTCAGCTTGCTGCTGGTTTGATGGCGTCGAATGCCCCGCGATGTGGCTGAGCGTTCTGGAATTCGCGGACCGCGCCGGCATTTCACCACGCAAGGCGCGGCAGGCCCTCCAGCGTGCTCATGCTGGAAAACCTTGGCGAAAGCAGAAACTTGAAGTGAGATTGGTTGATGGGACCGGAGGACGGTCTGGCCTGTCATATGAAGTCATGGTGTGTAGCTTGCCGCTTAACCTTCAGACCATTGGCAAAGTGCCTTCAGGTCCTGGGCGCGCGTCCGCAACTCCCATAAGATATTCGGTTCCTTCAGATTTCAGCCGAAAGGTCGCGTGGTTCCAGCAAACCTTTGCAGATCTGTTGGGTACCAAGGCGGGCTCGATCGAACGCGGAAAGGCAATCATCCAGCTTGAAGGTGAAACGGTTGTCGACTGGAATGGTAATTCAACCGTTCTGAAGCGGCGAACACTTTATTCCTGGATCAAGCATTATGAAGCCGAAGGGCCACTCGGGCTAAAACGTGCCAAGCGCTCCGACCGTGGCCGGAAGCGGGTTTTCATCTCGCGCGCATGGGACAATGCGGTCTCTGAGCGTTTCGACAATGAGACCAGGGCCGAGATCTCCGACGCTTTACGCCAGCAGGTGAGGGGGCTGATCAAGGGTGGGGCTGTTGGCAAAGTGGTTCTTGTTTTGGCATCGGATTATCTGAAGAAGATGAGTCTTGCCAATGGCTTTGCCTTGAATGATCAGGCGGAGCTTGAGCGTGTCTGCCGGGTGCCGAGATCCCTGATCCGGTCTGAGCAACATCTGAGCAAGGTCTACCGACACAAGTATGACCGCAAGGCCAGTGAGGACGACCGGCCCCGCGTCAAGCGCACGACCGACGGCATGCTGCCAATGGACTGTGTGGTGATGGATGTGCATCACATCAATGTTCTCCTGACACGCGAGAATGGCACAACAGGCACGCCAAAGCTGCTGGCCTTCATGGACATGGCCACAAGACGCGTCTGGTGCGAATTGGTCTTCATCGAGACCAAGGGCGGGGTTCGCAATGTTGATGTGATCGAGGCCTTTGCTGCCATGGCGCAGCATTCAGCTTTTGGTCTGCCGAAGTCGCTGTATTGCGACAACGGCAAAGAATATCTCTTCGCTGACTTTCTGGATGATGCCATGCAGCTGCAGATTCCAGTCGTTGGGGAGCCGGGCAAGTCCCGCGTTATCCGGGCCTTGCCCTATAATGCATCTGCCAAGCCGATCGAGGCCTGGTTCGGTCATTTTGAGCAACAGTTCCTGAGGACGTGCCCCGGTTATATCGGCGATGACCGGATGAACCCGAAACGGTCGACGCTCGGCAAACCTCCCAAGCCCTTCGAAGGCGATTTCAGGGGCTTTCAAAGCCTGTTTAAACAGCTGCTCAATGCCTATGAGGTGCTGCCGCAATCCGGCGCGTTGAAGGGCCAATCTCCAAGGCAAACATTCGAGACCCATGTCCAGCAAGGCTGGTCGGCAACAGTGATGGATCCGTCCCGACTGCATACAGTCTTCACCAGGCCGGAGACCCGGAAAGTTCGCCAGCACGGGATTTCGGTCGGTGGAAGGACCTGGACATGCGATGAGCTCGATACCTGTTTCCATGACACTGTGACGGTGCATATCCCGCAGTTCCATGGCTACAACGCGCTGAGGCTGACTGGGCCGGACGGTGAACTCCTCGGCATCGCTACGCCTCAGGAAGAGTTTGCATTCAATGATCCGCGTGGCGCCAAACGCTCGGCGGACCGAGTCAAGCGCCGCAATAGGGCTCTGAGAACTCTCGATAAGTCTGTACCCAATGTTGATGTTGGTGCGGCTCTGGTCGAGCTGGGTCGGACTGCGTCGCCAATTTTACCAGACAGCCCTCGTGCAACGGTTCGGGTCACAGGAGAGGAGGTTTATGCTCAGGCGATCCTTCCGGCTTCTGAGATACTGCCTTCGCTGACCGAAGATGAACGCGAGCGGCGTGAAATCGCGGCAAATCGGGAGGCTGCCTTCAGCGCGTTAAGAGGACATGGCTCATGAATGAACAGATCGTGCGGCGGTCCGGGACGGGTTTTGTCGATATTGCTGCAAGTCGCGAGATCCTGAAGGCAATGGAGATTGCCCGCGATATTCCAGACTATCCGGTACTGATCAATTCCAAGCCTGGCATGGGAAAATCGACGGCGCTTCGGCATTACTCCAAGACGATGGAAGCGTTTTATTGCGAGGTGGGACAACCGAGCAAGGGCATGAAGGGCATGCTGAAGATGATCGTCGAGGCAACCGGCGGCTCGGCGTACAATCAGTACAGTGCCGATCTGGCAGATACAGCGGAGGAACGGCTCAAAGGGTGCTGGTCATGGTCTCAGCGTCCCATGCTGATCATGGACGAAGTCCAGATGCTGGAGTTGGCGCCGCTCCGGGAACTGCTGCGCCTTCAGGAGCTGAGTGGTTGTTCGCTTGTGCTCAGCGGCAATGACAAGCGGCTTGCCCGCACGTAAAGCCATGATTCAGCCCTGCAGCAGATTGTCAGCCGTCTTGGAATGCGCGTCGATCTTGGTCCACCAACGGAAGAAGACTGCTGCAGCATCGGCATCGACTTTAATGTAGAGGGCAGGGACGCCTATGAGGCCCTGAGGCGCTACGGTCCGCAGACATCCGTGCGCGATCTCGTTCGGTTGCTTAACTTTTCCGGGAAGATGACAGGCGGTCATGGCAGCATCCAGATGCATCACCTCAAAACCGCTTTCCTCACGATCTACGGCAGCAAGAAGGACTTGAAATTGCTGGCGGGGTGAAGTTGACGTGTTTTCTGCCTTGGATGGCCCGGTTCTCGTATAGCATATCACCCAGGTCAAAAGACCTGTTGTTGGTAATCAGACCGTCCAACTTTTTAACAAGTCGGAACTGACAAGCAACGACAGCGCAGTCTCAGTGCCAGTTTAGTGACCTTTTCGAGTGTTCCCCGTCAGCGGTGAGGCGGGTAAGATCTGCGGTACGGTGAACGCAAAAAATGGTTTTGAGGCTTACACCGGGGCGCCGTTCTTTTTCGCAGGTTATGTGTTCCTAGGGGAGACCTATCGGATCTTTTCATTCGAGGTGCCCGGCTACAGCGTGGAGCAGACAATAACGCATGGGAAGATATGCAACTGACAACTTCACATTTCTTCGCCAACCCAGAGGGCAGCCTTTGAGTGGCTGCCTTTTTTTGTGGTCATTCGACTGCGAATTGCGGAAATGGGTGCAATCAGATGATCACAAGAGAAGAGTTTTATCCGCTTGGTATGGGCGAAGCCGGGGAACACAATACGCCTAAATTTGCGTTGGTTGTACATGCAAAGGATAGCCTTTAAGGCGCTTTCGCGCAAAAGGGAGAAATCTTCGGTCCTTATGAGAGTTCGGAACTCTTTTGATCCACCCCCATTGAAGTGATCCGCCATTATGTTTAGGAAAACGCAGGATCACGAATGTCCACGAAGCGACCAAAGCCAGAAGAAATTGTCTCGAAGTTGCATCAGGTTAAAGTCCTTGTCGGCCGGGGCATGCCGTGTATTGGCGCCCAAATGCAATTGTACCTGCGGGGGGCTGCAGAAACCTCTTCGCGCGTCACGCAATGCTACTTGAGAACAGCTGGTTCTCCATCAAATCTTGCTGGCATTTGTTCCAATTGCCCTGATTGCGGACAGGAGGGCCAAATAGGTCTGGGCTGGAATTTCATACAGCGAGATACAGGACTACCATACCCTGGTCTTCCACTGACAAGTCCATCCAAATAAAAACTATTTTTAGAATCAATCATCAAAGATGATTTTATTTGAAATTTCATTAAGTTGTTTATCTAACAGAAAATGACACTATCGAGTCGTGGTTCGAATTTTGTTTTGCTGCGTCTAGTTTGGGGGAAATATTTTTATGGAACTGAGCAATGATAAGATCAGTGCTCTGATAGACTGTATTTATGAATCCACAATGCACGAAAACCAGTGGGTCGCATTCGTCGAGGCCCTCTGTGAACTTTATCCAGGTATTGCTGTTTCAATGATCGGGCAGGACGCCGGTCAAAAGGATCAAGTTTTCGTATCTTCCGGGTTATCCAAGGAATGGCTCGAGCGGTATGCTGAGGAGTTTGCATGCGGCAACGAACTGACACGGGTACAGAGCCGGTTGCCGGTCGGTCAGGTATTTTGTCAATCTGAACTTCTCCCCAACGGTTCATTTCATGAGACCGAATTTTTTCGCAGCTGGTTTCAACCGCAAGGCCTTGATGCGGTCACTGGGTTTGTAATCGCGCAAGGGGGAGGACGCTCATTGGTTCTGAACCTTTATTATTCCACTGCAAAGAAAAACGGACAAATTGGCTCGCTGAGATCCTTGTTGAAATTGCTGGCGCCGCATCTCTCGCGTGCTACGGAGCAATTTCGAAGGCTGCATGTGACACGAACGATCGCCAGCGAGTTCAGCGGGTTGATGGATGCGCTGGTTATTCCCTCGATCGTCACTGATGACAAAGGGAAATTCCTGATCGCAAACAGCGCCGGAGACGGCCTATTGGATGATCCAGAATCGTTGAGGATGGATTCGAAGGGCTACATTGCCTTGCCAAACGATGATGACACTGCCTTGCTACGCGAAAAGATAAGTTCAGCGGCAAAAAACCAGCTGCCCAGTGGCTTCAGATGTCACACGGAGGAGGGTTTTCAATCTATCCGCATCATACCTTTCAGATCCTCGACCACGCGAAACAGCGACTTGCAGAGTTTGCTTTATGGACCGCAGCCACGCGTCGCCATATTTATCGGCCAAAAAGATACCTTCATCATCGATGACAGCATTCTGCTGGATGTCTTTCAGCTGACACCCAGGGAAGCGGAAATCTGCAGGAGGCTGATGGCAATGCAAACACCAACAGAAATTGCCAGTTCACAAGATAAATCACTCAGGACCGTTCGCAATCAAATCCAGGCGATCTATGCAAAACTCGGGATCACCCGAAACGCCGAGCTTTCCGATGCATTGGCTGTCTTCAAGATTATCGGCAAGATTCAATAATGTTTACGCGCCAGTTTTTAATCAACCTTCAGACGGAAATACATGAAGTGGCACCATGACCGCGCCTAAATGCAGGGACTACCACTACACAAATAACCGATTGGATATTGCCGGGTGACAAGGCGTTATTTGTCGGTAATTCCATTCATTCGAAGTTTTTTGATTTAAATGCAACATTTGAGCAATGTTGCTCATGTGGTTGCTTCGCATGCTTCGTACGTATTAGTTACTAGTTCAATTGGGAGAATGAAAATGACAATCGAAGCAGCTGGTGAGTTCCTGTCCAAAGTCACAAGTGATGACGCTGCCATGGCAGCGTTGGGTGAGGCAATTTCCGGAGTTTCTGACCCAAAACAGAAGTGCGAAGCAATTTCGAAACTTGGTGCTCAAAATGGGCTCGAATTCACTGCCGAAGAAGCAATGAAAGTCCGTTCTGCAATAAGAGCCGAAGTCGCCAAAAATTCGCCTGATGCCGGGATCGAACTTTCAGATGAAGAACTGGAATCGGTTTCTGGCGGTTGGTTTCTTGCCGCCGTTAGTGTCCTGGCAGCTGGAGTCAGTGTTAACGAAGCCACTCGCGGCAAGGGCCAGACTGCAAAGGACGTGAGGTGGGTTGAAAGCAATGCTTCCATCGGCGGCGCTGTTACCGGCGGCGGCTCACCCGTCTCAGATTTTTTGGGCATCGGATAAAACCAGGTGACAAATTCCGAGGGGGCGCATTGCCCCCTTTTCGTTTCGTTCTGATGTTTCTGGAGACGTTCTGATGAGCATGGAAAATCTGATGGCATTCGTGGAGGCCACATTGCAGGATTCCGCGCTAACTGCCGAACTTGGCGCTGCGGTGGCAGGTGCCGACATTGATTCGAATTCAACCGTTTCCGCATTTGCCACGTCTCGTGGCTTTGAAGTCGTGCCCGAAGAAGTCGCAGCCTTCAAGGGAGGCATGAGGTCCAGTCTGATAGCCAGTGGTGATTTGCAGGGTGACGAGTTGAGTGATGACGATCTGGAAAGGGTGTCGGGGGGGATTTTTGCTGGCGGATGCATGCCACCATCAGATGACTGGTATAAAAAATTTCGCACGGTACCCGTGCCCTCCGGTCCCCCCGGATCAAGTGATTGGGGTACGGAAATCCCGCCTTTGCCGTCACCCGAGAAATATAGAGACCTTGGCTTGCTCTAGGCTACCTGGCGTACATAGTAGATTGAACGGTGCATAGAATATGGCAAAACGCCAAATCGTCCGCCCACCCGGTCCGGAAGAACTTGACCAACTGGTGAGGGTTAGCGCACCGGTGGCGTGGCTTGCCTTTTGGTTTCTTGCTGTATCGATGGCCGGTGTGGTGGTGTGGAGTTTTTATAGCACCGCACCGGTCAAGATAACCGCGCAAGGGATCATTCTTGCCAAAACGGGCGTTGCCGAAGTCTCGGCGACGTCACAGGGGCAAATAGCCAGCCTTGAATTCAAGGTGGGCGATCAAATCCAAAAAGGCGATCCCGTGGCCGAGATTGTGCAGCCCTCGATTGCCGAAAGCATTGCGTCCAAAAATGCCGAGCTGGAACAGTTGCTGGCCAAGAAACAACAGATCGCTGAATTTCAGCAAACAACCGCAGCTTCCCAATCCGCCCTGCTTGAGCAAAACGAACGCAGTATCAGGCAGCGGATAGAGACGCTCGAAAAGACGCTGGTCATCAATCAGGATAGCGAAAAGACAATGCGGGGCCTTCTGGACCGTGGCATCACCACGCGTCCAAGGTATCTGGCTGCGCGAAGCGAAATGCTGGAGACTGAGAGCCAATTAAATGATGCACGCAGCGAGCTCGCCGCTGTCATGTCTGATCGTGCGAAATTATCGACTGCTGATGCTCGCGAATTACTGGGTTTGGATCTGGATATCGCCAGAGTTCAGACCGATCTCACGACGCTGAGAACCGAAGCGGACCGGAGAAGAGAAATCGTATCTGATGTTACTGGAACAGTCGCGGAAGTTTCGGTTCGTTCAGGTGATATTGTTTCAGTGGGCCAAGCTATTTTGCGGGTCGTATCACTGCCGTCTGATCAGGCTGATCAGGAGCTTGTAGCCAGGCTTTACGCCAATTCTTCGGATGGCAAGAAACTCAGGCCGGGCATGCCAGTGCAAATCGTTCCGGCTACAGCGCGTTTGGAGCGGGACAGTTATCTGGTGGGACGGGTGTTGGAAGTGTCGCTTATCCCCGCGACCCGCGAAAGCATTCAGGCAACGCTGCGCAACAACAGTCTTGTTGACGTCATGACCCGGGATGGCCCGCCATTTGAAGTCGTTGTCGAACTGATCAGGGACGACAGGACAGTCAGCAAGTACGCCTGGTCGAATGGCATAGGTCTCGACAAGCAGGTGGAAAGTGGCACATTGCTGCATGCGAAGGTCATTGTTGATCGCATTCCAATCATTGCTCTTGTAATTCCACGCGCAGAAACAGTATTGGCGGAGATCGGATTTACAGGTTCCGGCCTGTGATGGGGGACGCGGCAGCGAAATCCACAAACACGCGCACCAAACCGTCAAAGGTCTGCAAGACACCTGTTCAGTTCCAGGTTGACCCGCTCGAATGCGGTGCCGTCAGCCTTTACATCATCCTGGCCTATCATGGCCGCTGGGTTCCCATTCCCGAGCTGCGCAGTCTTTGCGGGGTATCACGGGACGGCAGCAAGGCGTCATCGATCATCAAGTCGGCCCGGTTGTTTGGACTGAACGCCAAGGGGTACGCCTATTCGGTCGAGAAGCTCAAGACTGTCCGGACACCGGCCATCATATTCGTCGACAGGGCGCATTTTGTCGTACTGGAGGGTTTCGATGGCCGTAACTTCAAGATCAATGACCCCGCAGGAGGGCGTTATGCCCTCGCACCCGATTTGTTCGACAAAAGGTATTCTGGCGTTGTTCTGACCTTTGAACCCTCTGAGATCTTCGAAAAAGGGGGCGCCGCACTCGCCGTTTGGCCGTCGATCTGGGGCATGAGCAAGGGCATTAGGCTTATTGTGTTTCTTGCGGCGATGACGGGAATTCTGCTCATTATCCCGGGTCTGGTTGTTCCGAGTTTGACGCGTATCTTCGTTGACGATTACCTCATCGGAGGTCAGAGGGACTGGATTATTGTGTTCCTGTTTGCCGGCGTTGGAATATTCCTAGCTCAACTTTTTCTGAACTGGCTAAATCAATGGGCTTTGCTGCAACTCGCCTCACGCATAACGGCGAAGACGGCAGCGGACTATGTCTGGAGGCTATTGAGGCTGCCGATACAATTCTACGGCCAGCGGTCACCAGGAGTACTTGCCAGTCGAGTTGATATGGCCGAGCAAATAGCATCGCTTGGCAGCGCGACAATCGTTCAGCTCGTTGTCGGCGTGGTGGCCATAGTTTTCTTTCTGGTGGTGATGGCTCTTTACAGTGTCTGGCTAACACTTGCCGCGGTCCTGGCCAGCTCGATCTCGATAATTGCCTATCTGGCAAATCAAAACCGTCTCGCCGACTATCATAGAAGGCACACGATGGACTTGATGAAAGCCTCAGGGAAGCTGCTGCAGGGGCTCGCGCAGGCGGAGACTCTAAAGGTCAACGGTGCTGACAAGATGTTCTTTGAAAACTGGGCAGGAAACAATGCCCGCGTCATCAATTCGGGCCAGGCACTGGGGCGTGTCCAGGCAAAGATGGCGCTGGTGCCGGAAGTCGTCGATTTCGCAGGCAAGATGTTCACGCTCGGCTTTGCAACAGTCCTGGTTCTATCAGGCGATCTGACGATCGGGATGCTTCTCGCCTTCATGAGCTTGCAATCGAATTTCAACGGCCAGGTCGGGGGTGTTCAAGCGGCCGTTTCATCGCTTCGGCAGGCTGGTGGATCGATTGAGCAGATCGAAGACGTGACTGCTTACGGCATATCCCCGGAATTCGAGGCCGCAGAAGTCTCAGAAATTGAAGGCACGGCGACAGCGCTGGGTGTGACAGGCAAACTCGTCGGAACGCTGAGCGTTGCCGATATCAGATTTGGCTACAATGTGAACGAGAAACCGCTGGTCGACGGCCTGTCGTTTTCCTTGCGTCCGGGTGCATGGGTTGCGCTGGTCGGGGCGAGTGGCAGCGGCAAGTCAACGGTCGGCAGAATATGTTCCGGCCTCAACCAGCCCTGGTCAGGGGAGGTCAGCATCAGCGGTTCCCCTCTTTCAGATATATCCAGAAAACGTTTGCGCCGGTCGGTGACGGTCGTCGATCAGTCGATCTTTCTGTTTGAAGGGTCCATTCATGACAATATTTCGATGTGGAACCCCACCATGCCGGAGGCCTTGGTGATCCAAGCTGCGCGCGATGCGGAAATCCATGACGATATCATGCAAAGGCCAGGTGGATACAAGGGCACCATTCAAGAAGGTGCGCGCGACTTGTCAGGCGGTCAGCGGCAGAGGCTTGAACTTGCGCGTGCGCTGGCAACGGAACCAAGCATTCTGATTCTTGATGAAGCGACGAGCGCGCTGGATCCGGTTGTTGAACACCGGATCATCGAGAACCTGAAACGCCGGGGGTGCTCGTGCCTCATCATTGCCCATCGACTGAGTACCGTGCGCGATTGTGATGAAATTATTGTCCTGGACCAGGGACAGATTGTCGAACGTGGCGCTCACGACAGCATGTTGGCAAGCGATGGCCCTTACGCGCGATTGATGCAGGCATGATGATGGACAAATCCGTGGTCCGCCATAGCGAACGTTTAGTCAGATCAGAACCGCTCGATCTCAAATCAATGACAGGTGCCTTCTATCTGGTCGAGGGAAACGTGCAGATTTTCCTCGTGGAGAAGCCCGGCCACCAGGGAAAACCTGAAACAGGACCTGGTATCGCTCAAGGCGGCAGGAAATTCCTGTTCGATGTCGTTGCCGGTGGCACGGTTTTTGGCGGAAACCTGAAACGGGCAGTCTCAGATAATGGCGAACAGGTTGCGTTCGACGCGTCTGGTCTTTTGAATGACGGCGTGACCCTGGTTGCGGTCGGTGGTCACGATACCGAGATCATCCATTTTGGCGATGATACCTGGACAGAGGACCTGATCAGAGCCGTTGGCGTTTCGCGGTTGATCAACGGTGTAGATCAATGGGTTGACCATCTTCTGGATTGCGCCGGCACGCTGCTGCCCCGTCCTGAAGAATTTGAAACACTGGCATCGCCAACCCACTCAGACGATCTGAGAGCAGGGGCCCTATTCAGTTCACGAAGCGGTATGACATGGGTGGCACAGAAAGGTGCGCCGCATCTTATGTTCGAAACGATCCCGCTGGATCAGACAAGCCATGTCCCCGTGAATGACCGCTCCTGGTATATGGCAATAGAAACAGGGCCTTTGGTCGCTTCTACAACAGGCAGCCTTCTTCAGGAAGGCAGTATCTGGGCATGCCTGGAGGACTTTCAGACTGCTTTGCTCGAGTTTTTGCCCGAGACGCTCCGCCTGCTGGCAGGAGATGACGTTAATCGCATCAAGGAATTTGAACGACGTCAGACGGCGCTGTCGAGTGACGCCTTTGCGCGCCTCCATGGCGCTGTCAGCGGCGAGGTCGATGAACAGGCACATGTGAAGGGTGCGCTGCCTGAAGACCCTCTTGAGCTAGTTTGCGCGCAACTGTGCCGGGAATTGAACATTGACTATCAGCCGGTGCGTTCGGAAGTCAGCTCGATGCTTAGGGAACGGTCGCTGGACGAAATCCTTGACGCAAATTCTTTTCGCTTGCGGGAAGTGAAGCTGGCGCGAGGCTGGTCATGTCAGGATTCTGGGCCATTGCTGTTCATTGACCAGACGACCGGTGAACCGTTTGCATTGCTCCCGGAAAAGCGATCTCGCCTCGGACGCCGGTCCTATTGGCTCTATGATCCGGCAACCAGGGAAAAGCGAAAGCTGAACCACACCGATGCGGATGCGTTGCAGGGCCAGGCCTACATGCCCTATCCGCCGCTGAGTGATGAGCCTTTGACGGCCAAGGCTTTCGTCATGCGGATCTTTGACAACCGTCTCAATGATCTTCTTGTCATTCTTTCTGTATCAATCATCGGAGGCATTCTGGGACTTGGCGTGCCCATAGCCGTCGGATTTGTCATTGATGAGATCATTCCGAGCGGTGATTTCGGCAAGTTGATGGAGCTGATTGCAATTCTTGTCGCTGTCGGAACCTGTATTATTCTTTGTCGATACGCATCACAGGTCGCCACACTTCGCATGGAAGGCTGGGCAGGGGGAAGGCTGGAAGCCGGGATCATTGACCGTGTTCTCAGATTGCCGATCACGTTGCTCAGCTCATTCTCATCCGGTGACCTTGCATCGCGTGCCATGGTCGTACGCAGTATTGAACAGGTGTTCACCGGTGCATTGATCAATTCGCTGCTCAATAGTGTTTTTGCAGTTTTTTCAGCTGCCTTGCTGTTCTATTACTCGGTACCACTTGCGTTGATCGCGATTGGATTCTCACTCGTTGTGGTCGCACTCAATTTCGGTCTGGGTTATCTGGGCATGCACTACCAGCGGCTCGAACTCAATCGGTCGGCGCAGATCACCGGGGAGTTGTTCCAGACCATCCTTGGTATCGAAAAAATCAGATTGTCCGCCTCTGAAGTGCCACGGTTTCACCAATGGGCAGGTGAGTATGCAAAACTGACTGGAAACCTGATCAAATCCAGACAAATTCAGATGGCGTCTACCATCTCGATACAAAGTGCCATGATTGGCGGTTTGATGCTCATATTTGGCGCCATCCATTTCTTCGACCTGAATCAGAATGGAATGACAACTGGCACCATTGCGGCATT
The DNA here is from genome assembly GCF_039975035.1 of Hoeflea sp. Taxonomy (GTDB): domain Bacteria; phylum Pseudomonadota; class Alphaproteobacteria; order Rhizobiales; family Rhizobiaceae; genus Hoeflea. Next base: position 6,388 of record NZ_JBDWHW010000200.1, on the reverse strand, counting down.
CCTTGCGGCGTTTTCAAACACCATGTCAGGTTTGCTGGGGCTTTCCGGGATTTCGCTGTCGCTGCTGGCTTTGAAGCCGGTCTTAGATCATGGGCGCCCGATCCTGGAAGCCAGTCCGGAATCCAAGAACTCGGGATCGGCTGTCGAGGTGTTGACTGGCCGGGTGGACCTGGAACAGCTCTGTTATTCCTATCCGGGAACTGATCGTCAGGTTCTCAATGGCGTGACCGCTTCGATTTTACCGGGTCAATCCGTGGGTATCGTAGGGTCATCAGGATCGGGGAAATCGACGTTGGTTCGACTGCTGCTAGCGTTCGACGAACCTGATCAGGGAAGCGTTTTATACAATGGTCGCGCACTTGCTGGTCTGGATAAGAACGGGGTGCGTCGGCAAATCGGTGTTGTCCTTCAAGATGGACGACTGATGGCGGGATCGCTACTGGACAACATTCGGGGCGGCAATGATCAAATAGCCGAGGAAGATGCCTGGGAGGCTGCAAAGCATGTCGCGCTGGATGCTGATATTCGCAACATGCCCATGGGCATGCACACGCTGATTGCGGACAAGGCTGCGTTGTCCGGTGGGCAGATTCAACGCTTGATGATCGCGCGCGCTTTGGTGAACAAACCACGCATTCTGATCCTGGATGAGGCGACCAGCGCATTGGATAACGCAACCCAGAGGGTTGTCAGTGAAACACTGAACCATTTGGGGATCACCCGAATTTCGATTGCGCACCGGATATCGACGATACGGAACTGCGACGTGGTGCATGTTATGGACGAGGGGCGTATCGTGGAATCGGGTGACTACGACACGCTTATTGCCAACAATGGCTTATTCACAGAACTTGCTGCACGTCAGTCCAACGCTTGAACCAGGGCTTCCAGAGGGAGATCGTCTTGCTTGAAATCAAAACCGAGGAAACAGAAGGGTGTTTCGTCGTTTTTCTAAAGGGCGAATTGAATGCCCAGTCCTGTGCTGCCTTGCAGTCCATGCTGATGGAAGAGATCAGCAATGGACGACACAGTTTGGTCATATGCCTGACGGAATTGAGTTTTATCGCGAGTGCAGGTTTGCGGGTGCTTCTAATCGTCGCCCGGCGCATGGCTGCTGTGAAGGGGAAGGTGTCCCTGATCGAAGGATCAGCCGAAATCATGGAAGTGTTGGAAATCAGCGGCGTGAAGACGCTGATACCCGTCTATTCCTCCGTTGATACAGCTGTTCAAAGTTCGGATTGACCGTTTGACCGGCTCTACTTCCATCGCCCTGAAACTGATCAATCATCTGGATGCTTTAACCGAGTTGGAAGCGGCCATTAATGCGTTTTGCAGTGATCATTCGGTTGAAAAGAAGCAGTGGCACCGGTGTCGGCTTGTTGCTGAAGAGCTGTTTATCAACATCATCACGCATGGCTATGAGGATGGACAACCCGGCAGCATCAACTGGACGATTTCCTTCGAAGGGAACAAGATTCATTTTGAGATCGAGGACAATGGTCTGGCGTTCGCCCCACGGTCTCCCAAGCCCAAGGCGCTTTCACTAGACGAGATTGAGGACGTCGGAGGGCATGGCACCGGGATTATTGCAGCTCTCGTTTCCAGTATCGATTACTCCCGAAAAGACGGACTTAACCACTGTCATGTCGTCATGGAAGCCGGTTAGGACGACGTCTGTTCCGGTTCAGAAATCGGAAGTCTCCGGATAACAAGGACCGCAGAGTCGTCGAACTGATCTCCAGGCGCATGGGCCTGCTGGCTGGATCTGATCTGGTCTGCCATTTCTACAGCACTGTTCAGGCTCGGATTTGCAATCAATTCCATGATGCGAGCCTCTCCAAATGCAGACCCTGCATGGGTGCCTGCATCCGTCACTCCGTCTGTATAAACGATGAATGTGTCACCTTCTGCAAAAGGAATGTGACACTTTCCTGGCTTGATCTCCGGGAACAGGCCAACAGGGACACAGGGGTCGACCTTGAGTGTCTCGGTGGTACCGTCTGCTTTCCGCAGCAATGGTGTCTGATGAGCGCAATTGCCGAATGTCAGACTGTTTTGATCGATTTCGATGATGCCATAGAGCATGGTTACAAATAGATCAGACGGATTTTGTGTCAGCAATCGTTCATTGACCAGCGACAGGGCTGAAGCAGGATCACGCTCAGCTGTTGCAATGTCGAGCAAGACGGACCGTGTAATCGCGGCAAAAAATGCGGCCTTAACACCTTTGTCGGATACATCGGCCATGACAAATCCGACCTTGTTTCCCGGCAACTCGAAGATATCAAAGAAGTCGCCGCCAACGTGGCGGGCAGGAATGAAATAGCTTGCACAGTCCAAGGCTTCCTGTCTGGGAAAAGATTGGGGAAGAGCAAGTTCCTGAAACTGACGGGCGTTTTCCAGATCGTCTTCCAGCCGTCCAAGCGTGTCGGTCAGTTCCGTCTGGGTTTCTTCCAGGGCAATATTGGTCCCCTTCAGCCGGGTGTTGTAATCAACAATTTTCCGGCTTTGGCTCTGTTGAGTAACAAGGACAAACACGCTGGTCGTTCCGGCCAACAGAAAATACGCAAGCAGGTATTTGAAAGCGAAAATATTGGACGCCAGCTGTCGCTGGGATGTTATGGCCTGGATGCCGCGAACTTCGCCCGCTGACCAGTCTTTTTTGGGGCTTTGTTCGTGCGAATTATGACAAGCAACGCAGGTTTTCCCCATCAGGACGGGCGTGGCAATTCGCATTTTTCGGTTGAACAAACTACCTGTTGCCTCCCGGTATTCCGTCTGAAGTCCAGCGCGAAACGCTGCGAGCGCGGCGATTTCAAAATCATCCAATTCGTTGTCGCCCCGGCCAATGAATGGATAGTCCGAGACGAAGCGATAAGAGATGTTCCCGTCATTTTCGCTGATCAGACCGGCAAGTTCTTTGGAAAAGGTTGCAGGGATTGGTATCGCGTGGTGCACATCCCGAAATTCATGGGTGAATTGCACATCGCCGCCGCCTGGTTCGATCCGCCCCAATATCTCGTTGGCATAAAAAGACCGCACGGCATCTATGATTTCACCAACCGTAGTATTTTCTGTTGTGAGGGCTTCGTCGGTTAACTCCCGCAAGTCCAGCCAGACGGCAATCGGGAGGCCGAGCAGTAATATGGAAAGCAGAATGGCGAGAAAGTTTGCAGGGTTCTTAAAGCGGTCAAAAATTCTATTCATTGTTTTCTCTGTATACCGATTCCAGTCCAGACAAGCGTGGCAGTAGCCCCATTTTTCTAACTAGTATTAATTTCGTTTCGTGCAAAATCGGAACAATCGATTTCGAGAAAGCGACGGTACTAAAGCCTATGTTGTAACCATTAATATTACAGTGTTTTATTCATTTATCGATTTTTATTTTCATTTTTCAGATGTTTTGGAGAGTATTGTTTGCCGTCGCGCTATTTATTGAACGAGCATATTTGCTCAGGCGCGTTACATATCCAGCTTTGACTTACGCGCGGGCATGATCGGCCCCATTTGAGCGGTCCATTTCAAAAGTTAATGCATGCTTCGTCCTTGGTCCATCTCGACTATGGTTTCGGGAGCCGGAGGGCCCTAGCCCAATGCACTGTGCGGGCGCTTGGTATTGTAATATTTCCTCCATTGTCCGATTAGGATCTGTGCCTCCTTCAGACCGAAGCAGATTTCCTCGTCCAGCAACTCACCCCAGAACTTGGCGTTAAAGCTCTCACAGCATCCGTTTTCCCAGGTTGAGCCTGGTTCAATAAATGCTGTCTTCACATCGACGGCGTTGACGCAGGCCATGACGGCCTGAGCGGCGAACTCCAGTCAGTTGTCCGATCTGATGTAACTTGGGACGCCCCCGAAGGATGTAGAGGCCTTGATCCTCCCCTTTGAATTGGTTGATTAGCACCAGTTAATTTGTTCACTTTGATTGTTAGTGCATGCTTGGCGTTTGGTCCATCGAGACGATGGTTTCAGGAGCCGGCGGGCGGTAGCCCAATATCCAGTTTTCGGGGCACTGTGTGGTCGTTTGGTGTTGTAGTGTTTCCTCCAGCTTTCGATGATTATTTGAGCCTCCCGCAGGGAGGTGAAGATCTCTCCATTCAGCAATTCATCGCGCAAGCGCGCATTGAAGCTCTCGCAGTATCCGTTCTCCCAGGGCGAGCCAGGTTCGATGAAGGCGGTCGTGGCTCCAACGGCCTTGATCCAGTCCCTGACGGCTTGAGCAACGAACTCAGGGCCGTTGTCTGACCTGATGTAAGCAGGCACACCCTGAGAATGAACAGGTCGGTCAGAGCATCAATCACCTCGGTCGAGTTCAGCTTCCGCTTCACGCGGAAGGTAACTGGCACCAGTGCATAACAACAAGCAGTGAAGCAAGGCAGTCTCATGAAACTCAGAACATTCATCACGGCGGCAGCTGCCGCAGGTCTTGCACCAGGCATTGCAGTCGCCGCATCCGAGGAAGAGCTTGTCGACTTCCTCTTTGTTCAAACCAGCGAGAGCGTTTCCCTTTCCGGGGGCAAATTGCGCCTAGAAGGCGTCAATCCTGATACATTGTATTTTTCAGATCGCCCGGAGCGTGTGGTCGGACGTTTCACCACGGAAGAGTTTGTCTTCGAGTGGGACAAGGGCCATGATAGCTTCAAGTCAGATCCGCCCAATGCGGTGCTGACGGTCCATTCCCGAGATATGCCTGCGGAAGTCGTTGTCGTCTTGCAAAGTCCGGCCCTCGATGCCGATGATCTGATTTACGACGTCGACGTTCTGGATGGTTCAGATGAGCTGGACGCTGTAGAGGCGTCGCTGTTTATCGATGTAATCGGCAGGCCATTGACGCCTATGTCTTATGCTGGTGTCGCCCGTCGTTCCGGTCGCAGGACCGGTCGGCGCGCGGCAAGCAAGCGATGAACTGAACGTTTCCAGAAGGTCCCCGACCAATCCAGTATCAATTGTGAGGGCTCGACCACCGGTTAAAGTTCAGACAGGTGTTTGTGGTATTGTGAAAAAACCTGCCGCGCTTATCGGCGCCTCAATGGATCGCGGTTTCCGCCCCTTCTTCAAGAACGTTCAAACTGGCAGTTTCTGGCGTACTAAAGCATTCCCCACGCTCCTTTTCGTGGCTCAAAACCACCAAACCGCGCATTTTCCCGGATAATCCCGGCAAAACCTGTCTGGTGCCGATTAATTGCGGCCAATGCCAATTAATTCTGACACGTACACATTGGCCGCAGTTATTCGGCACCATCTCAAAGCTGCATTCCTGACATTTTATGGAAGCAAACGGGATCTGAAATTGTTGATCGTCTAGTGGAGCAGGCTTCAAGAAATGATCACTCAACCCAAGGTTTTGTGAACCAATATGCCCGATAGGGAACCAAAGATGGATAGGCATTGTGTTCGGCTGGGTGAGGGCCAGTTGGCGTAGGTCAAACTATTGCTGCTGACGAACATCAAAGTTAAGTAGCAAGTTTGTGTGTGACAGGTGAAGAGCGGAATCATTCACATGCTGAAGTCTGAATGCTAGCTCTGGGTGTGCGGCTGTTTTTACTCTAACAATCAAGCAATGACCGAAGTGTCCGCCCCCACTCGGGGTGATCGATGGGGGAGCGAGGGCGGACGGGAGTGTGCAGTCTACCAGCCTATTCCGGTGTAGTCGGATGACGCTTGGGCTTTTGGCGAAATGCGGACAAGATCCACAATCACCGCGCCTTCCGCTTTTGACTTCAACACACTCCTGATTGTCGGTTGGTTTTGCGAGACAACAATCGCTTCGGCCTGATCAATCGCCTCTTCCGGCGTCTCTTTCATGAGATTGGGCAGGGCATCGACAACATTCTTCAGGTGAGGGGCCGCATAACGCATGTACTCAAATTGTTGAGCTATGTGTGAGCCGGGCCGAATGGCCGGATCATAGGCGGTAACTTCAATGCCCTTGCTCAAGAGGTCAGCGATCACTTCCAGAATTGGACTTTCCCGAAGATCGTCCGTGCCCGGTTTGAAGGCGACGCCCAGAATTGCAACCTTCCTGGCCTCTGTTTGTTCGACCAGATCCACGGCCTGATCGATTTGCTCCTGATTGGACGGCATCAGCGCGTCGATCATCGGAATATCGACACCCAGTTCCTGCGCCAGATGCGAGACTGCTCGAACTTCCTTTGGCAGACAGGAACCGCCAAATGCGAAGCCGGGTTTCAGGTAATATGGCGACAGGTTGAGCTTCGTATCCTGGATAAAGATGTCCATGACCGCGTGACTGTCGATACCCATCGGCTTGCAGAGGCGTCCGACTTCATTCGCAAAGCAGACCTTTGTGGCGTGCCAGACATTGTCGACATACTTTACCAGCTCAGCGACTTCGACACTGGTAATGATCGGCGCTGCATCAACCGGG
>NZ_JBDWHW010000199.1:0-8709 GCF_039975035.1 Hoeflea sp. | reverse complement strand
GTGGGAGAGCTATCTTGAGCCGGTCTGATCCGGGGGCTGCCGGACGGACCGAACCGGCGTCCGCTGCCCGGCTTCAATTGCCGCCGGACGCAGGCCCCTATGCGCCGGTATTCGCCGAACCCTGGCAGGCGCAGGTCTTCGCGCTTGCCGTGGCGCTCAACGAGCGCGGCCTGTTTACCTGGAGCGAATGGGCCGAACAGCTTTCCAGGCAAGTCGCCAGTCCGGGTGCGGCTGCCGATGGCAGCGATTATTACCAACACTGGCTGGCAGCACTCGAGGCACTGCTTGATGAAAAAGGCGTCGCCAACGCCGGCATGATCGATGCGCTCTCGGCCTCCTGGCGTCGCGCTGCACACGCCACGCCGCATGGCAAGCCGATCAGGCTCGAGAACGATCCCGAGTGCGGGTGAAGCTTGTAATAACGGCAACGCTGGATTGCGTCCGCCCGTTCACGAGCCGGTCAAGCGGTTGGCTAATCGGGCAGCCAGGAAACCGATTGTCCCGGAGGTGTCAGCTCAGCCAGGCAGGTGCCTGGCTGAACGGTGTGCCGAAACGGGCCAGCCACAGGCTGCGGGCAATCCGGCGGGCAACGGTGAGAATGGAAGCAGACAACTGGGAATCAAACAGGCTGTCAGTCGTGGTCTCGAAGACTTCGAGCCAGATCATGAAGTCGTCTTCCCGAAGGTCCGGCAAGGCATTGTGCTTGGCCACCGGTTGCCCGGAATATTCGCCCGAATGCAACAGCACCGACCGCCAGAACCGCTTCATCCGCTCAAGATGCATGTCCCAGATACCGGCGAGCCTGGCTTCGAACAACGGGCCCAGACGCGGGTGCCGGCGGATCTCGGCGTAAAACCGGTCGACCAGCATGGCGATCTCTTCAGGCGAGATTTCGACAACCGGCGTGCGCGGTTGCGACGGCCGGGCTTCAATCGTAATTGGTTGTGGTCTGTCAGACATAGAATTTCAGCGCGGCCAAAAGCGTGATCGCCCCCCAGAAGCACATGTTGATGAAAGAGCGGATCAACCCGCCATCCTGCTCGATTGTGATGCCGAGTTTGCGGCGGACCATGTCGCCGGGAAGAAGAAAAAGCCAAAGCAGTGTTTTCATCAAATCCTCTTTTCAGGTATTTTGTTTACCACTAATATTTTATGCTGTTTAAAGCAATATACAAAATACCAGTATTGAGGTTCGATCATGCGCCTGACCCTGCACACCGATTACGCCTTTCGTGTTCTCATGGCGCTGGCCCGGGCGCCCGGCGAGGTCAAATCGGTTGATGATCTGGCGCGGGAATTCAGTGTCTCGAAAAACCATCTCATGAAAGTTGCGCAAAACCTGACCGCCGGCGGTTTTGTCGCCACCGTGCGCGGCCGCAACGGCGGCCTGCGCCTGGCGATGCCGGCCCGCGACATCAATCTCAAAGCGGTTGCGCTGCACATGGAGCCTGACTTCAACATCGCCGGCTGCTTTGGCGGCGAGCCATGCTCGTTTCTGCCGCATTGCGGGCTCAAGGGCGTGCTCGGCCAGGCCAAGCTGGCGTTTCTGCAAACGCTCGGCAAGCATGATCTGGCCTCGATTACCTAACTAATCGGTCCGGTTCGGTTCATTTTGCTGTTTGCGTGCCGCTATAGCGTACAGATAAGTGCAAAAGTGAACCATTTTCCGCGTCTGTGACGGTGCGCTCGGTGGACTTCGCTGGGGCGCGACAGAGAACGGCGAATCTGCCATGAGGGGGATATGAAGTTTTCACCCCAACAGGATGAGGCGCTCAAAGCCGTCTCGCGCTGGCTGAAGGATGGCCGCACACCGATCTTCCGGCTGTTCGGCTATGCCGGCACAGGCAAGACCACGCTCGCCAAATATTTCGCCGAGCATGTTGACGGTGACGTGCTGTTTGCAGCCTTCACCGGCAAGGCAGCCCAGGTCTTGCGCGCCCGTGGCGCCAAGAATGCCCGCACCATCCATTCGCTGATCTACCGTCCGAAGGGCGAGGAGGAAGTTTCCGACGAGGAAACCGGCAAGACCACTGTCTCGCCCTTGTTCTCGCTCAACCGGCAGAGCCCGCTGGCGCAGGCCGCCCTGATCATCATTGACGAATGCTCGATGGTCGACGAGGCGCTGGGCAAGGACCTGATGAGCTTCGGCACGCCGATCCTGGTGCTGGGCGATCCGGGGCAGTTGCCGCCGATCTCGGGCGGCGGTTATTTCACCGAAGCCGAGCCCGATATTCTGCTCACCGAGATCCATCGTCAGGCCCGCGACAACCCGATCATCGATCTGGCCATGCAGGTGCGCGAAGGCCGCGAGATCATGCATGGCGACTATGGTACCGCCCAGGTGATCGGCAAGAACGAGGTCGACCGCGACATGGTGCTCGAGGCCGATCAGGTATTGGTCGGCACCAACCGCACACGGCGGCGCTACAACCAGCGCCTGCGCGAGCTCAAAGGGTTTACGCAAGCCTTTCCGCAGGCCGGCGACAAGCTGGTGTGTCTGAGGAACGATCCCTCCAAGGGCCTGCTCAACGGCTCGCTCTGGCAGGTCATGACCTCGTCCAAGGAAACCGTCAAGCCCGGCATCAACCTGCTGGTGCGGCCCGAAGATGACGACATGGATCGCGGTTCCGCCAAGATCAAGCTGCTCAAGAGCGCCTTCGACGACCCCGATCTCGAAGTCCCTTGGCAGACCAAGAAACGCTACGATGATTTCGACTACGGTTACGCGCTCACTGTGCACAAGGCGCAGGGCTCGCAATGGAATTCGGTCGTCCTGTTTGATGAAAGCTACGCCTTCCGCGACAGCCGCGAACGCTGGCTCTATACCGCGATCACCCGCGCTGCCGAGCGGCTGGTGATTGTCAGGTAACGCGACAGCTGCCAACCCCCGGTTGTTTCACCGCGTTTGCGGCTGCATACTCATGCGTAGCCGATCTGGAAACTCCGCTGGTCCGTACTCGGATGGTGATTGCATGAATATGTCAGATTTGATATATAGATGACCTGGATCGTTGAAACTCTCGATGCGTCGGTCGATGCGGAGCTGTCATCGCTGCCTGCCGATCAGATTGCCAAGTTCATCCGCATAGGTGAGCTGATTGAAACTTTGGGGCTGGAGCATATCCGCGAACCCCATGTGAAGCATCTGGAAGGCCCGCTTTGGGAAATCCGGATGAAGGGGAGGGATGGTATTTCCCGCGCCCTTTACGTGGTGGCCAGACCCAAACGGGTTGTCGTGGTTCGGGTGTTTGCCAAGAAGACCCGAAAGACCCCGCGCCGTGAGATCGAGCTCGCTTTGAAGCGAGCGGAGGACGTCAAATGACGAAGTTGACTGAATTGAAAAAGAAATTGCTGGAGCGTCCCGATGTGCGCGCCGAATACGATTCATTGGCCGAGGAATTTTCGATCGCCGAGGCACTGATCCGTGCCCGTGCGGAAGCCGACATGACACAGGAGCAGGTTGCCGAGAGAATGCAGACTTCGCAATCTTATGTGGCCAAACTGGAAAGCGGTCGGGTCAGCCCGTCGATGAAGGCATTGCAACGCTATGCGGCGGCGACGGGAGCGAGGTTGAAGATCAGTCTGGAACACGCGGTGACTCCATGATCCCTGACGGACAACAATGAGGTCCACCAGGAATTGTTACGATGATTTCGACTACGGTTACGCGCTCAGTGTGCACAAGGCGCAGGGCTCGCAATGGAATTCGGTCGTCCTGTTTGATGAAAGCTACGCCTTCCGCGACAGCCGCGAACGCTGGCTCTATACCGCGATCACAAGGGCAGCCGAGCGGCTGGTGATTGTCCGGTAGGTGAGGGGGCAATGCGCCGATGCCACCGCTCTGAAGTGATGCGCAATCTTCAGGTTTGGCTGGAATCTGGAGCAGCCGGTAAGTGTCTGGTTCCCCGGTTTGCCTGTGCTGATCATTCGGGGCGCCTGCTGGAAACGGCATTTGCAGCCCTTTGCCGACCTTGATGACAATCGTGGCTACCGCACGATTGGCGCATTAAGCGGATGTTTGGTTTGACCTTTTGAACCACAGGGGCGCCGGAAACCGGGGTTGGCATCGCGGTTATCGATCAAACATGCGGCTTGGGGTCCGCGGACTGTTGCAGCCGGGCCCGCTTGTAATTGTGGATCTCCCATCCTGTCCCAAATTTATGCTTTCCGGCTTCGTGCGCCGGGACCAGCGTTATCCCGGACCCGATACGCTGCCGGGGTCATGCCCATACGTCTCTTGAACTGGGTGTAGAAGTTGGATTTTGCTCCGAAGCCAGTTGCATACATTATGTCCAGGAGCGAGCGTTCCGGATCATCGCCCATGAGGCGGATTGCCAGTGATATCCTCCGGTCGTTGAGCAGGTCGGAGAAACTTCTCCCGGTGACCCGGTTCACGGCGACACTGACCGAACGCGCAGGCACGCTCAGGCGTTTGCTCACACGGCTCAAGGTCAGCGAGTCGTCGGCGAGGATATCCGGATCGCCGAGGAAGCGGTCAAGACGCTCCATGAGCGCGTAATCTGCCGGCCCCGGTTCCGGTTTCGCCACTTCGTCGTCCTGATGCGGGGACCGGTCGCTGACCATGTCATACACATGCTCAAACAGGGACGGACGTCCCATGGCCCCGAGCAATGCATAGGACATAAGGCCGAAAAACAGCGTTGTGGACAAAAGGAGGGGCAGGGAGGTTTCGAGCACTCCGCCCCGTACCAGCTCTGTGAAGATCGCTGCCTCCAGTGCCAGGCTGGCGCAAATTACCCCGATCACGATGCGCAACCAGGCCAGCGTTGTTCCCACGTCACGGCCGAGACCGCGGAAGTGGTGGTTCCCGCGCTGGTGCAGACGCAGCAATGCTAGGAGATATACGCTGTAGGTTGCGAACAATATCGGGTCGATTGCCCAGAATGTGTTGGCGAGGAGGGCTGCGATGACCATCAATGTCGGGATCATGTGCCACAAGTCTGCTGGCCGGAGACGACAATCAGGGTCCGCACCAAGTGCGAAATGCAGGTAGAGCGCGGGGAGCGACGCTGCCGCTAAAACAGGGCGCCATTGTCGTAATTCTGTGTTCGGAAAAAGCAGCGCGGCCAGCAGAAAGCCCGCCGAGGTCGCCGTAAGTCCGAAAAAGACGCTGAGTGCGAACGAAGAAGCACTGTACCGCCCCGCAACAGCGACCCGGGTCATGAACAGGGTCATGACGACGCTCAGGGACATCGTGGCGACAAGAATGACCACGTGCAGCAATGGAAATCCCCTTTCCTCGCGATTCATCCCGCCGTCCGGATCGCAAACACCCAGACCGAATAGCAGTCCTTGATCGCGTTTCAGGACGCAAGGCAACCGGCCCCCCTGATAGGCCCCTGATCATAACAATGAAAGGAACCTAGTCATGAAACTCGTTTGTTCACTCGCAACTCTGGTCTTCGCCACAGCCCCCGTTGCCTCTTTGGCGCAGGAAGTCACACCAGTCGTGGCGCAGATTGTCAGCCCCGTTCACTCGGAACACGGAACATCACAAACCGGTAGCTATGACGCCGGGTTGAGCACGCTCACGATCCGTGATGACCGGAGTGACCGGGCCCTTGAAGGGCTGATCTGGTATCCGACGGACACCGCTGGGCCAGTGCGCCTGGAGTTCGAGAGCGCAGTTTGGGTCGGCTCCCACGTCATTCGGGATGCCATCGCAGCCGAAGGAGCTTTTCCGATCATTGTCTTGTCGCACGGCATGTTCGGAAGCGTCAGGAACCAGGCGTGGTTTGCTGCCGCCATGGCGCGGCGTGGATACGTGGTCGCGGCGATAAATCATCCGGGAACGTCTACGAGGTTGCGGGATCCAGACCAGCGACGGGCGCTCTGGGAGCGACCGGGCGACATCACTCGCGTGATTGATTTTGCCGTCTCGCCGGGCGCTTTGCAGGTACAAATTGACCCCGATAGCGTTTTTATGGCGGGGCATTCGCTGGGCGGGTTCACCGCGCTGGCGCTGGCTGGCGCCCGGTATGATGCGGAGCACCTTGCGCAATTCTGCGATGCAACCCCGGGCGAATTGACATGTGACATACTTGCAGATTGGGACATCGCTCAGACAGCTCAAGACCGCCAGCAGATGCAAGCGGACCTGTCAGACAGTAGAATTCGCGCCTTCGCGGTCTTCGATCTGGGCGGGACTCAGAGTTTTTCGGAAGAAAGCCTTCGCACAATTGACAAGAGAATTCTAATATTCGGGGCTCCGATCATGAATTCCGGTTTGACACTCGACATTGAGTCCCGTGCACTCGTCGCCGCGCTTCCGACCGGCAATTTCCGCTACGTTGAACCCGCCACGTTAAGCCATTTCGATTTCTTCAATCTGTGCAAACCGGCAGGTTTCGATATTCTGGCCGAAGAAATCCCGGGAGATGAGGTCGTTTGTCAGGACGGTGGCCGTCACCGGGAAGCCATGCATGCTTTGATCCTAGATGAAGTAACGGCGTTCTTTGCCGAGAGCCTTCGATAAATCACACGAGCGCGGATGGTCGAATACCTGGAATTGATCTGTCGCGTCGAAAATGTTGCAGCACCCTGCCTCGGGCACCCATCCGTCCCGATCGCAGTGTCCTGATCTTGATGCCGTCGAATATCTAAGGTCATCTGGCCACAATCTGCGAAATCTGTGCAAACTCAGCTCCCATGCACGTGTTGCAGCCGGGAGTTGGGTTCCGGCTTGCGTCAAAGTTCAACTCCACTCGGAAAATCTCTCAGATCCGCATGCGCGGCACGTCGTGCGGGTCGAGCCGGAGCTCGATCAGGAGAGGGCGGTCGCGGGCCTCAATCGCCGCAAGCGCGGTTTCCAGCTCCTCGTTCGAATGCACTTCGATTCCCTGTCCACCAAGCGATTTGGCGATCTCGGCGAAGGACGGCCAGTGGAACTCGGTCAGGCTCGGATCCATCTTCCGGTCAAGAAACTGGATATGTTCCGCGCCATAGGCTGAATCATTGGCGACGATGACGATCAGGTCGAGCCCAAGCCGCACGGCGGTGTTGAATTCGTTGATGCCGCCCATCATGAAACCGCCATCGCCGGAAAACAGCACCACCGGCCGCCCCGGCGCGGCAAGACCCGCGCCAATGGATTCCTGCAGGCCAAGCCCGATCGAGCCGAAATTCGCTGTCACGACAAAGCTCTTCGGATCGGGAGCGGAAATGCGGCACCAGACTTCGGTCATGAACCGTCCGCCATCGGTGACCAGGACACGGTCAACCGGCAGCGCCTGTTCAAGCCGTTCCAGCGCGTGAACAAAGTTCACACATCCATCGGCGGTCTTGCCCGTGCCCGCCGGATGGGCGGTGAGCACGCCGATCTCGAGTTCACGGGTAAAGCCGGTTGCCGGGATCTCGGCCTGATCCAGCCAATACACAATGGTTTCCGCGGTCAGCCCCGCATCGGCCAGAAGGGCTGCGTCGGGATGCATCCCGCCACCGATGGCGGTCGGTTCGATATCCACCTGCACGATCCGCTTGCCCTGCATCAGCTTGCCGCGGTCGGTGGTAAAGTCGTGCAGCCCTGTGCCGAAACAGATGATGCAATCGGACTGGGCGATCAGGTCATAGGCGGCAGGCGTGGAAAGTGTCCCGAAAATGTCGATGTTATGGGGATGACCGTTAAACAGCCCCTTGGCCTTCAGCGTCGTGGCAAGCGGCGCCTCCAGCCGGTCGGCAAGCCGGATCAACTGGTCACGCGCGCTAACCGCTCCGCCTCCGGCCAGGATCAGCGGGCGGCGGGCCGAGGCGATCATGCCGATGGCCTGGTCCAGAATATTGCCTTCGGCCACGCCACCCGGCGCGGTGAAGACGTCGAGCACCTCGACCTGATGTTCCACCTCCTGCCACATGAAGTCGGCAGGCATGTTCAAAACGATGGGGCGGCGTTCGACCTGGGCGCGGTAGAAGGCGCGCGCAACGTCTTTGCCGACAGTCGCGGGCGCGCGCACCTGCTCGAACCCGGCGCCGGTCGCCTTGACCAGTTCACGCTGGTCAATGCATTGCGCGTGACGCGGGTTGGTTACCGGTGTATCGCCGGCAAGCAGAACCATGGGAATATGTCCCCGCACGCCTTCGGTCAGCGCAGTGATGCAATTGGTCAGCGCCGGCCCATGGGTTACCGTGGCAACCCCGACCTTGCCCGCGACATGGGAATAGGCCAGCGCCATCAGCACCGAACTGCCCTCATGTGCCGCCGGCACAAACCTGCCGCCGCAGTCGCGCACGAAACTATCGACCATGAACAGGTTGGCGTCGCCCATCAGCCCGAACATGGTCTCGACCCCGTGGTCAGAGGCCGCGCGGGCAACGGATTGATAGAAGTGCATCTTGCTGCTCATCGGCATTCTCTCCAGTCGCGATTTCATCCGTGATAGCCGAAATCGCATGCGCGAACCGCGCAATATGGTCGGAATTTAACGAAACTATGCGTCAGATAGAGAGATATGGTGACAATTGTGCAATGATCTTGCATGAGGCTGGGTGCCTTGGGAAATCATGACATGACATCATGTCGTCACACCGGAAGGTCCGGACGCCGGATCTGTTTGGTGAAGTCCTGGAAAACAGCAGGCGGGGTGTTGGTTCAACGCGCTGGCAAGCCGGCGCAGCGCTCGAACTCGCCCGGATGCGAACGGCATCATGACCCTGATTGTCCAGGATCGTCATCAATGAAAACCGCCGCCGGGA
>NZ_JBDWHW010000198.1:0-2903 GCF_039975035.1 Hoeflea sp. | reverse complement strand
AGCCAGATGGCACAACAAAAGCTACAAATGGCGGGATTGTTGGCTTCTTCTCACTCGAGATGTCATCTGAGCAACTTGCGACTCGTATCATTGCTGAGCAGTCTCAGGTGTCGTCTTCAGAAATCCGGCGCGGATCAATTGACGAACGGCAATTCAACGACATTGTTATTGCCAGTCAGGAAATGCAGAGCATTCCGTTTTACATCGACCACACCGGCGGCATTTCAATTTCCCAACTGACGGCACGCGCCCGTCGCCTGAAACGGCAACGTGGACTGGATATGTTGATCATCGACTATGTTCAATTGCTGAGTGGATCTGGAAAGCGTTCAGATAACCGAGTTCAGGAAATCACTGAGATCACCACCGGACTGAAGGCACTTGCGAAGGAGCTGAATATCCCGATCCTCGCATTGTCGCAGCTATCGCGACAGGTTGAGAACCGCGATGACAAACGCCCACAGCTCTCCGATCTTCGTGAATCAGGATCAATCGAGCAGGATGCGGACGTTGTGGTATTTGTGTATCGCGAAGAGTATTATCTCCAACGTCAAATGCCAAAAGAAGGCACCGAAGAGTTTTTCAAATGGCAAGCGGATATGGAGGAAGTAGCCGGTGTTGCAGAAGTCATCATTGCCAAGCAACGTCATGGACCAACAGGCACCGTGAAGCTACAATTCGAAGGTGAATTTACCCGATTCAGCGATTTGGCACAGGATGACCACCTTCCGGAGCAGTATGGATAACGCATCAATTGAGGCTGCAATAGCAGGTGCGCGACTTACCGTTGATCTTGGTGCTATCGCGGACAATTGGCGCCTGCTCAACGACATGTCTGGCAATGCCGAATGTAGCGCGGTTGTAAAGGCAAACGCTTACGGTCTTGGCATCGAACAGGTCGTTCCCACGCTTTGGAAAACTGGCTGCCGGACCTTTTTTGTTGCCCTGCCCGAAGAAGGCATTCGCACTCGCAAAATTGCCCCCGACGCTGTGATTTATATACTCGCCGGGTTTTTCCCGGAAGCTCTAGAGACTTATAGGCGCTACAAACTCAGGCCTGTCGTTAATGCTGAGATTGATGTGTGGCTCAAGGCGGTGGGTGATGAAAAGCTACCTTATGCCATTCAGTTGGAAACCGGAATGAACCGGTTGGGGTTACCAATCCCTGACTACCATGGGCTGCTTGCCAGCGACGCACTTGACGGCTATCCGCCCAGCCTGCTGATGAGTCATCTCGCGTGTGCCGACACACCAGCGGACGCATTGAGCGGAATACAAAACAGGGCTTTCAAGCCAGCCGTTGAGGCACGAACCGGCACTGTCGCATCGCTTGCAAATTCTGCCGGAATCTTTCTGGGATCAGATTATCACTATGATTTGGTCAGGCCTGGTATAGCGCTTTATGGCGGCGCATGCACCGCAGATGCGTTATTAAAAAATCCAATGAAACCAACTATTAAGATAGAATCTCGGATTCTGCAGATTAAGTCTGCCGCGCCCGGTGAGACAGTGGGGTATGGCGGTGCGGAAACTGTTCTTCCCTCCACGCATGACATGTCTGGTCGCAGGATCTTGGCAACAATCGCCTCTGGATATGCGGATGGATATATCCGGTCAGCCGGTAGCAGTGACATTCGCAAAGGCGCTTTTGCTGCATGGAGAGGACATCAGGTCCCTCTTCTGGGTCGAGTTTCCATGGATCTCACAACCGTTGATTTAACTGATCATCCAGATGTAGATGAATTAGCGGGCTGTGATTATCAGAACGAATGGATAGAGTTGATCGGCCCAAATGTTGTGCTGGATGATACTGCCACCATTGCCGGAACAATCGGATACGAATTTCTAACAAGCCTCGGAAATCGCTTCCATCGGATCTACACCAACGACATTTGATCGGATTAGTCTTGGCTAAACAGAAAATACAATATGTCTGCCAGAATTGTGGTGCGGTAACACCGCGCTGGGCAGGAAAATGCGAGTCCTGCAACGCTTGGAATACTATAGTTGAGGAAAATCCCGGCTCCGGCATTGGCGGTGCTTCAAAGCGGTTGGTCGGCAAAGGCCGGGTAATGGAACTTGTGCCGCTTGAGGGTGAAACGCCGGAAGCACCCCGGATCACGAGTGGCATCACAGAACTCGACCGCGTAACAGGCGGCGGATTTGTTCCCGGTTCTGCACTTCTTGTCGGCGGTGATCCCGGCATAGGAAAATCTACAATCCTACTACAAGCCGCTGCCGAACTGGCAAGGTCTGGCAAAAAAGTCATTTATATTTCAGGCGAGGAAGCAATCGCACAAGTCCGCATGCGTGCCCAACGCCTCGGTCTTCGCGATGCGTCCGTGCAATTAGCAGCCGAAACCAGTGTGGAAGATATTCTGACAACCCTGGAAGCAGACACCCCACCTGCCCTTTTGATCCTTGATTCAATCCAGACCCTTTGGACATCGCAGGTCGACTCGGCTCCAGGAACCGTCACGCAGGTACGTACAGCGGCACAGGCAATGATTCGCTATGCCAAAAAAATGGGAACAACAACCATTCTGGTAGGGCACGTAACGAAGGACGGGCAGATAGCTGGCCCCCGTGTTGTGGAACACATGGTGGATGCCGTATTTTATTTTGAGGGTGAAGGCGGACATCAGTTCCGTATCATGCGCGCTGTCAAAAATCGTTTCGGTCCGACCGATGAAATTGGCGTCTTCGAGATGACCGGCGGCGGATTGCGAGAGGTCTCGAACCCGTCCGAGTTGTTCTTAGGCGAGAGGAAAGCCAACAATCCAGGTACCGCAGTTTTTGCCGGCATGGAAGGCACGCGCCCTGTCTTGGTAGAGATACAAGCTTTGGTCGCTCCCTCTTCTTTGGGAACTCCGCGTCGAGCAGTCGTTGGGTGGGATAACAGC
>NZ_JBDWHW010000197.1:0-10966 GCF_039975035.1 Hoeflea sp. | reverse complement strand
GGTGATCGCAGTGGACGGCCACACTGAAAACCCCGACCCGAAGGTGTGAGAGCATGGATTTTGGACTGACCCAGGAACAGGAGATGATCGTCGAGACCACACGGGCTTTCGTCGAGAATGAACTCTATCCGCACGAAGCCCAGGTTGAACGCACCGGCCATCTCGACATGGATCTGGTGCGCGAGATCCAGCAGAAGGCGATCGCTGCTGGTCTTTACGCCGCCAATATTCCCGAAGAATTCGGCGGTGCCGGCCTCGATACCCCGACCTGGCTGCTCTACGAGAAGGAGCTTGGCCGCGCCAATTACGCGCTGCACTGGACCTGCGTTGCGCGCCCGTCCAACATCCTCTGCGCCGGCACGTCCGAGCAGCGGGCAAGGTATCTCGAGCCTTGCGTGGCGGGCGAGAAATGGGATTGCCTCGCCATGACCGAGCCGGGCGCCGGTTCGGATCTGCGTGGCATGAAGGCCAGCGCCAAACAGGATGGCACGGACTGGGTGCTCAACGGCACCAAGCACTTTATTTCCCACGCCGACATTGCCGATTTCACCATTGCCTTCATGGCAACCGGCGAGGAGGACACACCGCGCGGTCCGAAGAAACTGATCACCGCGTTCTTCGTCGACAAGGGCACGCCGGGTTATGAGGTCCGCGACGGCTACCGCAATGTCTCGCACCGTGGCTATACCAACGCCATCCTCGAATTCGACAATTGCCGCATCCCGGCCGAAAATGTGCTGGGCGAAGTCCACAAGGGCTTTGAAGTCGCCAACACCTGGCTCGGCGCAACACGGCTTCAGGTCGGCGCCACCTGCCTCGGCCGCGCCGACCGTGCTTTCGGGCATTCGGTCGAATGGGCTGCAACGCGCGAACAGTTCGGCCAGCCGATCGGCAAGTTCCAGGGCGTCTCGTTCAAGCTCGCCGACATGGCGATGGAAATGAAGGCCGCCGAATTGATGATTCTCGAAGCCGGCTGGAAATTCGATCAGGGCACGGCGTCCGACGCCGACATGGCAATGGCCAAGCTCAAGGCCACCGAAATGCTGGCCATGGTCGCCGACGAGGCGATCCAGATCCATGGCGGCATGGGCCTGATGGATGAATTGCCGCTCGAACGCATCTGGCGCGATGCACGCATCGAACGCATCTGGGAAGGCACATCCGAAATCCAGCGCCACATCATATCGCGGTCTCTGCTGCGCCCGTTCGGAGCCTGATCACGACCATGAAACCCGATCTCTCCCGCCTGCTTAGACCCAGATCGATCGCGCTGTTTGGCGGCGGATGGGTTGTCAACGTTGTGGCGCAACTGAAGAAGTCCGGTTTTGATGGCGATATCTGGCCGGTCCATCCGAAACGCACCGACATTCTTGGCGTGCCCTGCATCGCCTCCATTGATGATCTGCCGGGCGTGCCGGATGCAAGTTTCATTGGCGTCAACCGCGATGCGACAATCGAGGTGGTCGAAAGGCTGAGCGCCATGGGGGCAGGCGGGGCGACCTGCTTTGCGTCCGGTTTTCTCGAAAGCGAAACAGAAGCGGCCGGCGGGGCGGACCTGCAGGCGCGGCTCGTCGGGGCCGCAGGCCAAATGCCGATCCTCGGGCCCAATTGCTACGGCCTGATCAACTATCTCGACAATGTGACGCTGTGGCCGGATCAGCACGGTGGCTTGCCGGTCGAGAGTGGGGTAGCCATCGTCGCCCAGTCTTCCAACATCGCCATCAACATGACCATGCAGACCCGTGGCCTGCCGATTGCCTATGTGGTCGCGGCAGGCAATCAGGCCCAGGTCGGCGCCAGCGACATTGCATCGGCACTGCTCGACGATGACCGGGTCAGCGCCATCGGTCTCTATCTCGAAGGCTTTGGCGACATTCGCGCGCTGGAAGCCTTTGCCGCCAAGGCGCGCGCCAAAGGCAAGCCGGTGGTCGCCATCAAGATCGGCCGCTCCGACAAGGCCCGTGCGGCCACCATGACCCATACCGCCTCGTTGGCTGGAAGTGCTGCCGCCGGCTCGGCATTGCTCGAACGGCTCGGCATCATCGAGGTCGAAACCATTGCGGTGTTTCTGGAAACGCTGAAGCTTCTGCACGTGATCGGCCCGCTGCCGGGCGCTTCGGTCTGCTCGGTCAGTTGCTCGGGCGGCGAAGCCAGTCTGATGGCGGATCTGAGCGGCAGCACAAATCTGGATTTCACCGATTTCGCGGCCAGCCAGCGGGCTGCGTTGAAAGCCGAACTCGGTCCGATCGTCACCATCGCCAATCCGCTGGATTATCACACCTTCATCTGGGGCGACACCGAACGAATGACGCGGGTGTTCTCGACCGTCATGGCCGAGAGTTTCGATCTCACCGTCTTCATTCTCGACATGCCGCGCGCGGACCGCTGCGATCCGTCCGGCTATCAATGCGCTGTTGATGCCATCATTGCTGCCAGGGCGCTCACCGGTGCCCGGGTTGCGGTGCTGGTCAGCCTGCCCGAAAACATGTCGGATCATTTCACCGGCAGCTTCATGCAAGGCGGCGTTGCTGTCCTGCATGGCATGAGCGAGGGCATTGCTGCGATCTCTGCAGCGATTGCCGCGGGGCGTCTCGAAGATCAGCTTCGCGAACCGCTATGGCTGGCAAAGGATACGGCGGGAGCATCTTCGATCCTGAGCGAAGCCGCGTCGAAGGATGCGCTGTGCGCGTTCGGGCTCGAGATTCCGCAATCGCTATCGGCGCGATCGGTCGAAGATCTGATGCAAATTGCGGCCGGAATGATGTTTCCCGTGGTTCTGAAGGGCACCGGTGTAGCGCACAAGAGCGAGGCCGGTCTGGTTGCGCTCGACATTCCCGATGCGCCGGCTCTTGCGGCTGCGGCCAGCCAGATGAGCGGCGCCGCAACAGGGTTTCTGGTCGAGGAGATGATCGTCGGCGGCCTTGCGGAGGTGCTTGTCGGCATAACCCGTGATCCCACCGGCACCTTCCTGCTGACACTTGGTGCCGGCGGCGTGCTGACGGAACTTCTGGCCGATACAGCCAGTCTCTTGCTGCCCGCTAGCCGGATCGACATCGAGACCGCGCTGAGAGGCCTGCGGATCGGCAGGTTGCTGGACGGCTATCGCGGCAAACCCGCAGCCGACATGGTAGCGCTCTGCGACGGAGTGCTTTCGATCTGTCACTATGCCGCCGCCCATGCCGATGATCTTGTCGAACTCGAAGTCAATCCGCTGATCGCCCGTGTCGGCGATGCCGTCGCAGTCGACGCGCTGATCCGCCTGAACGTTGTTGAATGAAAAAGGAACCCACACCATGACCGGACCCGTCAAGACCCGCATCGTTGGCCACGTGCTCGAAGTCACGCTTGACCGGCCCAAGGCCAACGCCGTCGATCTCGCAACCAGCCGGATCCTGGGCGAGGTGTTCCGCGATTTCCGCGACAACCCCGATCTGCGTGTTGCCATCCTCACCGGCGCGGGCGAGAAATTCTTCTGCCCCGGCTGGGATCTGAAGGCGGCCAATGATGGTGACGCGGTTGATGGCGATTACGGTGTCGGCGGCTTTGGCGGGCTGCAGGAACTGCCGCATCTCAACAAGCCGGTGATCGGCGCCGTCAACGGCATATGCTGCGGCGGCGGACTGGAGATCGCGCTGTCCTGTGACATCATTCTGGCTGCCGAACACGCGACATTCGCGCTTCCCGAGATCCGGTCGGGCACAGTGGCCGACGCCGCCTCGATCAAGCTGCCCAAGCGCATCCCCTACCATATCGCCATGGAGATGCTGTTCACCGGTCGCTGGCTCGACGCCGCCGAAGCCAACCGCTGGGGCTTCGTCAATCAGATTCACAAGAGCGACGAGTTGATGGACAAGGCATGGGAGATGGCCAGGTTGCTGGCATCGGGTCCGCCGCTTGTTTTTGCCGCGATCAAGGAAGTGGTCCGCGAAGCAGAAGGCGAAAAATTCCAGGACACCATGAACAAAGTGACCAAACGGCAATTGCGAACGGTTGATACGCTCTATGGGTCGCAAGACAATCTGGAAGGCTTCAGGGCATTCACCGAAAAGCGCGATCCGGTCTGGAAGGGCAAATAGACCGGCGGCTATTGTTCAGATCCGCGTGTGCATCTGATAGCCGGGCGCAAAGGTCAGCCGCACCGAAGTGATCACCTGTCCTTTGTTCCACGTGCTGCGGTCAATCACGAACAGGCCTTCGCCTTCCTTGCAGGCGAGGATTTCCGCTTCTCGCTTGCCGGCCGTCATTGCTGAAAACGAGAAGTCGCCGCCCTCGAATGGGATGTTGGCCACCAGCCATTCATTCGCGCTCTTGACCGTAAGGTCGGCCGTATCGATGCCGGGGACGACCGCAGGGTTGATCCAGCGGTCGCCGAAGACATAGGGTTTGCCATCAGCCAGATGCAACGTCACCAGATGCACCAGCTTGACCCCGGGTTCGGTCTGCATGCGCGCTCTGATGCCGGACGGCGGCACGGCGCGGTGGTGGTCCAGCACCGTGTGGCGGTAGGTCTGGCCCTTGCCTTCGATCTCGTAGCGGATCACCGGGATATCAAGTGTTGCCTTGCGCACCGGGTTGAGCGCCACCCGGGTGCCGGCCTTGCGGCGGCGGTCGAGCAGTCCGGATTCAGCCAGCCCGCGCAGCGCCCGGTTGACGGTCGCCCTTGCACAGCCGAATTCGATCGACAATTCGGCTTCGTTCGGAATGAAGTCGCCCGGCTTCCATTCGCGGGCATTGATCCGGCGCAGTACTTCCGTCTGCACCGATTGCCAGCTGTTGAATTCTCCTCCGCTCAAATCGCCTCTCCAAGCTCCTTCATCGTCCTGGCATAGGCCGAGACGATGGCCTCCCGTCCGATATGGCTTCCTTCAGTCACCATGTGGCGGCCCGCCGACCATACGTCCGCTACCATGCGATCGTCGCCGGCAAACACATAACAATCCAGTATGGTGTCGCCGCCCCTGCCGATCAGATCGACCGCATCGGCCTTCAGAGCCATCATGTCCGCAAGCTTTCCGATGGCAAGGCTGCCATGGTTGCGGGCAGAGGTAGTCGCTCCGCCGGCGTTGACCGCATCGAACAGCCTGCGCCCGGTCGATTTGTCTGGGGTGGCAAGTGCCGCGCGGGAGTGGTCGCGCAGGCGCTGCGAGTAGTCCAGGGTCCTGAGTTCTTCCGACAGCGAAATGCGGATGTTGGAGTCCGAACCGATCGCAATCGAACCCCCGTTCTCAAACCAGCGCACACCATCAAAGATGCCGTCGCCCAGACTTGATTCGGTGATCGGGCAGAGCCCCGCGACCGCGCCGCTTCTGGCCAGGCCGTCGGTTTCGTGGCTCAGCATCTGGGTGCAGTGGATAAAGCAGCATCGCTCGTTCAGTTCCATCGAATCGAGCACCAGTTCCACCGGGCGTTTGCCATAGGCCGCCTGGATTTCCTCCACTTCGGCGATCTGTTCGGCCAGATGCATGTGCAGCGGGGTGTCGCCTGCCAGGCGGACGTGGTGGCCCAGATCCTCCGGCGCCACTGCCCTGAGACTGTGCGGCGCCACACCGATGCGGCTGTCCGCGGGGAGGTGGGCAATAGCTTCCGCAGACTTTGCATGAAGCTCTGCATAGGCATCGAGCGTGTTGCCAAAGCGGATTTGTCCCGACCCTAGCGCGCGCTTGTCGCAGCCACCGTATTGATAGTGCACCGGCAGCAACGTCAGCCCCATGCCGGTGGTGACGCTGGCGGCGGCAATCCGCTCCGCCATTTCTGCCAGATTGGCATAGGGCAGCCCGCCCGGCTGGTGGTGCAGGTAATGGAATTCGACATTGGCAGAATAACCGGCTTCCAGCATCTCCATCTGCACGAAGGCAGCGATTGTCTCGACATGCTCCGGCGTCAGCCGGTCGAGAAACCGGAACATCAGCTGTCGCCAGGTCCAGAAGGAATCTGACGGGTCGGGTCCGCGTTTTTCGGTCAGTCCGGCCATGGCCCGCTGGAAGGCATGGCTGTGGCAATTGGCCGGTGCAGGCAGCAGCACGCCGGTTCTGTGCCCCTCCGCCGGCTGCCCGGTTTGGATTGTCTCGATCAAGCCGTCCGGGCTGATTTCGATCCGGACATTTTCTGCCCAGCCATCCCGCAGCAATGCCTTCTCCGCCCACACTGTCGCCATGCTCTCACGCCTCTTGACAAAATAATATGTACATACTTATAGTTTAAATAGGCGGACATAACAATGGCGAAAAAGATGCTTCTGATCAACGCGACACTGGCGACGATGGACGGCCCATCGGCTTACGGGCTGGTGAGGCATGGGGCTATTGTTATGGAAGGAAACCAGATTGCCTGGGCTGGACCGTCCAGCGATTTGCCAGCCGATTTTCGCACTCAAGAGCCGGTCGATCTCGAGGGCAGGCTGGTGACGCCCGCCCTTATCGATTGCCACACCCATGTGGTGCATGGCGGCAACCGCGCCAAGGAATTCGAGATGCGTCTCGAAGGTGCATCCTATGAGGAGGTTGCCAGAGCCGGCGGAGGTATCGTCTCCACCGTTTCCGCCACGCGGACGGCATCGGAAGCCAATCTGCTTGCCGGAGCGCTCAACCGTGTCGACGCCATGATCGCTGAAGGTGTCTCCACCATCGAAATCAAATCCGGCTACGGCCTCGATATTGAGAACGAACTGAAGATGCTGCGCGCCGCCAGAGCCGTCGCCACCAAACGCCCGGTCCGGGTCAAGACCAGCTATCTCGGGGCGCACGCGGTTCCACCCGAATACAAGGGCCGGGCCGACGCCTATATTGATGATGTCTGCATTCCGGGACTTGTTGCGGCCCATGCCGAAGGGCTGGTTGATGCGGTTGACGGCTTTTGCGAGGGCATTGCCTTTTCGCCGGAGCAGATCGCCCGAGTTTTCGACAAGGCAAAGGCGCTCGGAATTCCTGTCAAGTTGCACGCCGAACAGCTTTCCAATCTTGGTGGGGCAAAGCTCGCGGCTGACTATGGTGCTCTGTCCGCCGATCATCTGGAATATGCCAATGAGCAGGACGCTCAGGCCATGGCTGAGGCGGGAACCGTCGCCGTGATCCTGCCGGGCGCGTTCTACACCTTGCGCGAAACCGCAGCCCCGCCGATCGATGCGTTTCGCGAGAACGGCGTGGCGATGGCCGTGGCCACCGATTGCAATCCCGGCTCGTCTCCGATGTCGTCCCTGCTGCTCGCCATGAATATGGCCTGCACCCTGTTCCGGATGACGCCGGAAGAGGCGCTGGCCGGCGTGACCCGCAATGCGGCCCGTGCATTGGGTCTCAACGATGCCGGCATGATCAAGCCCGGTCTGCGGGCCGATTTAGCCATCTGGGACATCGAACATCCGGCAGAGCTGGCGTACCGCATTGGATTCAACCCGCTCTGGAAGCGGATTTTTGGAGGCAAGCTTTGACGCTCAAACTTTTCCCCGGCCGGGCCACGCTTGGCCAGCTTGAACAGATCTGGCGCACCGGCGCTGCCGTGGTACTCGACGACAGCGCCTTGCCGGGAATCGAGGCCGCCGCCGATCTGGTGCGCCAGGCTGCCGCCGGCGATGAGGCGGTTTATGGAGTCAATACCGGTTTCGGCAAGCTCGCCAGCGTTCGCATCAAGCCCGGCGATACCGCACAATTGCAGCGCAATCTGATCCTGTCGCATTGCTGCGGCGTCGGCGAACCGCTTGATGTGGCCACGACCCGTCTGATGATGGCGCTCAAACTGCTCTCCGCCGGGCGCGGCGCATCCGGTATCACCTGGAAGACCCTCTCGGTGATCCAGGACATGCTGGCCAAAGGCGTCACTCCGGTAATCCCGAGTCAGGGCTCGGTCGGCGCATCGGGCGACCTGGCGCCGCTGGCCCATATGGCGGCTGCGATGATCGGCGAAGGCGAGGCGATCTTCGAGGGCGAACGCATGCCTGCGGCCAAGGCACTCGAGCAAGCCGGAGTCGAGCCGGCAGTGCTGGCGCCGAAGGAAGGTCTCGGCCTGATCAACGGCACGCAATTCTCCACGGCCTGTTCGCTGACCGGGCTTTTCTCCGCAATCCGCAATCTCGAGGCCAGTGTGGTCTCCTCCTGCCTGTCGACAGATGCGATCATGGGCTCGACCGCACCGCTGGAAGCTGGCATTCATGCTTACCGCGGCCATCGTGGCCAGATCGACGTCGCCCGCGCCATGCGCGCGGTCATGGCCGGTTCGGTGATCCGTGAAAGCCATCGTGACGGCGACACCCGCGTCCAGGATCCCTATTGCATCCGCTGCCAACCTCAGGTGGCGGGCGCTGCACTGGACCTGTTGCGCTTTGCCGGCCAAACGCTCGAAATCGAGGCCAACGCCGTCTCCGACAATCCGCTGGTGCTGGTTGCTGAAGGCAAGATTGTCTCGGGCGGCAACTTCCATGCCGAGCCGGTGGCTTTCGCCGCTGATCAGATCGCGTTGGCAATCGCCGAGATCGGCGCCATTTCCCAGCGCCGTGTCGCGCTGATGGTCGACCCGACGCTGTCCTTCGACTTGCCGCCGTTCCTGACCCCGGCCCCGGGGCTCAATTCCGGGCTTATGATCGCCGAAGTCACCACGGCAGCGCTGATGAGCGAGAACAAGCATCTGGCCAATCCCTGCTCGACCGACTCCACACCGACCTCGGCCAATCAGGAAGACCATGTTTCGATGGCAGCCCACGGCGCACGACGGCTCAAGCGGATGAACGACAATCTCAATGTCATCGTCGGCGTTGAGCTGATGTGCGCAGCACAAGGCGTCGAATTCCGCGCCCCGCTGACAACGAGCCCGGTGTTGCAGCAAGCGCTCGATCTGATCCGGTCCGAAATAGCCACGCTGACCGATGACCGGTTCATGGCCGGCGACATCGCCCGGGCAGCGGCACTGGTGGCCGAAGGCAGGGTTCAGAGCGAATGCGATGTGGCAGGATTGCTCGCGGGAGAGGCGGCATGACCCCGGTCGAGGTCAGGCGCGGCGATGGTCCGATCGTTCTCGGTCTGCCGCACACCGGCACCCATGTTCCCGACGACATTTTCGCGCGGCTGACGCCGCTGGGACAGACGCTGTCCGATACCGACTGGCACGTTGACCGGCTCTATGATGGCCTGCTTGACGGCGTCACCACGGTGCGCGCCAATTTCCATCGCTACGTCATTGACGCCAACCGCGATCCCTCCGGCGCCAGCCTGTATCCGGGACAAAACACCACCGGGCTGGTGCCTATGACTGATTTTGACGGCAAGCCCTTATGGCTTGATGCGCCGGATGCCACCGAGATCGAGACGCGCAGGCTCGCCTGGCATGCGCCCTATCACGCGGCACTGGAAGCCGAGCTGGAACGGGTGCGTGCACAACACGGCGTTGCTATCCTCTATGATTGCCACTCGATCCGCTCCAAGATTCCGTTCCTGTTCGAGGGCACGCTGCCCGACTTCAACATCGGCACCAACAACGGACAAACCTGTGCACCGGTGATCGAAGGAACTGTGTCGGGCATCTGCGCCGGAGCGGAAGGCTATTCGAGCATTCTCAATGGCCGCTTCAAGGGCGGATGGACCTCGCGCCAATACGGCCGCCCGGCCGACAATATCCACGCCATCCAGATGGAACTGGCGCAGAGCACCCATCTCAAATCCGAAGCCCTGCCGTTTGACTATGACCCGGCCAGGGCAGAACGGCTGCGTGTTCATCTCAGGACAATCCTCACCTCACTTCGCGACATCGCACCTGCACTGGGAGCCCGATCATGACCAATCCGAGACACAATCAACGCGACGTCTATCCGCCCACCGGACCCGAGATCACCGCCAAGAGCTGGCTCACCGAAGCGCCGATGCGCATGCTGATGAACAATCTTCACCCGGATGTGGCCGAGAACCCGCATGAGCTGGTTGTCTATGGCGGCATTGGCCGCGCCGCGCGCACCTGGAAGGATTTCGACCAGATCATCGCCAGCCTGAAGGAACTTAACGACGACGAGACGCTTGTGGTGCAATCGGGCAAGCCGGTGGCGGTGGTTCGCACCCATGTCGACTCGCCGCGCGTGCTGATCGCCAATTCCAATCTGGTGCCGCACTGGGCCAACTGGAATCATTTCAACGAACTCGACAAGCGTGGGCTTGCCATGTACGGCCAGATGACTGCCGGCTCGTGGATCTATATCGGCACGCAAGGCATCGTTCAGGGTACTTTCGAGACATTCGCCGAAGCCGGACGCCAGCATTATGACGGCGACCTGACCGGAAAGTGGATCCTCACCGGTGGGCTTGGCGGCATGGGCGGCGCCCAGCCGCTGGCAGCCGTGATGGCCGGCGCCTGCTGTCTCGCCGTGGAGTGCGACGAGACCCGCATCGATTTCCGCCTGCGCACCCGTTATGTCGACGAAAAAGCCAAGACGCTGGATGAAGCGCTGGCCATGATCGACAAATGGACCAAGGCCGGCGAAGCCAGATCCGTTGGCCTGCTCGGCAACGCAGCCGATGTCTTTCTCGAACTCGCCGAGCGCATGAAGGCTGGCGGTGTCCGTCCTGACATCGTCACCGACCAGACGTCTGCCCACGATCCGTTGCATGGCTATCTGCCGCAGGGCTGGAACGTGGCCGAATGGCGCGAGAAGCAGGAAAGCGATCCGAAAGCTGTTGAAAAAGCCGCCCGTGCCAGTATGAAGGCTCATGTTGCGGCGATGGTTGATTTCTGGAATGCCGGTGTTCCAACACTCGATTACGGCAACAACATTCGCCAGGTCGCTCAGGACGAGGGGCTGGAAAACGCCTTTGCCTTTCCCGGTTTCGTTCCCGCCTATATCCGCCCGCTGTTCTGCCGTGGCATCGGGCCATTCCGCTGGGTGGCGCTGTCGGGCGATCCGGAAGACATCTACAAGACCGACGCCAAGATGAAGGAATTATTCCCTGAAAACACCCATCTGCACGCCTGGCTCGACATGGCGCGCGAGCGCATC
>NZ_JBDWHW010000196.1:0-8679 GCF_039975035.1 Hoeflea sp. | reverse complement strand
GGCGCGTAAGGAAGACAAGCGGTTTATCACCGGCAAGGGCCGGTACACCGACGATATGGTCGTGCCAGGCATGAAGCAGGCGCATTTTGTCCGCTCGCCGCATGCCCATGCGAAGATCAAGAGCATCGATATTTCCGCAGCCGAGAAAATGCCTGGCGTGATCGGCATTCTTAACGGCGATCAGCTCGCCGAGGACGCAATCGGCAACATCATCTGCGGCTGGATGATCCATTCCAAGGACGGCACCCCGATGAACATGGGCGCTTGGCGTCCGCTGGCCCAGGAGACAGTCCGTTATGTCGGTGACGCCGTCGCCATCGTGGTTGCCGACACCAAGGAACAGGCGCGGGATGCGGCTGAGGCTGTCGTTGTTGACTATGAGACACTGCCGGTAGTCACATCTGCGGTCGACGCGCTCAAGGACGGCGCACCGCAGATTCATCCCGAAGCGAAGAACAACCTGATCTTTGATTGGGAGATTGGCGACGCTGCAGCAACCGACGCGGCGATTGCATCGGCAGCGCATGTCACCGAGATGAAGATCATCAACAACCGGCTGGTTCCCAATCCGATGGAACCGCGCGCCGCACTTGGTGTTTATGACGAGGGTGAGGATCACTATACGCTCTGGACCACCTCGCAGAATCCGCATGTCGCGCGTCTTGTGCTCAGCGCATTCTACAATGTCGCGCCCGAGAACAAGCTTCGGGTGATCGCGCCGGATGTCGGCGGTGGTTTCGGCTCGAAGATCTACATCTATCCCGAGGAAATCGTCTGCCTGTGGGCCTCCAAACGCACCGGTGTTCCGGTCAAATGGAATTCCGACCGGACGGAAGCCTTCCTGACCGACGCCCATGGCCGCGATCATGTGTCCACCATCAAGATGGCATTTGACGCCGACAACAAGATCACCGGTTTCAAGGTCGACACGATCGCCAATTTTGGCGCCTACATGTCGCTGTTTTCGAGTTCGGTTCCGACCTACCTCTATGCGACCTTGTTGTCAGGTCAGTATGCGATCCCGGCAATTCACGGCAATGTCCGTACGGTCTACACCAACACCGCGCCGGTGGATGCTTATCGCGGCGCCGGGCGGCCCGAGGCCTGCTACCTTCTCGAAAGGGTGATGGAAACGGCAGCGCGGGAACTCGGCGTTTCGCCCGCGGATCTGCGGCGCAACAACTTCATCCGTGAGTTCCCGTACCAGACGCCAGTGATCATGTGCTATGACGCAGGCGACTTTGACGCCTCGCTTGATGCGGCGATGAAAGCCTCCGACTATGCCGGATTTGCTGCCCGCAAGGCGGAAGCCGAAGGCCGCGGCAAGCTCAGGGGTATCGGCTTGAGCTGTTACATTGAGGCTTGCGGTATTGCGCCGTCAGCTGCAGTGGGATCGCTCGGCGCCGGCGTCGGGCTGTGGGAATCGGCGGAAGTGCGGGTCAATGCGGTGGGCACCGTCGAGGTGCTGACCGGATCACACAGCCACGGCCAGGGCCATGAAACGACCTTTGCCCAGCTTGTCGCTGACCGCTTCGGGGTTGGCATCGACACTGTATCCATCGTCCATGGCGACACCGACAAGGTGCAGATGGGCATGGGCACCTATGGCTCGCGCTCGGGTGCTGTTGGCATGTCGGCGGTGGTCAAGGCGCTCGACAAGGTAGAAACAAAGGCGAAGAAGCTCGCCGCGCACCTGATGGAAGCCGATGAAAGCGACATCGTCATCGAGAATGGCGAGCTCAAGGTTGCTGGTACCGACAAGAGCGTGCCCTGGTTCCAGATGGCGCTTGCCGCCTACACCGCGCACAACCTGCCTGAAGGCATGGAGCCGGGCCTGAAGGAAGGCGCGTTTTACGACCCGTCCAACTTCACCTTCCCCGCCGGATGCTACATCTGCGAAGTCGAGGTTGATCCGGAAACCGGCAAGACCGAGGTGGTGCAGTTCGTCGCCGCCGATGATTTCGGCAACATCATCAACCCGATGATTGTCGAGGGACAGGTGCATGGCGGCGTGGCGCAAGGTATTGGCCAGGCATTGCTGGAAGGCACCCACTACGATCCGGAGACCGGGCAGCTTCTGACTGCGAGCTACATGGATTACACCATGCCGCGCGCCGACGATCTGCCGTCGTTCAATGTCTCGCACCAGAACACGCCATGCCCGGGCAATCCGCTCGGAATCAAGGGCTGCGGCGAAGCCGGCGCCATTGGATCACCGCCGGCGCTGATCAATGCCATCACGGACGCAATCGGCAACAACGACCTGACAATGCCCGCGACCCCGCAAAGGGTCTGGGCGGCGCTCGGATCGGCACGTTAAGAAAGGGAGGCAGACATCATGTATGCAACCAATTATCACCGCGCCTCCTCGGTCGAGGACGCTGTCAAACTGGCTTCAGCGAATGATGAGGCGAAGTTTCTGTCGGGAGGGCAAACGCTGCTCCCGACCATGAAGCAGCGCCTCGCGGCGCCTTCGGATCTGGTGGATCTCAGGCACGTCACCGAGATGAAAGGCATCACAGTGAGTGGTGGGTCGATCCGGATCGGAGCCGCCACCACCCATGCGGAAGTGGCAGGATCGGCTGAGATCGCTACCGCTTGCCCGGGTCTTGCGCATCTTGCCGCCCATATCGGCGACCCGCATGTGCGGCACATGGGCACGATTGGCGGTTCGATCGCCAACAATGACCCGGCGGCGGATTATCCGGCAGGACTGCTGGCGCTCAATGCCACAATCGTCACCAATACGCGCTCGATTACCGCCGATGAATTCTTCACCGGCATGTTTGACACCGCGCTTGATGAGGGCGAACTGATCGTGGCGGTGGAGATCACGGCGCCAGCCAAATGCGGCTATGCAAAGTTCCCCAATCCGGCCTCGCGCTATGCGATGACCGGCGTGTTTGTTGCAAAGCATGACGATGGATCGGTGCGGGTGGCAGTCACTGGCGCGGGTTCGGACGGCGTGTTCCGGCAGGCGGATATGGAAAAGGCACTGGCTGGAAATTTCTCGGCCGGGGCGCTCGATGGCATCGCCGTCGACGATTCCGATCTGATGGCGGACATTCATGCCTCTTCGGCCTACCGGGCCAATCTGGTCAAGGTGATGGCCAAGCGCGCGGTCACCGCTGCCGGCTGATACGGCTCGGCCATCAACATTGCATGCAAGGGCGGATCTTCGGATCCGCCCTTGTTCATGAGCGGATCAGGCAGACTCACGCATCACAGCCACCGCCACCGCGCGCGCCTCACGGTCTGCGGCGTAGACGTCTTCAATGCTGTGAGCCGCGCGGCCGTCATCGAGCCGGTCCATCGTGGCTGCAACGATGTCGGCCATGTCGAGAAACCCGATCTGGCCTGCGATAAAGGCCTCGAGTGCCGCTTCCTTGGCGCCATTGAGAATTGCGCCTTGCAGGCCGCCGCGCTGCATGGCGGTGCGGGCAAGGGCCAGGGACGGGAAGCGGATTTCGTCGGGTGCGGTGAAATCGAGCCGGGCGAGCTTGGCAAAATCAAGCCGCTCGACCGGCAGGTTCCTGCGCCGGGGATGGGAGATGGCGTAGCCGATGGCGTGACGCATGTCGGGAACGCCAAGCTGGGCCAGCACCGAGCCATCGCAATAACCGACCATGGAATGGATGATGGATTGGGGATGGATGATGACCTCGATCTGATCCGGTCGTACGTCAAACAGATGGCGCGCCTCGATCATCTCGAGCGCCTTGTTGAACATTGACGCGCTGTCGATCGAGATCTTGACGCCCATGGACCAGTTCGGATGCGCAGCCGCCAGTTCCGGCGTTACCGCAGCCATCTGTTCCCTAGTATGGTCGCGAAAAGGTCCGCCCGAGGCGGTCAGGATAATGCGCTCGACCGCCTGGCGCTGGTTTTCCTCGAGCACCTGGAAGATGGCGTTGTGTTCGCTGTCCACGGGCAGCAGTTTGCCGCCGCCTTTGGCCATTGCCGATGTGAACAGATCTCCGGCGGAGACCAGACATTCCTTGTTGGCGAGTGCTATGTCGGCGCCGCCGGCGACCGCGGCAAGCGTCGGCGCCAACCCGGCAATGCCGACAATGCCGGCCAGCAGCAGATCGGTGTCCCTGAGACCGGCTTCGATCAGCGCCGCAGGTCCGGCGCCGGCCTCGATGCCTGTTCCCGCCAGTGCCGATTTGAGATCGTTGTAGCGCTCCGGGTCGGCGGTCACGGCAAAACCCGCGCCGGTCTGCCTGGCCTGCCGGACCAGAAGGTCGATATTGTCCTTGCCGGTAATGGCGGGAACCTCGAAGGCCTCACGGTCTCCGAGATGGCTCATCACATCAAGTGTGTTGCGACCGATGGAGCCGGTTGAACCGAGAATGGAGATGCGGCGTTTTGCTGGTCGAACGGGATTGATCATGGCGACACCATCTCGGGCTACGGTTATGCGGTCAAGCGGTCAGGGCATAACAAATGCCACGCTCTTGCGGGTTCATGTGAGTCAAAGTCACGGGCGTCTCTATGCTCACCACGCCTTGCGCGTGTCACGTCAAATACGCGGTGCTTGCGATCGGCCATTCAGATCAAGCAACTCGACAAAAAGAGCCGAATGGTCAAGATCGCCACCGCCAAGTTCGTCCGCCAGTCGCGCGAAACGGTCGCGAACGGCCTCGACCAGGGGGAGCCGGATTCCGAGCTCACGAGCTTCGATGAGCACGTTGTCGAGGTCCTTGATCTGGACAGCCACGCGTCCGCGCGGCTCGAAATCGCCCGACTGCATGCGTGCGCCATGCAGTTGCAGGATGGTGGAATCGGCAAAACCACCGGTGAGTGCTGTCCGGAAAGCCTCGAGATCGCCGCCGCCTTCCGAGACCAGAAGCGTGGCTTCAGCGACCGCGCCAATGGCGATGCCGACGATGGCCTGATTGGCGAGCTTGGCCAATTGACCCGCGCCGGAGGGGCCGACGCGAACCGGACGGCCCATGGCATTGAACAGATCGAGCGCTGCATCAAACACCAACTGGTCGCCGCCGGCCATGATAGCCAAAGTTCCGGCTTGCGCACCCTTGGTACCGCCGCTGACTGGTGCGTCGAGGTGGTGGACACCAAGTTCGGCGAGACGCGCGGCATGGTTCCTGGCCTGCGACGGCCGGATCGAACTCATGTCGATAACGGTTGCGCCGGCAGCGAGAGATTCTACCACGCCAGTCTCGAACAGGATGTTTTCGACGACTGCGCCATCGGTCAGCATGGTGATGATGCGGGTTGCACCCCTGACCGCATCGTTTGCGTCCCCGGCAACCCGTGCGCCCTCGTCCGCCAGTGGCGCGGCTTTTGACGAATCCCTGTTCCAGACAGACAGGTTGAAACCCGCGCCAAGCAGCCGCCTGGCCATGGGCAGCCCCATCAGCCCGGTGCCAAGCAATGCAATCGATGTGCTCATGTCCTGGTTACCTTCAGGAGCTGCGGAGGCTGGCCTGATGCAAAAGCGAAGTCCAGCTGTTCATCGAGGCAAGATGACAGTAGATCGTCGCCAGTGCGTCGGCCTTGCGCAGTTTGAGAAATTCCTCGTCGCTCATCGCCAGAAGCTTGGCCTCGTCGACCAGGTGAAAACCGGTGATGTTGAAGTTCTGGCCATCGCCAAGGGTGATCTTGCTGGTTCTTTCCACAAGCAGGCCGCTGTCGGCGATCACCTTCATGATCTGCCTGGTTTTGACAAACATGCCCTGGTACTGCTCACAGAACGCCAGGGCGCTCTTGATGACTTCACCCTGGTCGTTGTCTTCAAACAGGGGTTTTACATCCTTGCCGCTGTCAGCGCCAAGATCGACCAGCCGTGCCGGATCGTTTTCGATGCACAAAGTAAGCCGCTCGTCGGTTTCGGCACCGGAGAGAATGAAGGGGAAACGCCTGACATAGGCCGGTACATAATGCGGTTCCGCCCATTTGCCCCGGGAATCGATGAACAGGTTCTCACCTTCCCTGATGCCGGTGATGACCATCGGCATGAAATCGGGTCCGGAAAAGATGATCGGATAGGAGCGCATGGCTGCGGGCATTTCCGCAGCCATCAACGGAATGACAATGGCATTTGCCGCAAAGCCCAGATCTCCGGTCCGGGCCAGTCCCTTGCCGCCATGACGCGTCGCGCTGATTGCTTCGGGTGTTTTGTAAAACAGTGGAAGTGTGCCTGCCTGGTTTTCTTTTTTATCGGCCAATGTCATGATCCCCCGGATGGTTGTGCTTGTCTCAGGGCAGACTTTTCGCGCGTATATGAAGGCAATTCAAGAATAATCGACGATGATTGACGCATAGAGGCAGTTCCCATTTTCCCGTTTCCAGACAGCAACCGGCTACACAAGTCCGGTTTTATCCAGTGAGTTGGCCGGAATGACAGACTCCGATATTCTTGACAGCCGGTATTCGTGGATGCGGCTTGGTGCGACATTGGCGATTGCGGTGATCGGCAACGTCGGAATGTGGGCAATCATCGTTATCATGCCGGCAGTGCAAAGCGAATTTGCGATTGCACGGGCGGACGCTTCTCTTCCCTACACCCTGACGATGGTTGGCTTCGGGCTAGGCAACCTGGTGATCGGCCGCATGGTGGACAGGTGGGGAATCACCGCAGCGTTGATCGCGGCCGGACTTGCCATCGCAACGGGTTTTGCGCTCGCGGCGCTGAGCGGCTCGTTAATTATGCTTTCGGCAATGCATTTCATTATCGGGTTGGGCACTGCGGCGAGTTTCGGACCGTTGATCGCGGATATTTCTCACTGGTTTTACCGCAGGCGGGGCATCGCGGTGGCCATTGCCGCAAGCGGAAACTATCTGTCGGGTGCGATCTGGCCAATGGTGTTGAGCGGGATCCTGAGCGATCACGGCTGGCGAGCGGTCTACATGGTGCTGGCGGTTGTGCCGGTGCTGCTAATTGTTCCGTTGTCGATGCTGCTCAGGCGCCGGGTTCCTGACGGCGCGACGGCGCACGCCAACAGGTTGTCTGCGGCCAATGCCCGGTCTGTCAGCTTCTCGCCGCGCACCTTGCAGTGGATGCTCGGTCTGGCCGGCGTCGGGTGTTGCGTGGCGATGGCGATGCCGCAGGTGCATCTGGTCTCGTATTGTACCGACCTGGGATATGGACCCGCGGTCGGCGCGGAAATGCTGTCGCTGATGCTGATGGGCGGAGTCGTCTCACGGCTGGTCTCGGGACTGATCGCCGACAGGCTGGGTGGGGTCAAGACCCTGCTTATCGGTTCGACGCTGCAATGCATCGCGCTGTTTCTGTATCTGCCGTTCGATGGGCTTGTTCCTCTCTACATTGTCAGCCTGATCTTCGGCCTGTCGCAGGGCGGCATTGTTCCGAGCTACGCGTTGATTGTCCGCGAATATCTCCCGGCAAAGGAAGCTGGTGCAAGGGTCGGCTTCGTGATCATGGCGACGATCACCGGAATGGCGCTGGGTGGATGGATGTCCGGCTGGATCTACGATCTGACCGGATCCTACCAGGCGGCTTTCCTCAATGGCATCGCCTGGAATTTCCTCAATATCGCAATCATCGCGCTGCTTTTGTTCAAATCACGGGTGAGACGCGGTGAGGCTGTGGCGGTTTGAAGCAGGCGAGGGTGGTTCCAGTAAATACCGGATCCGCATCTCATGCGTCCGGGCCGGAACGGACCCGGTTGACGGTGGTGATCCCGGAAGGATTCGAACCTTCGACCCCAGGATTAGGAATCCTGTGCTCTATCCCCTGAGCTACGGGACCACGCGAAAGAGTGCATACAGAAAACTGGGCGGTTCTTCAACAAGAAGAACTGCCCGGTTGTCATGTGATGATGCGTCGGTGCGGATCAGGCGGCAAGCGCCTTTTCGGCCAGCTTGACCCAATAGGACACGCCGACAGGAATGGCGTCGTCGTTGAAGTCGTAAGCCGGATGATGCAGACCGGCGGTGTCGCCATTGCCCATGAAGATGAAGGCGCCGGGGCGGGCCTCGAGCATGAAGGAGAAATCCTCTCCGCCCATGGTTGGCGGCTGGTTGCGTTCCACCTTGCCCTCGCCGGCAACGCTTTCGGCCACATCGGCGGCGAAGTCGGTCTCGTTGGCATGGTTGAAGGTGACCGGATAGTTGCGAAGGTAGTTGACCGAACCTTCGACGCCATGGGCGGCGGCAACGCCGCTGACGATCTCGTTGATCCGGGTTTCCGCCATGTCGCGCATTTCGGCGGACAGCGTGCGCACAGTGCCGGCCAGGTCAACTGTTTCGGGGATGATGTTGTAGGCTGATCCACCGATGAACTTGGTCACTGACACCACCACCGATTCGAGCGGATTGGCATTGCGCGAAGCGATGGACTGCAGAGAAGAAACGACGGCCGAGGCAGCGACAATCGGATCTATGGTCTGGTGGGGCATGGCGGCGTGGCCGCCGCGACCCTTGATGGTGATGTCGAAGATGTCGGTCGCCGCCATGATCGGACCCTTGCGGATTGCGAACTCACCGACGGGAAGGCCCGGCAGATTGTGCATGCCAAATACCTTGGTGATGCCGAACCGCTCCATCATGCCGTCATTGACCATTTCACGGCCGCCGGCGCCACCTTCCTCGGCGGGTTGGAAAATGACTGCGACCGATCCGGTAAAGTTGCGGGTTGCGGCGAGGTGACGGGCTGCGCCAAGCAGCATGGCGGTGTGGCCGTCATGGCCGCAG
>NZ_JBDWHW010000195.1:0-41352 GCF_039975035.1 Hoeflea sp. | reverse complement strand
AAGGACCTGAACGGACCGCCACTGAGCTATGTCGGGCATCGGTTGATCGACGATCCTGGCCTGCTTGCGGCGCGCGAGGCGCAAGTTGCCCGCCGCACCGGCGACGATACCGCCAATCCGCCATTGTGTCTTATCCTGCCCGGATCCCGCAGCAGCGAGGTCAGGCGTCTGGCGCCGGTGTTCGGCGAGGCCGCCAGATGGTTGTCCGAACTCGATCCCGCGATGACCTTCGTGCTTCCCGCGGCAAGCCATGTCGAACGCCAGGTGCGCGACGAGGTTTTAGGCTGGGATGTCCCGTGCCAGGTCGTCACCGGTGACGCCGCCAAGTGGGAAGCATTCGGCCGGGCCGATGTCGCGATTGCCGCCTCGGGCACCGTTCTTCTTGAACTGGCGCTCGTCGGTGTCCCGCACATGTCCAGCTACAAGCTCGATCCTGTTGCCCGGCTGTTTTTCAACAGAATCACCACATGGACCGCAGCACTTCCCAACATGATCGCCGGCCAGGTGGCTATCGCCGAGTTCTATGACAATCATGTTCGCCCCGAACGGTTGGCGCGCCTTGCCCGGCAACTGGTCCATGATCCGCGTCACCGCGCAGCAGTACTCGCCGATTGCGAGCTGGTCTGGTCGCGCATGCAAACCGGTGAACCGGCCTCCGAACGTGCAGCCAAGACGCTGTTGTCCGTGCTGGGGCGCTGACGAAACAAGGTCCGCAAAAGCCGGCGTGCTTTCGCACCAAAACCACATATACAAACCACGAGCTGACAGGTGACGCCCGAATCCGGGTGGACGCGATGCGTGTCCGTGTCACTCCCTGAAATGCGGCAACGGCTATCTCTCAGTCGTCGTCGGGCAATAAAAAAGCGCCCGAGGGCGCCTTTCAATGTCGCGTGGCAAATTGCCTGCCGGTTCAGCGTTTTGATACCGGCACATAGTCGCGGCTTGGCTCGCCGATATAAAGCTGACGTGGCCGGCCGATGCGCTGACCCGGATCCTCGATCATCTCGCTCCACTGGGCGATCCAGCCGACCGTGCGGGCAAGCGCGAACAGCACAGTGAACATCGTGGTCGGGAATCCCAGCGCCTTCAGCGTGATGCCGGAATAAAAGTCGATGTTGGGGTACAGTTTCTTCTCGATGAAGTAACTGTCGGTCAACGCGATCCGTTCCAGTTCCATCGCAACCTCGAGCATCGGATCGTCCTTGATGCCGAGCTCGCCAAGCACTTCGTGAGTGGTCTGCTGCATGATCTTGGCGCGCGGGTCGTAGTTCTTGTAAACCCTGTGGCCAAAGCCCATCAGCCGGAACGGGTCGTCCTTGTCCTTGGCGCGGTTCACAAATTCCGGGATCTTGTCGACAGTGCCGATTTCGGCCAGCATGTTCAGTGCCGCCTCGTTGGCGCCGCCATGGGCCGGGCCCCAGAGGCAGGCAATGCCCGCGGCGATGCAGGCAAACGGATTGGCGCCTGAAGAGCCTGCAAGACGCACGGTGGAGGTTGATGCGTTTTGTTCGTGATCGGCATGCAGGATGAAGATGCGGTCCATGGCGCGGGCCAGCACTGGATTGACCACATAGTCTTCACACGGCACGGCAAAGCACATGCGCAGGAAGTTGGACGCGTAGTCGAGGTCGTTTGTCGGGTACACGAACGGCTGGCCGATATGATATTTGTAGGCCATCGCTGCCAGCGTCGGCATCTTGGCGATCATGCGCATCGAGGCAACCATGCGCTGATGCGGATCGGTGATGTCGGTTGAATCGTGATAGAACGCCGACAAGGCGCCGACGCAACCGCACATCACCGCCATCGGGTGGGCATCGCGACGGAAGCCGGTGAAAAACCGGCTCATCTGTTCATGCACCATGGTGTGGCGCGTGACCCGGTAGTCAAAATCTATCTTCTGGTTTGCCGTCGGCAGTTCGCCGTAAAGCAGCAGGTAGCAGACTTCGAGGAAGTCGCCGTGCTCCGCCAGCTGGTCGATCGGATAACCGCGGTGCAGCAGGATGCCTTCGTCGCCATCGATGAAGGTGATCTTGGATTCGCAGGACGCCGTGGAGGTGAAGCCCGGATCATACGTGAACGTGCCTGTCTGCTTGTACAGTGAGGCGATGTCGACGACATCGGGACCGATGGTTCCGGTCTTGACCGGAAATTCGATTTCCTTGCCGTCCATTTGGAGTTTTGCTTTTTTGTCTGCCATGGCATGTCCTTCCACGAATGCAGGTTTCCGGCATGCAAGCCGGTGACCTTGGATGACCGTCATGGGTTAGCTATATGATTTCCCTCACCCTGCCAAGCTATGCGGATGGCTAATTGTGCGGCGCGGAACGGATATGCCAGAGCGGCTTTGGTTGAGATGGTTGCCACCGTCATTCAAACAGCAAGTGCTTAAAAACACAATTCTTGCAGGGATTTGATGCGAGGTTGCAAATTTCCCGCATTCCGTCCCGATGCAATTACCGGTGGCATTGGGACGCCATCCGGGTGTAGTCTGTCAGGCTTCAAGCGAGGCGTGCATGAGGCAGGCGAAACGCATCGGGGAGGTTGTTGAAACCGCGGGGAATCAGGCGTCACTGGGTTCGCACCCGATGCGCGTCGAGGCCGGAACGTCGGACTTGGCGCACCGACGGCCCCAACGCCTTACCGCCACGGAAGCTGCGGTAAAGCCGTGGTCGGGGCAGCCGCGATCTGTCCAGGCCCGGCTGCACGGGTTCCTCGCCGCCGCCGTGCTGAGCGAAGCCGGCCGGGGTGTATCATTCCTGTTTCTGCCGGTGGCGATGGGCGCCGGCGCCGGGCTGTTCTACATGGCGGCAGCGGATCCGGGGCTGACCGCACTGGTTTGCGGTTTTGCCGCGACCTTGCTGTTGGCGATTTTTATCAGCGAGCGCCATATTGGCATCGCCCGCGCCGCCGGGTTTGCCGCGGCGCTGTTCGCCGGTGCGATCGCGGCTGGCGTCGAGCAGCAGTCCGGTGCGGTGTTGCTCGATCAGGACGTGACAACCCGGATTACCGGAATCGTCGAGGCGCGCGAATTCGACGCAGGCGGCAGGGTGCGGTATCTGATCGGGCTGGAGTCAACCGCAGATCCCCAACTCGGACGTCCACCGGAACGGATCCGGCTTGTCGCGCGCGCCCCCCACCATCCATTGCCGGTCGGATCCGCGATTTCGGGACGGGCCAGGCTGTCGGCGCCATCCGGACCGGTGATGCCGGGCGGCTATGATTATGCTTTCAGGGCGTTTATCGATGGCATCGGCGCGCACGGATTTTTCTACCAGGCGCCGGAAACCGCGGCTCCGCTTGCCGAACCGGCATCGCCGTTGCGCTTGCAGGCGTTCAGGCTTGGCTTGAGGGCGGTCAGGGAGCACATCTCGGCGCGGATCCGTTCGGTGCTTCCGGGCGATCCCGGCGGCATTGCCGCAGCCCTTGCGGTCAACGACCGGCGCGGCATCAGCGCGGCAACGGTCGACGCGCTCAGGGCAACAGGTCTGGCTCATATCCTGGCCATCTCCGGGCTCCACATGGCCCTTGCCGCTGGCACGCTCTACATCCTCATTCGCAAGATCCTTGCCACGGTTCCCGCACTTGTGGAAGCCTGGCCGGTCAAGAAGATAGCGGCCATCGGCGCATTGCTGGCCGCGACCGCCTATCTGATGATTTCCGGCGGCAGCGTCTCCACTCGCCGCGCCTGGGTGATGCTCGTCATCATGCTGATCGCGGTGCTGGCCGACCGTCCGGCCCTGACCATGCGCAACGTGGCGCTGGCGGCAATGCTGATTATCCTGCTGACACCGTCGGCGGTGGCGGGGCCGGGCTTTCAAATGTCGTTTGCCGCCACCGCCGCGCTGATCTCGGCTTATGCTGTTCTGGCAACCCGCAAGCGCGAGCGCCGGTCCGGCCCCCCCGGTCTGCTGGCGGGCTCGGCTCCGGGCCGCGTCATCATTCTTGTCGCCAAAGCGGTTCTCGGCCTGGCAATCACCTCGCTGGTGGCGGGACTGGCGACAGGCCTGTTTTCCGCCCATCATTTCCACCGGGTTGCCGGTAACGGCCTTCTGGCCAATCTGCTTGCCATGCCGCTGGTCACCT
The DNA here is from genome assembly GCF_039975035.1 of Hoeflea sp. Lineage (GTDB taxonomy): Bacteria > Pseudomonadota > Alphaproteobacteria > Rhizobiales > Rhizobiaceae > Hoeflea. The sequence goes on along the minus strand of NZ_JBDWHW010000195.1, from coordinate 37,266 downwards.
TTGTGGTGATGCCCGCCGGCCTGCTGGCATTGCTGCTGATGCCGTTCGGCCTTGACGCCTGGCCGCTCCGGCTGATGGGCAAGGGCTTGGAAGGCGTGATCGCGGCGGCGCGTTATGTCGAGGGGCTCGGCGGCGATATCGTCGTCGGACAGATCCCGTTGCAGGCAACCGTGATGGCCGGAAGCGGCCTTGTGGTTGTGATGTTTTTAAGAAGCCGGCTGCGGCTTGGCGGGATCGTTCTGATCGGATTGGGCGCGGTGCTGGCGCTGCCGGCGGTCAGGGGGGTGGGGCCTGACATCCTGATCAGCGAGGACGGCAATCTGGTGGCGCTCGCCGGACCCGGCGGCTTGGCCAGCAACGCGGCAAGACCCGGCGAGTTCGTGTTCAGGCAATGGCAGGCAGCACTGCGCCAACCCCAGCATGTGACGCCGGTGTCGTACAAATCCGCGACTTCGCAAACAGTCGGAGAAGCCGAAATTCTCGATCAGTTGCTGGCCTCGGCCGTAACCGCGCAATCGCGGTTTCACTGCGCCGGGCGCGGCATTTGCGCCGCCATTCATCGCCAAGCCAGAATCATCGCCATCAACGACGCGGCCCTGATCGGCGCCGCCTGTGACAGGGCGGATCTCGTCGTGGTCGCGATCCCGGTCTATATGCGCACCTGCCGTTCCGGCGCCAGTCTCATCACATCCCGCGGGCTGCGCCGCAGTGGTTCGTTGGCGATCAGTATCCGGCAGCCGCCGTCGCACTCAACAACGACACCGGATCCATCCGGCAAGCCTCGCGCCAGGCCTGACTTCAGGATCGTCGCCGCGCTGCAGGGCGTCATCCGGCCCTGGACGATCCAGCGTTATTATGACTGGCGCAGCCGAAGCTATGATCTGCCGCAATAGCCCACGCCGCGCCGGTACTCCATGCGCGCCATCAGCTCGGCGTGGAGCCAAAATCTCACCATGCCGGCATTCAATCGCGATCCTGTGCCGGCAAATATCCATCGGCGAAGCGGCGCCTCTCAGGCGTGGCATCGAACCAGATCGAGCTGACGCGCATGGAGAATGTGCGTTTCGCAGACCGTAACCGCAAATCGCAGACAGTCATCGCCCAACCGATGCACACAACTGCGCATCTGCCCCCAGCATGCTCCAGTCCGGCCGGCAGGGTCAGGCGTCGCCCGGGCTGTCGCAGGAAACCGGTCTAATGATAGCGGCGGATCAGCCCGACGAGCTTGCCCTGAACCTTGACCCGGTCCGGACCGAAAATCCGGGTTTCATAGGCCGGATTGGCCGCTTCGAGCGCGATTGAGGCCCCCTTGCGGCGGAACCGCTTGAGCGTTGCTTCCTCATCATCAACCAGGGCCACGATGATGTCGCCCGGACTTGCCGTCGAGGCGTTGCGGATCACCACGGTGTCGCCGTCAAAGATCCCGGCTTCGATCATCGAATCGCCCTTGACCTCGAGCGCGTAATGTTCGCCCGGTCCGATCATTTCCACCGGCACGGTAATGTTGTGGGTGTTGTTCTGGATCGCCGAGATCGGCACACCGGCTGCGATGCGGCCCATCATCGGCACTTCGGCCACCTGCGACGGCTCGTCATTGGCGGGTTCAGCGCGGCGTACCGGTTCGGGCTGCTTGCCCAGGCTGCCTTCGATCACGCTGGGCGAGAAGCCGCGCCGCGGTTGCAGATTGGCTTGATAACTGTCGGGCAGCCTGATCACTTCGAGCGCGCGCGCCCGGTTGGGAAGCCGGCGAATGAAGCCGCGTTCTTCCAGCGCTGTGATCAGCCGGTGAATCCCCGATTTGGAAGCAAGATCAAGCGCATCCTTCATTTCGTCAAAAGAGGGAGGGATGCCGCTTTCCTTCATTCGTTCATTGATGAAGAGAAGAAGTTCGTGTTGCTTGCGCGTCAGCATAGTTACGGCACCCCTGCTGCCGGATCGATTGCCGGCATGAAACAAAACCAGAACCTAGGTATCATGTTCCATATGTGTTCCGCAAGGGGGTAAGGAAACAATGAAGGAACATTGGCGGCGCGAACCATAAACGGGCACGGAACACCCGCAATCGCGATCGAGAGAAGCGGACGAATCTGCACACTCGTTTTGTTGGCGCGCCTGCGGGAATAGTCATTCCCGAGCAAATGGCGAGTCATTGTTATGAAGAGACAGCCCGGAAAATCCGCAGCCAGGCGAAATTGGGGAGCTGCGATTGGCCGGCCTGTTGGGTAGCCTCTTCCTCATCGCAGTGTTGAGCAGCGGGAGAGAGAGTTGATTGCAGCATCCTGCAAAGTCGAGGGGAAGGCGGGGTGTTATCTTGCTGCCGCCTTCGTCATGGCGCCCGGTTGCCGCGCACTCGTCCGGTCCCTGGATTTGGCCCACATTTCGACGGCGGTACGAGGGGGAAATGCCGCTAATATTTGGAAGCGATTTGCGCATCTTTGAGACCGGCATCAGCAGTTTTGAGGGGCAATAAGATCCCATTCGCGCCTAAATCGATCGGTCACCAAATTGCCGAGTTCAAAAGCGTCGCTGGTACAAAATCAATGATAACTATAGGTTTCCGGAGGTGGCCACCTTCAGAAAATCCAGCCAACCCTATGAAGTCCCGGCTATTGCCGGAGATAGGGGCGCATTGCGGTTTACAGGCAACCCCGTCAGCGGCGCAAAACCAGCACGTCGCAAACCGAACCGGCCTTGGCCGGTGGGGCGAAGGGCGGGCGGACGATCAGGCAGCGGGCGTCGGAAAACACTTTCATCAGCGAGGAATCCTGCCGCGCCATCGGTGTGGCGACAAGTCCGCCATCCGCGCCGGTGGCAAGCTCGCCGCGCAGATAATCCTGACGTTGATCATTCTCCGGCAAGTCACTGGCCAGTATGGCTTTTTGCATGCGGTCAGGGTCCGGTCTTCCGGCCAGCCTGGTCACCAGCGGTTCCAGGAACAGATGCGCGCACACCAGGCTCGAAGCCGGGTTTCCGGGCAGCCCGATGACGTGCATTCCACCCAGTCTTCCCGACATCAGCGGCTTGCCCGGGCGCATCGCGATCTTCCAGAAATCCAGCGTCATGCCCCGCGCAATCATCGCCTTTTGCACCAGGTCATGGTCGCCCACCGAGGCGCCGCCGATGGTCACCAGAACATCGGCCTCATGGGCGATCGCCGTATCAAGCGCCTCGTCAAGCGCCTCCATCCGGTCGGCCGCAATCCCCAGATCGACGACATCCGCGCCGGCGCCGCGCGCCAAGGCCGCCACGCCGAAGGTGTTGGACGCGATGATCTGTCCCGGCCCGAGGCTCTGGCCGGGCAGGCGCAATTCGTCGCCGGTGGCCAGAACCGCGACAATCGGCCGGCGCTCGACGGGCAGGGCGGCGTGGTTCATCGCCGCGGCAAAGGTGATGGCGCCCGCGTCAAGCAGGCGTCCGGCCGCAAGCCCGATCTTGCCTTCCTCGAAATCAACGCCGGCGCGGCGGATGTGCCGGCCAAGGATCGCCGCTTCATTGAGCCGCACAGTGCCGTCATCAAGCCGCTCGGTCATTTCCTGAATGACGACGGCGTCCGCGCCATCAGGTACCGGCGCGCCGGTAAAGATCCTGATGGCCGCGCCGGCTTCAAGCGAGCCGTCAAAGCCGTGTCCGGCGGCGGATTCGCCCTGCAGCTTCAATGTCGCGCCGGCGACCGCTTCGGCCGCGCGCACCGCGTATCCGTCCATGGCCGAGGCTTCGAAGGGCGGATGGGTGCGAAGTGCGGGAAGATCGCGCGCCAGCACCCGTTCGAAACTGTCCGCCAGCGGCAGCATCTCCGGCTCGCCGCCTGGCGCCGCACCGTCCAGAATTCGCATCAGCGCTTCATCAACCGGCATCAAGGCCATCAGCTTTATCCTTTTGCGTTGAGAGCCCAGTCGCCGGATTTGCCGCCGGATTTGGCCAGCACCCGGATGCCGCCGATTTCCATGCCCCGGTCCACCGCCTTGGCCATGTCGTAAATCGTCAGGCAGGTCACCGACGCCGCGGTCAGCGCTTCCATCTCGACACCGGTCTTGCCGGTGAGCTTGGCCAGTGTCCGCACGCGCAGGCCGGGCAGGGCGTCGTCGGACTCGATTTCGACGCTCACCTTGGTCAGCGCCAGCGGGTGGCACAGCGGGATCAGGTTGGCCGTCTGCTTGGCGGCCATGATGCCGGCAATCCGCGCAGCCCCGATCACGTCGCCTTTTTTCATGTTGCCCGCCAGAATCAGCTTCAGGGTTTCGGGCTGCATCCGCACATGGCCTTCGGCTTCGGCAACGCGCACCGTATCGGCCTTGTCGCCGACATCGACCATCACCGCCGATCCGTCGGCGGCAAGATGGGTCAGCCGGGGTTCTTTTTCGTCAGCCATTCATTGCGCCGCCGTGCTTGTTACGCACCCGGTCAGCAGCGCCCGCGTCGCTGCCGTGACGTCGGACTGGCGCATCAGGCTTTCCCCCACCAGAAATGTCTGGATGCCGCATCCCGACAGCCGTTCGCAATCGGCAAAAGAACCGATGCCGCTCTCGCCGACCAGAATGCGGTCGTCCGGCACCATCGCCGCCAGCCGCTCCGACACCGCAAGCGACACCTCGAAGGTGCGCAGGTTGCGATTGTTGACCCCGATCAGCCGGCTCTCGAGCCGCAGCGCGCGCTCCATCTCGGCCTCGTCATGCACCTCGATCAGCGCCGCCATGCCAAGCCCGTGGGCCTCGTCCTCGAGCCGCCTGGCGTCATCATCATTAAGCGAGGCCATGATGATCAGGATCGCGTCGGCTCCCCAGGCGCGGGCTTCCAGCACCTGATACGGCTCGAACATGAAATCCTTGCGCAGCGCGGGCAGGGCGCAGGCGTTCCGTGCGGCTGTCAAAAACGCCGGCGCACCCTGAAACGATGGCGCGTCGGTCAGCACCGACAGACAAGCCGCTCCTCCGGCCTCATAGGCCCTGGCCAGCGAGGGCGGATCGAAGTCGGCGCGGATCAGGCCCTTCGACGGGCTGGCCTTCTTGATTTCGGCAATCAGCCCGTAACCGCCGGCCTGGTGCTTGGCTTCGATGGCGGCAATGAAATCACGCGGCGGTTCGGCAGTTCGCGCCCGCGCCTTGATCTCGTTCATCGGCACGGCGGCCTTGGCGGCGGCGATCTCGTCGCGCTTGTAGGCCTCGATCCGGGTCAGGATGTCGCTCATGCTCTCACCCCGCCTTCGGCGCCGGCGCATGCGCCCGGGAGACGCTGACCAGCTTTTCCAGCGCGCCAAGTGCTGCGCCGCTGTCAATCGACGCGCTTGCCACGCCGATGGCCTCGCGCAGGGTTTCGGCCTGTCCGGCGATCACCAGCGCACCTGCCGCGTTGAGCACGGCAATGTCGCGGTAGGCGTTCTTTTCGCCTTCCAGCACCCGTTTCAGCGCCGCGGCATTGTAAACCCCGTCACCGCCCTTGAGTTGATCCAGTGTCACCCTTGAAAGGCCCAGATCTTCCGGCGTCGTGTCAAATTCGCGAATCTCGCCGTTCTCCAGCGCCACAATTTGCGTCGCCCCGGTCGTGGTCATCTCGTCCAGCCCGTCGCCATGCACCACCCAGACCGTTTCCGATCCCAGATCCCGCAACACCTGCGCCAGCGGCTTGAGCCAATGGGCCGAGAACACGCCGAGCAATTGCCGTTTCACCCCGGCCGGATTGGACAGCGGTCCGAGCAGGTTGAAGATTGTCCGCGTGCCCAGTTCCACCCGGCTCGGGCCGACATGGCGCATCGCCGAATGATGCGCGGGCGCGAACATGAAGCCCACGCCTGCCTGATCGATACAGGCCGAAATGCCCCTGGGGTCGAGTTCCAGCGACACACCCAGCGCGGCAAGCGAATCCGCCGCACCCGATTTCGACGACAGCGCCCGGTTGCCGTGTTTGGCCACCTTGACCCCGGCGCCGGCCGTGATGAAGGCTGCAGCCGTCGAGACATTGTAGGTGCCCGAGGCGTCGCCGCCGGTGCCGACAATGTCGATCGCGTCAGCCGGCGCTTTGACCGGCAGCATCTTTTCGCGCATCACGCTGACCGCGCCATAGATCTCGTCAACGCTTTCGCCGCGCACCCTCAGCGCCATCAGCAGACCGCCGATCTGCGAGGGTGTCGCATCGCCCGACATCATCACATTGAACGCGCTGCGGGCTTCGTCCCGGTTCAACGGGTCGCCATTGGCCACCTTTGCGATGAATGACTTGAGATCGGCCATGTTGATCGGCTCCCGTACTCTTTTCTAGAACGCCAGGGCGCGCTCGCCCAGCGTCTGGTTGACCGACACCCCGTACTCGGCCTGCAGTCGCGCCACCATCTGATCGAGAATGTCGTCAGCGATTTGCTGCGACACCTGCGCGCGCTGTTCGGGCGCCACCGAGTCCGCCGTGACCGACGCGGCGTCATTGACCGATTTGACCTTGAGCAGGATCTTGTTGTCGCCCGATGCGTCATCGGCCACCGCAACAAGACCGGAAGCCCCGGAGAAGGCGGAGGCAATTGCTGCCTCGCCAAACACCGCATCCGCGCCGGCGCGATTGAGCGAGAACTTGGTCTCGACGGCGAGAGAAAGCTCCTCCGCAATCGTGGCCAGGTCGGCGCCTTTGTCCATGCGCTCCTTCAACTCGGTCGCCTTGGTGCCCAGCGCTTCCACTGTTTTCATCGCGGTCCAGTCCGCCACCACCTGCTCCCGCACCTCGTCGAGCGTGCGGTCGCGCGCCGGCGTCACATCCTCCACTTCAAACCACAGGAAGCCGTCGCTGCCGATGCTGAGCGGCGGGGTTTCCACGCCGATTTCGGCCTCGAAGGCATCGCGCAGCAATTGCTGCGATTCGGGAAGATCGCGCAGCACTGTGCCATCCGGCGCCCGGCCGGCGCGGTCAACGGCTTCCACCGTGACCGGGGTCAGTTTCTGCTCTGCCGCCGCCTCGGCCAGCGTCATGCCGCCGGCGCGGGCATCCTCATAGGCGTCATGCACGTCAAGCAGCACCTGAGCTGCTTCCGCCAGCGCCAGTTCCTTGCGGATTTCAGGTTCGACTTCGGCAAAGCTCCGGGAGGTTTCCGGCTTGATCTCGGAAACCCGCAGGATCACCGGGCCGAACTGGCCGTCAACCACCGGTGTGGTGCCGCCTGCCTGCGTGACCGCGAATGCGGCATCGGCCAGCGACTGGTCCGGCATCGAAGACTTGGTGAACGACCCGATCCGCACATCCACCGCACTGCGGCCCTGATCCGTGGCCAGTTCATCAAAGCTCTTGCCGCCGGCAAGCGCCGCAGCCGCCGCATCCGCCGCCGCCCGGTCGGCAAACACCAACTGGTCGACCGTGCGGGTTTCGGCCGTAGTATACCGGTCCTTGCGGGACTCGTAATCGGCGCGCGCAGCCTCTGCGGTGATCGCCGCGGGATCGGCGATGTCTTCATTCTGCAGCTTCACATAGGTGATCTTGCGGTATTCGGGCGCTGCATATCTTGCCTTGTTGTCCTCAAACCAGGCCGAAAGCGTTGTCTCGTCGGCAGCCGCCACCGGGTCGATATTGGACTTGGTCAACAGCAGGTAATCCACATCGCGGGTCTCCGCTTCATAGCGCGCCAGCGTCTGGATCATGGCGTCAGGCGCCTCGAACCCGTCCGCGATCGCCTCGACGATCTGGGTTCTCACGGCCACCTGGCTGCGGCTCTTGAGGTAATCTTCCTCGCTCATGCCGACCGAACTCAGCACGCGCTGGAAATTGCCTCTGTCAAACCTGCCGTTGAAATCATGAAACGTCGGATCTTCGGCGATCAACGCGGCCAGCCGATCTTCCGACAGCCCCAGGTTCATCTCGCGCGCCTGCTCGTCGAGAGCCGCGCCGGCGATCAGTTGCGAATAGACCTGGCTTTCGATGCCGAAGGCGCGGGCCTGTTCGCTGGTCAGCCGTTGACCGATCTGGCGTCCGACAACCGCCATCTGGCGATCATAGGCGAGACGGAACTCGTTGGGTGTGACCACGGTGTCGCCCACGCTGACAACAGCATTGCTGCCCGCTGTCAGGATCGAACCTGAAATCCCCCATACGCCGAACGAGGCGACAAGCATTATCAGAAGAAATTTGGCAACCCAGCTCCGGGCGCCCCTGCGCAAAGTATCAAGCATCAAAGCTCCTGCGGCATCAACAACATCGGTCGCGGGCAGGCGCAACACCGCCCCCGCAAACCTTCCATGCGTCCCTTTAGACCAAACCGGCGGTGAAATGAAGAGCAGCAAGAGAGAATGGAGCGGGTGGCGGAAAGATGCTGACGCGGATGCAATCGATGCGGCAAAGGTCCGGCATAGGGCAGGGGGACCTGAGGACGCGGTGCGCGCGGCAAACTGCCGGCGACAGCGGGCGGACCGCCTTGTGCCTGGCCGGTGTTCGCCATGACGCAAGGCGGTCCGAATACAAAGGAGCCCGCACAAGGGCGGGCTCCTTCCGGCTTTTGTCTTGGGAGATCAGAAGAAGCCGAGTTTGTTGGGGTTGTAGCTGACCAGCATGTTCTTGGTCTGCTGGTAGTGATCGAGCATCATCCGGTGGTTCTCGCGACCGATGCCCGACTGCTTGTAGCCGCCAAAGGCCGCATGGGCCGGGTAGGCGTGGTAATTATTCACCCACACCCTGCCGGCTTCGATGTTGCGGCCAAAGCGGTAGGCGCGGGTGCCGTCGCGGGTCCACACGCCGGCGCCAAGGCCGTACATCGTGTCGTTGGCAATCGCCAGCGCCTCGGCTTCGTCCTTGAAGGTGGTGACACTGACCACGGGTCCGAAGATTTCCTCCTGGAACACCCGCATCTTGTTGTGGCCCTTGAGGATCGTCGGCTGGATGTAATAACCACCGGCCAGATCGCCGTTGAACCGCGCTGAATCGCCGCCCACCAGCACCTCGGCGCCTTCCTCGGCGCCGATGGTGAAATAGGACATGATTTTCTCATGCTGCTGCTTGCTGGCCTGTGCGCCAACCATGGTGGTCATCTCGCGCGGATCGCCTTGCTGGATCGCCTTCACCCGTGCGATGCAGCGCGCGATGAATTCCTCGTAGATGTCCTCCTGGATCAGTGCCCGCGACGGCGAGGTGCAGACTTCACCCTGGTTGAAGGCAAACAGAACAAAGCCTTCCACCGCCTTGTCGAGAAACGCGTCGTCCTGGGCCATCACGTCGGAGAAGAAGATGTTGGGGGATTTGCCGCCCAGTTCCAGCGTCACCGGGATCAGGTTGACCGTCGCGGCCTCCATGATCTTGCGCCCGGTTGCGGTTGATCCGGTAAAGGCGATCTTGGCAATGCGGCTGGATCGCGCCAGCGCGTCGCCGGCTTCGGCGCCCAGGCCGTTGACGATGTTGAGCACGCCATCAGGCAGCAGGTCGGCAATCAGTTCGATGACAACCATGATCGCAGCCGGTGTCTGTTCGGCGGGCTTGAGAACAATGCAATTGCCCGCCGCCAGCGCCGGGGCCAGCTTCCAGGCTGCCATCAGGATGGAAAAGTTCCACGGAATGATCTGACCGACCACACCCAGTGGTTCCTGGAAATGATAGGCGACAGTGTCGTTGTCGATCTCCGACATCGATCCTTCCTGCGCACGCAGGACCCCGGCAAAATAGCGGAAATGGTCTACAGCCAGCGGAATGTCGGCATTCACCGTTTCGCGAATCGGTTTGCCGTTGTCCCAGGTTTCCGCGGTGGCGATCAGTTCCAGATTGGCTTCGATCCGGTCGGCGATCTTGAGCAGCAGGTTCGAGCGCTCAGCGGCGGAGGTCTTGCCCCAGTCCTCTTTCGCGCCATGGGCCGCGTCGAGAGCCAGATCGATGTCGGCGGCATCCGATTTGGCGACCTTGCAGACAACCGCGCCGGTGATCGGCGTGATGTTGTCCATATAGCGCCCATTGACCGGCGGTACGAATTTCCCACCGATGAAATTGTCGTAGCTGGTCTTGAATGGCGAACCCAACAGGGACGCGTTCTGAATCATTTCGTTCATCATATCCTCCACATGCACCCGGGCCCTCCGCCAGGGAATGATGCGAGGGTGATGTGGTCAGGGCGCTCTGTCAGCCCCTTCAAAACCGCCGTGAAGGCAAACTGTCTCAGACTTGAGACAGGTCATCCGTGGATTCGCCGATACCCAGCCGTTTCATCCGGCGATACAGGGTCGCCCGGCCAATGCCGAGGTCGCGCGCTGCCTGCGAGACATTGCCGCCGGTCCGGGTCAGGGCGCGAATGACCGCGGCGCGCTCGGCTTTTTCGAATCCGCGCAGACCGTCACTGCGCCCGAAAAGATCCGTTGCCGGGATCGGATTGATCTGGCCGGTGGCCATCATGCCGAAAGCTCTGCGCGCTCCGCGGGTTGCCCCGATGACGATATCGTCGGCATCGATTGCCAGCAGGGTGGCGGCCTCTGTGTCGTCGGCGTCGGCGTGCAGGATGCGGGCATCGGGAAAGGCTGCGCGAAATGTGTCGGCCTCGATCTGTCTGGCGGTTTGGGTGACCATGGCGGCGATCAGGCGATTGAAGGCCTCTGTCTGCTCGGATCGTGCCGAAGACACATCAAGCGCGCCGACCAGTTGTCCGTCCGGGCCATAGATCGGCGCATCCATGCAGCTCATCGCGGTGTTGCGCGCCAGAAAGTGGTCGCCCTGATGAATGATGATTCGCCGGTTTTCGGCCAGACAGGTGCCGATACCGTTGGTTCCTTCCGCCGCCTCCGACCAGTTTGCTCCCTCTGCGAGCCCCCAGCTCTGGAATATGTCGCGATCCGCGTCCCGGCATCGCTGGTCGAGTACCACACCCTCGAAATCGCAAAGCAGAACCGCGCATCCGGATTGCCCGACCAGCCCGAAGAGTTGATCGAGCTTCGGCGCGGCAACCTGCAGGAACTGTTCCATTGCCTGGCGCCGGTGCGACAGCGCTGTTTGGTCAATCCGGTCGATGGGTGCATGCCGGCCCGGATCCAGCCCGTGAACCGTGATCGAACGTCGCCAGGAGGCGACCAGTCGTGAGCGAGCGGAAGCGGACGCGGATTCCGACGCTGAAAGCACCTTGTCGATATGGTCATTGATCGGTTTCATTTTCCTCGCCCGGATATTCACCCGTTCACCCAGCCCCTTTATCAACCCCTCTTCGATTGAACGGTATCCCGGCTCACGAAGCAAGCCCGGGGCAGAGCGGACAGGGCAGCAACCATATCAGAAAACCGGCAGACGTTAATTCAACCAAAGCCGTTGGCGCGACGCTGCGCAGCGGACGTTATCAGCAAGGTCTGCCAGAAGGCAGATGGATGGCTTCGGCTTGCCGTGATAGGGACCGGACGGCAAATCGCGAGATTTTTCTCAATCATCGCCAACACGGTCACCGGAATTCGTCTGACCGGTTTACATTTTTTTCATGCACTTGCCCGACTATATAAGGCCGCCTTCCGGCAAGGCAGCATGGAAATGACGCATGGCTTCGAAATCCGCAAATGTGGCTGAACAACAGGATGATGAATCCTACAATCGCAAATCCGGCGTCCGCTACAGCGCCAATTGTCCCGGCGTCGTTGAACTGACCTTCGTCAACAGGAAGCTCTACATCGCGCTCACCGGCGCCATCGTGAACATTTCGGCGTCCGGATGTCTGTTTTCAAACCAGAAGACGCCATGGAGCACCATCGACCTGGGCAAGGCCGGGGAATCGGCGTTCGATCTGATCGACGAGGACTGCCATATCTACATCCCCTGGGCCAATATCCACCGTCGCGGCAAGGTCCGGCGTGTCGGCGCGTATATTATCGGTGTGCAGTTCACCAAGCCGATCCCGGAGGACCTGGCCAGACACATTGCCGGGCTGGAGCCCGGTTCGGGACGTCATTTCAAGCCCACGGACGCCCGCAAGTACAACCGCATTATTCCCTTCGGTCACAAATAGGTGTTGCCGCCGCCCGCAAAGCCGGCCGCGGCCGCCGTTTGCAAATCGCGCCCCGTCTGCTAAGCCCCGTCCATGACAATCCGAACGGGGAAAACCGATGACACCTGACATTCGCCCGCTTGTGGCAGGCAACTGGAAGATGAACGGCACGCGTGATAATCTTGACCAGATCAAGGCCATCGCGGAAGGTCTCGGAGAAGACCTGGCGGACGCCATCGACGCGTTGATCTGCCCGCCCGCCACGCTGCTCTATGTCGCCACCGCAATCGCCGAACAGACCCCGCTCGCCATCGGCGCGCAGGATTGCCATGACAAGCAAAGCGGCGCCTATACCGGCGACATTTCCGCCGCCATGATCGCCGATTGCCTGGCGAGCCATGTGCTGGTCGGCCATTCCGAACGCCGCACCCTGCATGGCGAGAGCAACGAGACGGTCCGCGCCAAGGCGGAAGCCGCGAAGGCAGCCGGTCTCGTCCGCGTCATCTGCATCGGCGAGACCGAAGCCGAACGCAACGCCGGCGCGACGCTCGATGTGCTGGGCCATCAGCTCTCGGGCTCAGTGCCCGATGGAGCAACGGCCAGCGACACCGTCATTGCCTATGAGCCGGTGTGGGCCATCGGCACCGGGCTGACCCCCACCGTCGACGATGTCGCCGAAGCCCATGCCTTCATCCGCAGCGAGATGACAAAGCGCTTTGCGGGCGAGGGGGCCTCGATGCGGCTGCTCTATGGCGGGTCGGTCAAGCCGGACAATGCGGCCGAGCTTCTCGGCATCGCCCATGTTGATGGAGCCCTGATTGGCGGCGCCAGCTTGAAAGCGGCCGACTTCCTTGCCATCTGTAAGGCGTGCCGCGGCCTTTTGAGCTGACATCGCGCCTGAATTGAACCTCCATTCGGCGGCCATTGGGCCGGACGGGACTTGGAAAGCCGGCGGGCCTCGTGTAAAGAGCCGCAAACCGGACCATGATTGCGCCCGCAAAGGGCAGGAAAGAACCCTGATGCAAACCGTATTGATTGTCATTCATCTCATGATCGTGCTGGCGCTTGTCGGCATTGTGCTGATCCAGCGCTCCGAGGGCGGCGGCCTGGGTATCGGCGGCGGCTCCGGCTTCATGTCGGCGCGGGGCGCGGCCAACGCGCTGACGCGGACCACCGGCATTCTCGCAGCCGCCTTCTTTGTCACCTCGCTGGCGCTCGGCATCCTCGCCCGCTACGGCAGCAGCCCCACCGATATTCTCGACCGGATCCCTACCCAGACCGACGGCTCGGGCACCGGTGTTCTCGACCAGCTTGGCGGCGCCGCGGCACCCGCGACCGCTCCGGCCGAAACGCCGGCGGCTGGCACGGCCTCCGACATTCCCGCTGCTCCCGAGGTGCCTGCCTCGGACGTTCCTTCCGGTCAGTAAGCCTGGAAGTCCCCTTGACCGGCGGTTGGCGTCAAAGCCTCCGCCGGTTTTTTCGTGTGGTTTTCATAGCAATTGAATTGTTATGCACCGCTAAAATGCGCCATCGGATTTTTTGGGTGGCGGAATCAGTCTTCTGAAGGTATCGGTTTGATCCCATGGCGCGATATGTATTCATAACCGGCGGCGTGGTCTCCTCGCTTGGAAAAGGCATTGCCTCGGCCGCCCTTGGTGCGTTGCTGCAGGCCCGTGGTTACCGGGTGCGGCTGCGCAAGCTCGACCCCTATCTCAATGTCGATCCGGGCACGATGAGTCCGACCCAGCACGGCGAGGTGTTTGTCACCGACGACGGTGCCGAGACCGATCTGGATCTGGGCCATTACGAGCGCTTCACCGGGCGCTCGGCGGTCAAGTCCGACAACATCACCACCGGCCGGATCTACAAGGACATCATCGACAAGGAACGCCGCGGCGATTATCTCGGCGCCACCGTCCAGGTAATTCCGCACGTTACCAACGAGATCAAGAACTTCGTGCTCGAGGGCAATGAAGACTATGATTTCGTGCTCTGCGAGATCGGCGGCACCGTCGGCGACATCGAGGCGATGCCGTTCATCGAGGCGATCCGCCAGCTCGGCAACGATCTGCCGCGCGGCAATGCCGTCTATGTCCATCTCACCTTGATGCCGTGGATCGCCGCTGCCGGCGAGCTCAAGACCAAGCCGACCCAGCATTCGGTCAAGGAACTTCAGGCCATGGGCATCGCGCCCGATATCCTGCTGGTGCGCGCCGACCGCCAGATTCCCGCCGAGGAACGCCGCAAGCTTTCGCAGTTCTGCAATGTGCGCGCCTCCGCCGTCATCCAGGCACTCGACGTGCCGTCGATCTATGATGTGCCGATTGCCTATCACAAGGAAGGCCTCGACACTGAAGTGCTGGCAGCCTTCGGCATCGATCCGGCGCCAAAACCTCGCATGAAGGCCTGGGAAACGGTCTCCGAGCGGATTCACAATCCCGAGGGCGAAGTCACCATCGCCATCGTCGGCAAGTATACCGGCCTCAAGGACGCCTACAAATCGCTGATCGAGGCGTTGTACCATGGTGGCATCGCCAACCGGGTCAAGGTCAAGCTGGAATGGATCGAGAGCGAGATCTTCGAGAAGGAAGACCCGTCGCCCTGGCTTGAAAAGGTCAATGGCATCCTGGTACCCGGCGGTTTTGGCGAGCGCGGCGCCGAAGGCAAGATTGCCGCGGCCAAATTCGCGCGTGAGCGAAAAGTTCCCTATTTCGGCATTTGTTACGGCATGCAGATGGCGGTGCTCGATGCAGCGCGCAATCTGGCCGACATCAAGGACGCCATGTCGTCCGAGTTCGACCGCAAGAACGGCACCCACGTCGTCGGCATCATGACCGAATGGCTCAAGGGCAACCAGCTTGAAAAGCGCGCCGAGAATGGCGATCTCGGCGGCACCATGCGGCTCGGCGCCTATCCGCATCCGCTGAAATCCGGCTCGCTGATTGCCGGCATTTACGGCTCCAACGAGGTTTCCGAGCGGCATCGTCACCGCTACGAGGTCAACATCGCCTTCAGGGACCAGCTCGAAGCCGCCGGCCTGGTGTTTTCCGGCATCTCGCCCGACGGCCTGTTGCCTGAAACCATCGAGTATCCCCAGGATGTCCACCCCTGGTTCATCGGCGTGCAATACCACCCCGAACTCAAGTCGCGGCCGCTTGAACCACACCCGCTGTTCGCCAGCTTCATCGAGGCCGCACTGGAGCAATCGCGGCTGGTTTAGGGTCAGGCCTGACAGGCTGAGCGAAGCCGTCCAGGGAACGGGGGGGCTGTGACAGCCCTCATTTTCCCGCAACGATGCGGCTTGGTTCTCAATTTTTGGATTTTTTGTCGATCAACACAGCTTGCTGCCATTTGCCGGGCTTCTTGTCGGTCCGATGAATACAGCCTGCCCAACAGCATGGACGTTTTTGACCTTCGAGAAGCTCCTCGACCGTTCGTTTGATCCGCCTTGTCCTGGTCTTGTCCTGTTTTGCATCTTCGACCCAGCAGATAAATTCGTTGCGGGCTATCGGAGTCAATTCCTCCCAGAGGTTGGTCACTTCTGTTGTTTCGGTCAGCGCATCAATCAAGTCGGTGGGCAATTCGTGGACAAGGCCACCTGATATTTTGCTTTTCATGCAGTCTGCCTGCCAGAATCCGGTGAAGCTCTAAATCACGAGCTGTTGTGCGAGCCAAAATAGCAGGCAAAGGCGCATGATTGAATACTTGAATTTCTGCGTGTGTCGCGACAGACATCGACAGTGTGGAATTGTCCGAAACCTGCCCGGTGCATTGGGCAGCAGGTGCACTCTCCCCGCCCGGAACGGACCAGGACACGTCCGCTGGCCTTCGCGAGTGGTTTGCGCCTGCGGATCACGTGCGTTGACAAACGCGCGCCAGGTCCGACCGGGCCCGGCGCGCCATGATATCAGACCGGATTGCCCAGTCCGTTCTTGAAGACAGTATAGAG
This sequence comes from Hoeflea sp., assembly GCF_039975035.1. GTDB lineage: Bacteria > Pseudomonadota > Alphaproteobacteria > Rhizobiales > Rhizobiaceae > Hoeflea. The sequence goes on along the minus strand of NZ_JBDWHW010000195.1, from coordinate 21,418 downwards.
AAAAATCAGCATCGAAGCCGCTGTCAGCATGGATCCTGCTGCTGCGGCCGCCTCGCCACCGTGCTTGAGCGCAATGGCTATTCCCGGCACCATCACCACGACACCGGCAAGCGCCACCGCCAGATGAATTTTGGCAAGGCTTGAAGCCGCCGCCGCCGGGGTCAATGTATAATAGACGCCAAACAGCCCCATGGTGACCCAGCCGACCAGATTGAGGTGGGCATGGGCGCCGGCCATCAGATGATCACCGGAAATTGCCATGTGTATCCCCCACACCATGCCAAGTGTCACGCACAGCACTGCCGCCAGAAAGAAGTAAAATCCGATTCCACGCATGGTCTCCCCCCGTTTTTGTGGTGTGCCGGGCGCGGTGGCCATCTCCCGATCTCAACCAACATTTCCGGCGCGCAGAATTTTGCTCCTGCTGCAGGATTTTGAAAAGGGCGCGGCAGTTGTCCTCGGCTGACCGCCAGATCTTCCGGTTGCAGAATCGTTCTCAATTCGCCTATGCGCTCAGCCGGCCCACCAGCTTGCCAGCAACACCGCAATCGGCACCGGCGCCACCGCCAGGGAAATGCACAGCATAAACTGCGGCACGCTCATCAGCTTGCTCAACCCTGTCATCAGCGCAATGCCGCCCCCGCCGCCCAGAAGCGTGTTGCCGGGAAGGTTGATCAGCATCACCAGCGTGATAATCCGGTGATCGACCAGCCAAGGCTTGAGCCAGCGAGGTGCGGTCTGGGTGAGGTAGCGGTCGCGCCCCTCCGGCCCGAGCCGTTCAAACGCCGCGACCAGTCGGGAGGCGCGGACAAAACCGTGACGGGCCAACCATGCCGCCAGCCGGTGTTCGGGAACCAGGCGCCCCAGCGTGAATGACAGCGTCAGCGCTGCAATCGTCGACAGATAGACAATCGCCGCAATCGGCGCCCCGAACACCATCAGCAGCGCCACCCCTATCTCGGTGCCCGGCACGAACGGAATCGCGGTGAGCACGATATAGGCCACCAGAATGGCCGCCACGACGCCGAGATAGGGCATACCCGCCTGGGTGATCGACGAGACCTGCAAATGCGCCTCGATCGCCATCCCCAGCCAGCGGCCTGCAAGGATCAGGCAGCCGTAAAACGCCAGCAGCAGGGCTATCCTTGTCCATCGCCGGGTCCGGCTGTCGCTGGGGGTGTCTTGCATTCAGCCTTCAATCTCTTGCGCCGCGCGCGCCTTGTCCCCGCATCATCTCAGGGCATTGCACCCGATCTTATCACAAACTCCATCTGCCAGGTCGAACGGAAATACTCCGCCCGCCTGTTGCCGCCCGCACCACACGGCTGTAGCGATCCTCCACAGCCGTGCGCCACAGAGACCCGACAAGTCGTTGTCTGCCGCTACCGGTTCGGTCTACCTTGCTTTCCCGTCACGTCCGGTCATTCTCGACATCGCGCATCACACGATCAACGCCCAGGATCAGGAACACGCCATGCGGCATCTCAGCATTTTACCACGCATCCTTGCGCGTGTAGCCGTGCTCATCCTCGCTCTCGCCCTCTCGGGCAATGCCGCCACCGCCCAGCAAACTGTCGAACCTGCAGGCCCCACCATCGAGATTGGCGAGGGCGTCATCGCCGATAGCGAGATCCGCGCCCGCATCCAGACCATTTTCCGCGAACTCGACGGGCTTGGCGGCATCCGGGTTTCGGTCAGGTCCGGCGTGGTCACGCTTGACGGCCAGGTTGAGGAGGCGGTGCTTGCCCAGAAGGCCGAGGACCTTGTCAGCCGTGTCTCGGGCGTTGTCGCCATCGAGAACCAGCTCACCGAACAGACCGCGGTCACCGAACGCCTCAAGCCGGTCATCGGCCGCTTCGAGACCAGGCTGCAGCAGACGCTCGATTATCTGCCGCTGATGCTTGTCGCCGCTCTGGTCTGGCTGCTGATCGGCCTGCTGGGCTGGTTTGTTACCACCCGCAATCAGCCCTGGGGCTGGCTCACCCCCAACGCCTTCATCGCCGATCTCCTGCGCCAGACCGTCTGGCTCGGCTTCCTCATGTTCGGCGCCCTGATGGCGCTCGATATCCTGGGAGCGACCGCCGTGCTCGGCACCATTTTAGGTGCGGTCGGCATCATCGGCCTCGCCATCGGTTTTGCGGTCAAGGACACGGTGGAAAACTACATCGCCTCGATCCTGCTGTCGGTTCGCCAGCCGTTCCAGCCGCGCGATTTCATCGCCATTGAGGGAATTGAGGGGTTTGTCGTCCGGCTCACCTCGCGCGCCACCATCCTGATGGATGTCGACGGCAACCACATCCGCATCCCCAATGCCACGGTGTTCAAGGCCAATATCGTCAATTACACCCGCAATCCCGAGCGCCGGTTCTCCTTCGAACTGGGCATCGATGCCGGCAGCGAACTGCACGAGGCGCTGTCGGTCTGTCATGAAACGCTCAAACGTCTGGGTTTCGTGCTGGGAAATCCCGAACCCGGCGCATGGATCGAAAAGGTGGGCGAATCCAACGTCGTCATCGGCGTCTCGGGCTGGATCAACCAGTCGGAGACCGATTTCGTCAAGGCAAGGTCGGAGGCGATCCGCACGGTCAAGAACGCGCTGGAAACCGCCGGCTTCGCGTTGCCCGAACCGGGCTATCGGCTGCGTATAGACCCGGGCGCTACAGTGGCCGATGCTGCCGTCCACAAACCCCCGACACGCAGGAAGCCCGCGTCGGCGCCACCTGCACCAGCGGCGTTTGCGGCTGACGATCAGGTCACCGACACCGGCGTTGATGAGGCGGTGTTGAAAAAGGTGGATGACGAACGCCAGCAGCAACCCGGTTCCGACCTGTTGTCAGACGACGGAAAGGACGAGCTTGGCACCCGTCCGGTGGTGTGAGACGAATAGGTATGCGAGGATAAAACAGGACGGCCAGCGTGTCCTCGCGGCAGCTGCGTGACGTCAATCTACAGCCCGACCCCGTTCTATAGATAACGGCGGTCGCGTCCCGGATGGCTTGTGGCAGATGTGCCGGGCTTCGTCCAGAGTGGTGACGCGAAGGAGTGGGGAACAGTCCAGACCGGTAGGGTTGTTTACAGAATGGACCGGATAGGTGGTTTACAGCTTTTCGGCACAAGCAGGCGAACGCCACATGTCAGCCAGGCCGGCTTCGGGTTTCATTCGCACCGGTAGCGAGGTTAAGCTGGTTTTGCATCCCTGTCTCAAGCGATAGGGCTGCCCCATGGCCCGCAACACGCACTGGCGCGGTGCAAGAATTTCTGCCTGAAATGTTGAAGTTCAATACCTTGGGCCAAATTTACCCCAATATTTTCCCCACCCCCAAACCCCGTGCCACACTTGGCTTGCTCTTGCTGCCGGATGGATCGCGAACGCTTCGGTTCAGGCGGGAGGAATGCCCTTCAGGGCTTGCCGTAACGTGCGGTGGGCACCGTGGGGAGGCGGACGCTGACGCGGCTCCGCTGGCAGCCGGACCCTCCTTCGGGAGCGGTGCGGCCAAGCCAGCCACCGGATCGTCCTCGCATCCGGGTTCCGTCATCTGGCGGGACAAGCGGATGGACGGCGAGACGGGCCTGTGGCGGATCTGATCGTCGGGTTGGCGATGAGGTTCGTGCCGGACCGCGTTTCACGCTTTGCTGCCTGGCCTTGTCCGGGCTGAAGCAGCGAGCAAGGAGCCGCCTGTCGGATGCGGACATCATCCGGCAAAGTTCGGGCCGCGCGCGTGGTTGCGCCAGCGTTTTATAGAAATTTCCGTAAGGCAAAGCCCGCGTGCGGCCCTCCGGATTGGTTTTCTCTCTTCATCACCCCGGCGGATGCCCGCGCGGGGCATTGGCCGTTGCGCTCTTGTCGCGAAACAGAAAACCTGAAACATTCTGTCGGTGCGGCACAAATTGTCAGATGGGAGCCTTGACCATGAGCGTTCGAAACAAGCTTCTCGGTGCCGGCGCGCTGGCGCTGGCGGCGCTTGGGTTTTCAACTCCGGCCCACGCCACCGTGTCGATTTCCTGCAGCGACATGAAGTTCGACTCCAGTCTCGAAATCGTGCTTGGCGCCGGGCCGGTGCCCAATGTGTTTTCGGTCGCACTCTCCGTTGGCGGGCGTGAGTTCACCACCGGGCCGGGCCATCCCGGAGACCCGGTCGACATCGCCCAGGCTTTCGATGATGGCGAGGTCTTGCGCATCGATCTGGTCGATCCGCAGGCGACAACGCGGATCGCGGCGATCCGGCTGCTTTACGGTGATCATGACGACAATCCGTTGCGGATCGGTTTCGTGCAGATCGAGCAGGAGCCGCCGGTGGGCATTTCCTGCGAAGGGCCCTGACCGCGAATTCCGGGCGTCCGGCCCGGCCATGATGCAGCCCTTCGCGAAGCGGGCGTGACCGGAAAAACCCTATTTCGCCTTGCTCACATATGTCGACATCAGCCGCGCCATGCGGGCGTTGCGGATCGCGGCTGAATCCTCGCCCATCACCACGCCGACCACGGATTTGCCGCCGCTGCGCACCGAGGTGGCGAGGTTGAAGCCCGAGGCCCGGGTGTAGCCGGTCTTCAGCCCGTCGGCGCCGGGGATCATGTCCATCGCCTTGTTATGGCCCTTGATCGTGCGGCCGGCGACGGTGACCTCTTTCTGGCCGAAATAGCTGTAATAATGCGGAAACTGGCGCCTGAGCGCGATCGACAGCCGGGCCATGTCGGTCGCCGTCGTTACCTGTTCCGGATCAGGCAGGCCCGAGGCGTTCTTGAATGTGGTGCGGCTCATCCCCAGCGTGCGGGCTTTCGCCGTCATCATCTGGGCAAAGCGGGCTTCCGATCCGCCGCCCAGGAATTCGCCCACCGCGGTGGCCACATCATTGGCGGACTTGACCACCAGCACCCGGATGGCGGTGTCGACCGGGATCGACTGTCCGGCCTTCAGGTCCAGCTTGGAGGGCGGGCGTGCGGCGGCGTTGCGCGAGATCGGGATCAGGTCCGTGCGGCTGACGCGGCCCTCATCCATGGCTTCGAACATGAGATACAGCGTCATCATCTTGGTCAGCGAGGCCGGGTAGCGCACCTCGTTGACATTGGCGCCGTACAGCATCTTGCCGCTTTTGGCGTCCACCACGATAGCCGCATACTTCTCTGTTACCGGCGCCACCGGCGCCATGGTATCCTCAATGGATCCACCCGACGAGGCGCAGGCCGATACCACGGCCATCACCACAATCATCGTCAACGACAAGCGGCAGCGGTGCAACGCGCCAGCAATCAGACCGGTCAAGGACAGCTCCTGTTAAATCCAGTCAACTGCTTACCGTCCGGGCGTGATTCACGCAAGGGTGCGCCCTCGCAGCGGCGGTTTCGGGGCTGCATCCCCCTGTCCGGCAAGATCAGGCTCTCCCGCGCGGTTGCACGCCTTCCAAGCTTGCTGATAAGGGGAGTGCCAAACGGAGAAACAATCGATGGCCTCACCGCGATCCCCACGCCCCCTCGATCATCTTGTGCTGCCGGTCGAAGATCTCGAGACGACCCGCGCCCGGCATATCAGCCTCGGTTTCACAATCGCCGCCGAGGCCCGACATCCCTTCGGCACCGAGAACGCCTGCGTCTTTTTCAAAGACGGCACCTATCTCGAGCCGCTGGCCATCGCCTCGCGCGAGGAGTGCGAGCAGGCCGCACGCGAGGGCAATGTCTTCGTTGCCCGCGACCAGGCCTATCGCTTCCGCAGGAGCGATACCGGGTTCAGTGCGTTCGTGGTCGGTTCGAAGAACGCCGAGGAGGACCGCGACCGGTTCCTCAAGCTTGGGATGTCGGGCGGCGACCTGCTGTCGTTCTCAAGGCCGATGAAGCTGCCCGATGGCTCGGATCTGACCGCAAGCTTCAAGCTGGCCTTCGCCGCCGATCTGCGCGCGCCGGATTTCTTCGGCTTCGCCGTCGAGCGCATCAATGTTCCCGCCGCCGACCGGTCGGCGCTGACCAGGCATGACAACGGCGTCACCGGCATCTCGGAGATCATCCTGTCCGAGCCCAATCCGACCGATTTCCAGTATTTCATCCAGGAACTTGCCTGCAATCGCGAAGTTGACGCCAATTCCTTCGGCATGTCGATCGAGCTCGATGGCTCAACCGTCACCGTCTACAACAAGGCAGGCATGGAGACCCATCTCGGCATCATCGATGCGTCGCGTGAGCGTGGTCTGATCGGCCGAGCAATTGTCTATCACGTCGAGGATCTGGCCGCGGTTGCCGCGCTGCTGCATGCCAATGCGGTGACCGCCCGTCAGGTCGCCGGACGGCTGGTTGTCGATCCCGCGCCGGGTCAGGGCGCCTTCTATTGCTTCGAGGAAATCCGATGAGCGCTGCGCCCAACGCCAATGTCACGGTTGGCAACACCCTGTTTGGCAATGATCTGCCGCTGACCCTGATCGCCGGCCCGTGCCAGTTCGAATCCCGCGATCACGCTTTCGACATGGCCGGCGCGCTCCAGGAATTGTGTGCCGGGCTCGGCATCGGACTGGTCTACAAATCGAGCTACGACAAGGCCAACCGCACTTCGCTCTCCAGCACCCGCGGTGCCGGCATGGACGCGGCGCTGCCGGTGTTCGACGAGTTGCGCGCAAAACTCGGTCTGCCGGTACTCACCGACATCCACACCGAAGAACACTGCGCCATCGTCGCCCCCCATGTCGATGTGCTGCAGATCCCGGCCTTCCTGTGCCGCCAGACCGACCTGCTGGTTGCCGCGGCGAAGACCGGCAAGGTCATCAACGTCAAGAAGGGTCAGTTCCTGGCGCCCTGGGACATGAAGAATGTGCTGGGCAAGCTTACCGGTTCCGGCAATCCCAATGTGCTTCTGACCGAGCGTGGCGCGTCCTTCGGCTACAACACGCTGGTCTCCGACATGCGGGCGCTGCCGATCATGGCTGACATGGGCGCTCCGGTGATTTTCGACGCCACCCATTCGGTGCAGCAGCCGGGCGGGCAGGGGACCACCTCGGGCGGCGAGCGCCGGTTCGTCGAAACCCTGGCCCGCGCTGCCGTCGCCGTCGGTATCGCCGGCGTGTTCATCGAGACCCATCAGGACCCCGACAATTCCACCTCGTCGGATGGTCCCAACATGATCCCGCTCAAGCAGCTGCCGCGGCTGCTCGAAACCCTGATGGCGTTTGATGCGGTGGCCAAGCGCCCTGCGGTCTGAGCCGTCACTCCGCGCCAAAATATCATGACTACAAAAAGACCGCCGATTATCCCCGGCGGTCTTTGGCGTTGTATCATTCTGGTCGGGTGAGAATCAGAACTCGCTCCAGCTTTCGTCCTTTGCGGCGGTTGCTGTTTTGCCCAGACCGAAGGCCGAGGCGACCTTGGCGCCGAGTGCGCGGGCAGGCGAGTGTGCCGGTCGGGAGGAAGCATTCGCCGCAACCGGTGTGGTGCCGCTTTGATGTCCAGATCTGGAACCGCCGGTGGTGAAACGGCCGACCAGGCTTTCGAGCAGCACGGCCTCGCTCGACAGGCCCTGCGTCGCGGCGTTGGTTTGTTCCACCATCGCGGCGTTCTGCTGGGTCATCTGGTCCATCTGGTTGACCGCGGAGTTGATTTCCGCAAGTGCTGTCGCCTGTTCGCGCGCACCGGTCACAATCGACTGGATCAGATCATTGATCTTGCTGACCTGGCCTTCGATCTGGCCAAGCGCGGTGCCGGTTTCGTTGACCAGCGAGACACCAGCGCCAACTTGGCTCGAGGATGTCTCGATCAGCGTCTTGATTTCCTTGGCCGCATTGGCCGAGCGTTGCGCCAGTTCGCGCACTTCCTGGGCGACGACGGCAAAGCCCTTGCCCGCTTCACCTGCGCGCGCCGCCTCGACGCCGGCATTGAGCGCCAGCAGGTTGGTCTGGAAAGCAATGTCATCGATCACCGAGATGATCTGGCTGATCTGCTTGGAGGAGTCCTCGATCCTCTCCATCGCGGAGATTGCATTCTTGACCACCTTGCCGGAGGTTTCAGCGCTGACCTTGGTGGTGCCTACCAAATCGCTGGCTTCTTCGGCACGCTGCGACGAGCTCTTCACCGTCGAAGTGATCTCGTCGAGTGCCGCTGCAGTTTCTTCAAGCGAAGCTGCCTGCTGCTCGGTGCGGCGCGACAGATCATCTGCCGCCGATCCGATTTCGCCGGAGGCGAGACGAACCGAATCGGTGGTGGTCGAGATTTCCTCGAGCGTGGAATTCAGCTTCTCGATCGAGGCGTTGAATTCACTGCGCAGTTTCTCGTAGTCCGAGACAAAGGGATCGCTGATCCGGTAGGTCAGGTTGCCGGCCGAAAGGTTTTCAAGCCCCATGGTCAAGGCGTCAATGACGCGTACCCGTTCGGCATCTTCCGCCGCCTTGCGTTCAGCCGTTGCAGCGTCGAGTTCTTCTTTTTCCTGGCGCGCCTTCTCGCTCTGCGAGCGCGCAGAATCGCGCTCCATCGCTGCATCGCGGAAATAGGCGACGGATTGTGCCATCTCGCCGATTTCGTCCTGGCGTTCCGCATAGGGGACGTCGCGGGTGAAATCACCGTCTGAAAGCACCTGCATGTAGTTCTTCATTTCGGTCAAAGGTGCCACGGCGCGCTGGCGGAACATGTAAAGGCCAGCCAGGAAGATGCCAATCGACACGAGGCTTGCGCTGATTGTGACCATTGAGAAGATCGAGTCTTCCGACGCCGCGTCGGCGCGAACCTTTTCATCGAAACTCGAAACTTCACTGACCAGCAGTTTGACCGCTGCGTCACTGGCAAGAAACGCCGTTCGCAGGTCTCCCAGTGCGATAGTGGCTGCCAAGGTATCCGCAGCCTGAATGGCAGGAAGAAACTTGTCATTCATGGTTTTCCAGTAGCTGTCGCTTTCTGCGAGAATGCCGGTCCCGAAATGGTCGATCAGCGATTTCTCATAGTTGGACTCGAGCCAGTAGTTCTTCCGGGCGTCGAACTCCCCCTGCAGTTCGGCGATCCGTGCAGCGTTGGACGCCGCGATTGTCGGATGAACCACCGCTTCATTGGCCAGCATGTAGGATTCCACCACATAAAGCGGCGGCGGCAGGATATCGGCAAGCAGGTCCTTGCTCTCGACAATGACGGTGTAAGTCGGCCCCGTAACCTTCTGCTTTTCATAGACGTATTTCTGCAACCCAAAAGCGCCGATCAGTCCAAGGGTCACTGTGATTGCCAAAAGCAACAGGCTTCGGGAGATATTGATGTTCATTGGTCCACCATAAAGAGTGAGAAGGCGCAAATTGAGATGGACTTATCCACCACCGAAAAAGTCATCCGTTGACTGGGTTTGCGAACTCATTCCGCTATCGGAAACCGGCTCATGCCAGCGCACCTGGTTCGATTTCTGCGGGCACCGCATACTTTCAGGGGCCGATTACTTAAGGGTGTATAATAGGATGGTTATTTGAGTCTTAATGCGTTGCAAGAGTCGTTAATTTGCAATGCCGAAGTGGGCTCTCGGGCATGCAGACGCAGCAATCCTGCCGGGCGGAGCTTCACCTGTGTTGAGCAGTGAGGCAACATCTCTTCAGTTATCTGCCTGCGCCTGTCCGCAACGAGGCGTCGAGTAGGCTCAGGCATGCTCGGCAATTGATTTTTCGGCGCGGTACGCTAAGACGGCGCTCAACTGACCAGGCTCATTGCCACAAATCAAAAGGAACCAGACCATGACCGCCATTATCGATATTGTCGGACGGGAAGTCCTCGACAGCCGCGGAAATCCGACGGTTGAAGTCGATGTCCATCTTGAAGATGGCTCCATGGGCCGCGCAATGGTTCCCTCGGGCGCCTCGACCGGTGCGCATGAAGCGGTTGAGCTGCGCGATGGCGGCAGCCGTTATCATGGCAAGGGCGTGCGAAACGCCGTCGCAGCGGTCAACGGCGCGCTGTGCGACAATATCTGCGGCATGGATGCGGAAGGCCAGATTGCCCTCGACAAGGCAATGATCGCGCTGGACGGCACCGCCAACAAGAGCAAGCTCGGCGCCAACGCCATTCTCGGCGTCTCGCTCGCAGCCGCCCGCGCCGCGGCACAATCGTCCGGCCTGCCGCTTTACCGCTATGTCGGCGGCGCCAATGCGCGGCTGCTGCCGGTGCCGATGATGAACATCATCAATGGTGGCGCGCATGCCGACAATCCGATCGATTTTCAGGAATTCATGATCATGCCGGTTGGCGCGGAAACCTTCAGCGATGCCGTGCGGATGGGGTCGGAAGTCTTCCACACCCTGAAAAAGGAACTTGCCGCGGGCGGTCACAACACCAATGTCGGTGACGAGGGCGGTTTCGCGCCCAACCTGAAGAGCGCCCCGGAAGCGCTCGACTTCATCATGAAGTCGATTGAAAAGGCCGGTTATCGTCCGGGCGAAGATATCCATCTCGCGCTCGATCCGGCCTCGACCGAGTTTTTCAAGGATGGCAAATACGATCTGGCAGGCGAGGGGCGTGTGCTCGATAGCGCGGAAATGGCTGCCTATTACGCGGAACTCGCTGCCAAATACCCGATCATCTCGATTGAAGACGGCATGGCCGAAGATGACTGGGACGGCTGGAAAACTCTGACCGACATGATCGGCGACAAGTGCCAGCTGGTCGGCGACGATCTGTTCGTCACCAATTCCTCGCGGCTTCGCGACGGCATCAAGATGGGCGTCGCCAACTCTATCCTGGTCAAGGTCAACCAGATCGGCACGCTGTCGGAAACCCTCGATGCGGTAGAAACCGCGCACAAGGCCGGTTACACCGCTGTAATGAGCCACCGCTCCGGCGAGACCGAGGATTCAACCATCGCCGATCTGGCGGTCGCCACCAACTGCGGCCAGATCAAGACCGGATCGTTGTCGCGTTCCGACCGGCTGGCCAAGTACAATCAGCTGATCCGCATCGAGGAAGAGCTGGGCGTGGAAGCGCAATACGCCGGCACTTCCGTGCTGCGGGGCTGATCGGTCAGGTCCGAACACGCCGGCCGGTTCCGGCTGAACCTGTTGTCTGAAAAAGCCCGTATCGTCGATGCGGGTTTTTTTGTCGCTATGCAGCATCTCGAGTAAACGGCTAACGCTATTTTAAGCATGGCCTGCCATCCTCTCCCACTCGCAGGGGTAAGGCGTTTTTCGAATGCGGACACAATTTAGAAAGCAGCGATCCTGGATCCGTTGGGTTGTTCCGGCGTTATCGGTCGCCTGCTTTGCATATTTCGGGTTTCATTCATGGCATGGTGCTTACGGTCTCAATTCGGCCGAAGCGCTGGAGTTGCGTCGCGTCGAATTGACGGAACGGCTTGCAAGCCTGACCGAACGCAGGCAACATCTTGAACGCAAGGTCATGCTGATGAGCGACGGTGCGGTTGAGGCGGACATGCTCGATGAGCGGGCGCGGCTGTTTCTCAACGTCGCCCGCGAGGACGAGGTCGTCTATTTCCAGTGAATTCCAGAGTTAACCTGTTTTCGGTTAACATTGAAAAAATTCAACGTAAACAGTAACATATGATGAATATCAGCTATGCGTAAATAGGCTTGCTGACATCCTGCAATTTCCCTATGGTCTGCATAACATGACCACTGGGAGGATGACATGGCGCCACGCAAATCTGCCACAGCCGCATCCCGCAAGAAACCTGCTGAAAAAAGCGGGCTGAATGGCGGAATTACCGACTTCGACAAAACCACCGAACTTGAAGCCTATCGCGAGATGCTGCTTATCCGCCGCTTCGAGGAAAAGGCCGGTCAGCTCTACGGTATGGGCTTCATCGGCGGCTTCTGCCATCTTTATATCGGGCAGGAAGCTGTTGTCGTCGGCATGCAGATGGCGCTCAAGGATGGCGATCAGGTCATTACCGGCTACCGAGACCACGGCCACATGCTGGCCACCGGCATGGAAGCGCGTGGCGTGATGGCGGAGCTGACCGGCCGGCGGGATGGATATTCCCACGGCAAGGGCGGCTCGATGCACATGTTCTCCAAGGAAAAGAACTTCTACGGCGGCCACGGCATCGTCGGCGCCCAGGTCTCGCTTGGCACCGGTCTGGCGTTTTCCAACAAGTATCGCGGCACCGACAATGTCGCCGTCGCCTATTTCGGTGATGGCGCGGCCAACCAGGGTCAGGTCTACGAAAGCTTCAACATGGCGGCACTGTGGAAGCTGCCGATCATCTATATTGTCGAAAACAACCGATACGCCATGGGCACTTCGACGGCCCGGTCGTCGGCGCAATCGAATTTCTCGCTGCGCGGCAATTCCTTCGGCATCCCCGGTCATCAGGTCGACGGCATGGATGTGCGCGCGGTCCACGCCGCCGCGGTCGAGGCGGTCGCCCATTGCCGCTCGGGCAAGGGTCCGATCATTCTGGAAATGCTGACATACCGCTACCGCGGCCATTCCATGTCCGACCCGGCGAAGTACCGGACCAAGGATGAAGTGCAGAAAATGCGCTCCGAGCATGACCCGATCGAGCAGGTCAAGGCTCGCATGCTCGATCTCAAGCATGCAAGCGAGGATGACCTCAAGGCCATCGACAAGAAGGTGCGCGATGTTGTGGCGGACGCGGCCGATTTCGCCCAGAACAATCCGGAGCCGGATGCATCCGAGCTCTACACCGACATTTTGTTGTAAGGGGAGGGAAAACCATGCCGATTGATATCCTGATGCCTGCGCTTTCCCCGACCATGGAAGAAGGCACGCTGTCCAAGTGGCTGAAAAACGAGGGCGACAAGGTCGCTTCCGGTGATGTGCTGGCTGAAATTGAAACCGACAAGGCAACCATGGAAGTGGAAGCCATCGATGAGGGCGTGCTCGGTAAGATCGTCGTTCCCGCCGGCACCGAGAACGTCAAGGTCAATGCCGTCATTGCGGTAATCCTGGAAGAGGGCGAGAGCGCCTCCGACATTGGCTCCGCGAAAGCTGAAGAACCGGCGCCCGCGCCCGCTGCGGAAGCGCCTGCTGCCGCCGAGCCTGCAAAAGCGGCCTCTGTTCCCGCCGCACCGGTTGAAAATGCCGCAGCCTCCGATCCGGACATCCCCGAAGGCACCGAAATGGTGTCGACCACTGTGCGCGAAGCGCTGCGCGATGCCATGGCCGAGGAAATGCGCGCCAATGAAGATGTCTTCCTGATGGGCGAAGAGGTGGCCGAGTACCAGGGCGCCTACAAGATCTCGCAAGGGTTGCTGGCCGAATTCGGCGCCAGGCGGGTGGTCGACACTCCGATCACAGAGCACGGCTTCACCGGTATCGGTGTCGGTGCGGCCATGGCCGGTCTCCGGCCAATCGTCGAGTTCATGACCTTCAACTTCGCCATGCAGGCGATCGACCAGATCATCAACTCCGCCGCCAAGACGCTCTACATGTCCGGCGGCCAGATGGGCGCGCCGATCGTGTTCCGCGGCGCCAATGGCGCGGCAGCCCGCGTCGGCGCCCAGCACTCGCAGTGCTACGCCGCCTGGTACAGCCATATTCCGGGCCTCAAGGTGGTCATGCCTTACACGGCAGCCGACGCCAAGGGTCTGCTCAAGGCCGCCATCCGTGATCCCAACCCGGTGATCTTCCTTGAAAACGAGATCATGTACGGTCACACCTTCGATGTGCCGAAGATGGATGATTTCGTGCTGCCGATCGGCAAGGCCCGCATCCACAAGCAGGGCAAGGACGTCACCATCGTCTCCTTCGGCATCGGCATGAGCTATGCGGTCAAGGCAGTGGAAGAGCTGTCCTCGCTCGGCATCGATGTCGAACTGATCGATCTGCGCACCATCCGTCCGATGGATCTGCCGACCGTGATCGAGAGCGTCAAGAAGACCGGCCGTCTGGTCACCGTCGAGGAAGGCTATCCGCAGTCCTCCGTCGGCACCGAGATCGCCACGCGCGTGCAGCAGCAGGCATTCGATTATCTCGACGCGCCGATCATCACCATCGCGGGCAAGGATGTTCCCATGCCCTACGCCGCAAATCTCGAAAAGCTCGCGCTGCCAAATGTCGCCGAGATTGTCGACGCGGTCAAAGCCGTCACCTACACGGCGTAAGGGGAGGAACGGAAGATGCCTATCAACATCACAATGCCTGCTCTTTCGCCAACCATGGAGGAGGGCAACCTCGCCAAATGGCTGGTCAAGGAGGGCGACAAGATCTCCTCGGGTGACGTTCTCTGCGAAATCGAGACCGACAAGGCGACGATGGAAGTCGAAGCCGTCGATGAAGGCACGGTCGCGAAAATCGTGGTTGCTGCCGGCACCGAAGGCGTCAAGGTCAATGCGGTGATCGCCATTCTCGCAGCCGAAGGCGAAAGCGTCGAGGACGCCGCCAAGGGTGGCGGCGATGCCGCACCGGCTCCCGCAGCCGCAGAAACACCTAAAGCCGAGGCCCCCAAGCAGGAAGCCGAAAAACCTGAGACGACGTCCGATCCGGCCGCCAAACTCGACAAGCCGATCCGCGACCAGAATCCCGCAGCACCGGCTCCGGCGCCGACCACGCAATCGGGTGACCGCGTGTTTTCCTCGCCGCTGGCCCGCCGCATCGCCAAGGATGCAGGCATCGATGTGGCACAGATTTCAGGCTCCGGCCCGCATGGCCGCGTGATCAAGTTGGATGTCGAGGCAGCCATTGCTTCGGGCACCGGTAAGGCTCAGGCCGCCGCCGCACCTCAGGCTGCCGCCGCCGCAGCACCTGCCGCAGCGCCCAAGGCCATGTCGCAGGATGCCGTGCTCAAACTGTTTGAGGAAGGCTCCTACGAACTGGTCAAGCATGACGGCATGCGCAAGACCATCGCCCGTCGGCTGCAGGAATCCAAACAGACCATTCCGCATTTCTACGTTACCGTCGATTGCGAACTCGATGCGCTGCTGGCCCTGCGCTCGCAGCTCAACAAGGCGGCTCCGCTCAAGGATGACAAGCCGGCCTACAAGCTCTCGGTCAACGACATGGTGATCAAGGCCCTGGCACTTGCACTGCGCGATGTGCCCGACGCCAACGTCTCCTGGACCGACGAGAACATGGTGATGCACAAGCATTCCGATGTCGGCGTCGCCGTCTCGATCCCCGGCGGGCTGATCACCCCGATCATCCGTTCCGCCGAGCAGAAAACCTTGTCGGCGATCTCCAACGAGATGAAGGACCTGGGCCGTCGCGCCAAGGACCGCAAGCTCAAGCCCGAGGAATATCAGGGCGGCACCAGCTCTGTCTCCAACATGGGCATGATGGGCGTCAAGGATTTTGCCGCCGTCATCAACCCGCCGCATGCCACCATTCTGGCCGTCGGCGCGGGCGAACAGCGCGCCGTGGTCAAGGATGGCGCATTGGCCATTGCCACCGTGATGAGCGTGACGCTGTCGACCGACCACCGCGCTGTCGATGGCGCTCTCGGCGCCGAACTTCTGGCGGCCTTCAAAGGCTACATCGAAAGCCCGATGGGGATGCTTGTCTGATCCCTTTGACATTCAACACTGAAGGACGCGCAAAATGGCTGACACTGGTGTGAACGGGAACTTCGCAAGAACCTGGGTCTGGATGGCGGCGCTGGCGGTGATCTGCATCATCGGCGGCTTCATGGCGCTGATCAATCCGTTCGGTGCAACCATCTTTGCGGTGACGCTGGCCGGCTGGCTGTTTCTGCTTCAGGGGTTGATCCAGGTGGTGCACGCATTCCAGGTGCGCGACTGGTCCGGTTTCATCTGGTCGCTGGGTCTGGGAATACTCTCGCTGCTTGTCGGCTTCGTGCTGGTTGCCGATCCACTGGCGGGCAGCGTCTCGCTGACGCTGCTGGTGGCAGTGCTGTTCCTGATGACCGGCGTGGCCAAGACCATGTTCGCGCTGTCGCTCAAGCCGGCTTCCGGCTGGGTCTGGGTGCTGGCGTCCGGCCTTGTGTCCGTCGCTCTCGGCGTGATGATCCTGGCCGGCCTGCCTGCCACCGCAACCACCATTCTGGGATTGCTGCTGGGCATCGAACTGATTTCCAACGGCGTGCTGTTCCTGTTCGTCGCGCTGGGCTTGCGCAAGCTGGGTCATGGTTGAAGCGGGCAGGTGACTTTGACAAGGGCGCGCACCATATTGGAACTGTAACCTTTGTCCTGGGGAGACTGTCATGACAGAACCGAAGGACATGATTGTTCCGATGCTCAAGGAAATCCGTTCTGAAGTACGAGAATTCCGGACTGAAATGAAGGATGACTTCTCTGCGGTACATAAGCGCCTCGAAACCATTGAAGGCCGGCAGAAAAGTTTCGACAGCACTCTGACGGCTGACACGATGATGGCAAAATTTGTGACCGGCGACTTCGAAGAGCGGATTGGCGCACTGGAGAAGAATGTCGACCAATTGATCAAGGGTAACTGAAGATGCTTGGCGATCCCGCCGCAAAAAAGGTCCACGCTGCAAGTGCTTGCGTGAAGCCATGAAAACCGTCCTGTGCTACGGCGACAGCCTGACCTGGGGCTACGATCCGGAAAGCCGCGCGCGGCACGCGCTCGCCAACCGCTGGCCGTCAGCGCTGACGCAGGCGCTGGGGGAGGGTGTGCATGTGGTGGCCGACGGGCTCAATGGTCGCACCACCGCCTTTGACGATCATACCGCCGATTGCGACCGCAATGGCGCGCGCACGCTGCCGACCGCGCTGCATGCCCATGCCCCGCTTGATCTGGTGATCATCATGCTGGGGTCGAACGACATGAAGCCGGTTGTCGCCGGTTCGGCGCACGCCGCGGCCAAAGGCATGCGGCGATTGCTGGACCTGGTCCGATTGCATGGCTGGCCGATGGAGCAGGAACTGCCGCAAATCCTGGTGGTCTCGCCGCCGCCGCTGGTGGAGACTGCGGATCCGGATTTTGCCGCGATGTTCGAGGGTGGTGTGGAGCAATCGGCGATGCTCGCCTCGTTCTATGCCGATCTTGCCGACGAGACCGGCGCCGGTTTTTTCGATGCGGGTTCGGTCGCCGGTTGCTCGTCCATCGACGGCGTGCATCTGAACGCCGCAAACACCCACGCCATCGGGCGCGGGCTGGCGCCGGTGGCGCGCCTGCTGCTGGGGCATTGAAGGCTGCGCGCCACAAGCGCGCACCGGTGGGTGCAATGGAATGAAACTGCGCATGAGCCTTTGTGTGAATCGCATGCGATTTAAGGGCTTTGCGACAAAGAATTGACAAGGGTCAAGGAGGGAACGGATCGCGGTCGGCTAGAATGCAATTATCACCAATTCAACGAGGAGATGATTGATGTCGAACACGCCCCACGAACTGGCGGAGGAATTTCCCGAGCACGTCGAGAAAATGCACGAATTGAAACAGAGCGATGCCCATTTCGCCAAACTGTTTGATGCATATCACGAGGTCAACCGGTCCGTTCACCGCGCTGAAACAGATGTCGAGCCGACGGACGATTTCAATATGGAATCGATGCGCAAGGAGCGCCTGAAGCTCAAGGACGAAATCTACGGGATGCTGGCGGGATAATCCGCTTCCGGCCTGCTCCCGCCACACCGGCCCTGACGCCGGACATGACAGGAGCAGGCCTTGCATATCCGTCCAGCCACACGTGCTGACAGCGCCGATATCGTCATTCTCGATGACATTGCATCATCGGGACTGGCAACGCGTGTGCTCCAGGCCGGTGTCCGCGACGGCAAGTATGACCGGCCGCTGGAATTCGGCCGCGACGGCTACGCCTTCATCGACGGGCCGTTTTCCTGGAAAAACGTTTTGATTGCCGAGACGGCTGACGGCGTCGCCGGCATGTCGCTGTCCTTCGAGTTGACCGGCGGACCCGGCGACTCCGGATTGGACGATGCGGTGCTTGAACCGCTCGAAGCGCTGAAATCCCGCGTCATCGGCAGCCGCTTCATCGACAGTGTCGCCGTCTACACCCGTTTTCGCGGCCAGGGCATTGGCCGCGCGCTGGTCGAGGCCGAACTGGCTCGCGCCAGCGGCCCGTCCTCGATCATTACCGATGATGCAAACACGCGTGCTCTCTCGCTCTATCAAAGCCTTGGTTTTGAAGAGCAGGCGCGCGCGCCCTTCATCGCCTTTTCCGACACCCATATCGCCAGGCAATGGGTGCTTCTGACACGCCCCGCTGGCGCACCGGCATCCGCCCAATGAGGAGATTGTTCCATGGCCAATAATTACGACGTGATCATCATCGGTTCGGGCCCCGGCGGCTACATCGCGGCCATCCGCGCAGCCCAGCTCGGTCTCAAGACAGCCGTGGTCGAACGCGAACATCTGGCCGGCATCTGTTCCAACTGGGGCTGCATCCCGACCAAGGCGCTGCTGCGCTCGGCCGAAGTGCTGCATCTGTCCGAACACGCCACGAACTATGGGCTCAAGCTCGAAGGCTCCGTAACACCGGATATCGAGGCCATCGTCAAGCGCTCGCGCGGCATCGCCGAGCGGATGAACGGCGGCGTCGGCTTCCTGATGAAGAAGAACAAGATCGATGTGATCTGGGGCGAGGCCAAGCTGACCAAGGCTGCTACCGGGGGTGAGCCGGGCGAGATCAAGGTCTCCAAGACCACCAAGAAGATCGTCGAGCCGCAGGGCCCGATCCCCAAGAACACGCTGGGCGAGGGCACCTACACCGCCAAGCACATCATCGTCGCCACCGGCGCGCGGCCCCGGGCGCTGCCCGGCATCGAGCCCGACGGCAAGCTGATCTGGACCTATTTCGAGGCGATGAAGCCCGAAAAAATGCCGAAATCGCTGCTGGTCATGGGCTCCGGCGCCATCGGCATCGAATTCGCCTCGTTCTACCGCACCATGGGTGTCGATGTGACCGTGGTCGAGGTGATGAAAACCGTCATGCCGGTCGAGGATGCGGAAATCTCCGCCTTCGCCAAGAAGCAGTTCGACAAGCAGGGCATGAAGATCCTGCTCGAAGCCAAGGTCACCAAGGTCGACAAGGCAGCCGATTCGATCACCGCCCATGTTGAACTGAAAGACGGCAAGGTCGAAAAGATCACTGCCGACCGGATGATCTCGGCCGTCGGCGTGCAGGGCAACATCGAGAACATCGGCCTTGAGGCGCTCGGCGTCAAAACCGATCGCGGCTGCATCGTCATCGACGGCTATGGCAAGACCAATGTGGCGGGCCTCTATGCCATCGGCGATGTCGCCGGACCGCCGATGCTGGCCCACAAGGCCGAGCACGAAGCCGTCATTTGCGTCGAGAAGATCGCCGGCCTGCCCGATGTTCACCCGATGGACAAGCTCAAGATCCCCGGCTGCACCTATTGCAATCCGCAGGTCGCCTCCGTCGGCCTCACTGAAGCCAAGGCCAAGGAACTGGGCCGCGACATCCGCGTCGGCCGCTTCCCGTTTGTGGCCAACGGCAAGGCCATTGCGCTGGGCGAGGACCAGGGCATGGTCAAGACCATCTTCGACAAGACGACCGGTGAGCTTCTCGGCGCCCATCTGGTTGGCGCCGAAGTCACCGAACTGATCCAGGGTTTTGTCGTGGCGATGAACCTTGAGACCACCGAGGAAGAGCTGATCCACACCATCTTCCCGCATCCGACCATCTCGGAAACGCTGAAGGAAAGCGTGCTCGACGCCTACGGACGGGCACTCAACGCGTGAGCGGCAGTGTCCGCCTGCCCAGGGCTGTGGTGCTGCCGGTGGTTGGCGGCGCGGGCCTGGGCGCTCTTGCCGGCCTTGCTGCGATCAACGGTCGCGGCGCGGTCGAACTGGGATCGCTTCGCATTGAAGGCATCACGGGTATAGTGGCGGTCTCGGTCATCCTGGCATTGATGGGGTTGCTGCTCGGACTTACATTGTGGCTGATCATGCGCGCGCTTCACGCAGCGGCAAAGGGAGACAGACGATAATGCTGGAATATCAGATGGGATTCCTGGCCATGCCCGGTCTCGGCTTCTTCGGCCTTCTGCTGGTCGGCCTGATCGCCGGCTATGTCGCCGAGCGCGCCATGAACCGCGACCACGGGCTGTTGACCAACATGCTGGTCGGCATCGCCGGCTCTTTCGTCGGCAGCGCTCTGGCAGGCGTGCTCAACATCAACTATTACGGATTTGCCGGAAATCTGGTCGTCGCCATCATCGGCGCGATCCTGATCCTCTGGCTCTTCGGCCGCTCCAAAAGCCGCTGATCCACAACGCCTGTAAAAGGACCTCCTGATGGTCACGATCCTCGATGTCACCAAACCCGATGCCGAAAAGCCTGAAACCCGGCGCGTCCGGCATCCCGAGAAACAGAAGCGTCCCGATACCGAGGTCAAGCGCAAGCCGGACTGGATCCGGGTCAAGGCGCCCACTTCCAAGGGCTATCAGGAAACCCGCGCCATCGTGAAGGACAACAACCTCGTCACGGTCTGTGAAGAGGCCGGCTGCCCGAATATCGGTGAATGCTGGGACAAGAAGCACGCCACCTTCATGATCATGGGTGAAATCTGCACCCGTGCCTGCGCCTTCTGCAACGTCATAACCGGAATGCCCAACGCGCTTGATCCCAACGAACCCGACAACGTCGCCCGCGCCGTGCGCGAAATGGGGCTCAACCACGTCGTCATCACCTCGGTCGACCGCGATGATCTCGCCGATGGCGGCGCCGAGCATTTCGAGAAGGTGATCTGGGCCATCCGCGCGGTTTCTCCGCAGACCACCATCGAGATCCTGACGCCTGACTTTCTGCGCAAGCCCGGCGCGCTCGAACGCGTCGTGGCCGCCAAACCCGACGTCTTCAACCACAATCTCGAGACCGTGCCGGGCAATTATCTCACCGTGCGTCCGGGCGCGCGCTATTTCCACTCGCTCAGGCTGTTGCAGCGGGTCAAGGAACTTGATCCGACCATGTTCACCAAGTCCGGCATCATGGTCGGCCTTGGCGAAGAGCGCAACGAAGTGCTGCAACTGATGGATGACCTGAGGACCGCCGACGTCGATTTCATCACCATCGGCCAGTATCTGCAGCCGACCCGCAAGCACCACGAGGTGATCAGTTTCGTCACGCCCGACGAGTTCAAGAGCTATGAGAAGATCGCCTACACCAAGGGGTTCCTGATGGTGGCGTCGAGCCCGCTCACCCGCTCATCGCACCACGCCGGCGATGATTTCGCCCGCCTCAAGGCCAACCGCGAAAAGAAGCAACTGGCCACAGCGTAAGGCTTGCGGCCGGCCGCGTCCAATATACCGAATCGGCTCTGGGCTGATTGCCGATCTTCAGTTGCCCATCATCAACATAGGGAATGCCGCCGGTGATACTTGTGTTTCCATAGAGAGACTGTAGGGCTCAAATCTGGATGACAATCAACGCCACGACACTGAGGCCAACACGATCGGGGGTGCTGGGTCTTCAGTCCCGTCATAGGTTCGAGGGCAAGGTCGAAACCAATGGGGTATCGTTAAAACTTCTTCGTGCCGTGCCTCGAGACGATTTGGCGCGGTGGGCCAAGGGCGACATCGCGCCCTTGAGCGACCAGTGGCCTGGG
>NZ_JBDWHW010000194.1:0-4106 GCF_039975035.1 Hoeflea sp. | reverse complement strand
AGCCCGAGATCGCGGAACTGCGTTGCCGAAGCGTCGAAACCATCAAATCGCAATCCAAGTCGATTCTGCGCAAATCGGGATGCCGCAAAATATCCGATCTTCTGGTTCTTGCGACGACGTACGGGCTGCTTGTCGATCCGGGCAAGGCCCATTCAGCGATCACGCGGGCAGAGGTTCCCTTTTTTGCCCGGCCCGACCGGATTTTCACGCGGGCGGATGGCCGCAGGATAAGCTACGGCGTTTACGGTGACCCGGCCGGAAAACCTGTGCTGTTCATTCACGGGTTGGTCCAGGGACCGTTTTTTCCGTCCGACATGATCGAGAAGTTCAGGCGGGACAAGATCAGGATCATTGCACCGTCGCGGCCGAGCTTCGGGCAGACCGACATACCGCTCAACTGGAAGGATTTCGATCGGGTCGTCGTCGATGATGTGATGCAGCTTGTGCCCGAGATTACCGATCAGCCATTGACCGTGGTCGCGCACCAGGGTGGGGTCAGCCATGCATGCCGGATTGCGTTCGCGCTCGGCAAGCAGACAAAAAACATGGTGATGGTGGGAGCGGGAATTCCCATTGATGAAAAGAAGCATCTTGACCACATGGGCCTGCAGACACGAATTGCCGCATTGGGTGTCAAATATACGCCCCGCATTCTGGAAACGATGATCCACATAGGAATCGTCAACTGGCTTCGAAAAGGGATAAAGCCCTACGCCGAACATCTGTTTTCAAACTCACCCACGGATCAGGCCTATCTGGAGGACCCGCGTATCTATCCGATATGCGAGGCAGGGATCCTGCACATGATAGAGCAAGGCGCGAAAGCCATCATTCATGACGGGATGGCCGCCATGGCGGATTGGGAGAGCGACTTCCTGAGGCTGTCATGCCCGATCAAATGGCTTCACGGCACCGAAGATCCGATCATGCGCTATGACTATGTGCAGGAATTTGTCGAAGCGCATGGTGGGGCGCCGGTCGAACTTGTCGAAAACGGGGCCAACACCATGCATCTGTCCCACAGCGATATCTTCCACAGGGTGATTGCCGAAGCGGTTTTCTCAGCCTGACCCGGCACCTTGGTTGCACCTAACCATGAGGCACTTTAGCCGCGCCGCCACATCGTCACCGGGGTGCCGTCCACCAGAGTGCCGGAGAAATAGTTGATTCCGTCACGCTTCATCTCGGCCACGGGCAGCCCGTTGATGCTTTCAATGGCCAGAACGGCATCATAGCCGGTGAAACTGTATCCAAGGGCAAATCTCGCGACACTTGCGAGATGTCCATTCGAGCAGGACATATTTTTCATGGTCCCGCCTTTCGCATCCTTGAGCTTGTATCCGCTGGTTCTGCCAAATCCCTGCGCGATGACGCCGGCGCCTGTTCGGATCTGAATCTCGCAGCCGCAATCTGAAGCACCGTCGGTTACCATCCATTTGCCACCAAGGTCCTGTTCGGTGCGCACAACCTGGCTTGCCACTGTCGCTCCTATCACCCCGCCGCCTATCATGTTGCCGAGAACATTGCGCCCGACATTTCGAGCCAGGTTTTTGCCTACAGCGTTCTTTGCAAAATCAGCCCCCTTTGCCGGTTTAGGCGGCGGTCCGCCCGCCAGCGGCATCGAGCACATGGCCGGATTTGCGGGCGTTGCGGCGAAAGCGGTCACCGTTGGTGCGGTTGCGTCTGCGGCGGTGCCGGCGCCTTCGGTCTTGGCGGCCGGGGAAGGAGTCTGACATGCCGAGGCAAGTGTAAGCACACCCAGAAGGCCGATTGTTCGCAGTGTCATTTGCAGGTCCCGTTGTCTGTGACCGTCTCGAGGCGTGCATGGTTGTGTCCGGCATTTTGCCGACAGCAAGTTCACGCAGCAAACCCCAGGCGGTCGCCTGTCGATGGAAAGTCATACTGAAATCAGTAAACTGACCGGGACCTGCGTTGGCAATTACCCCGCGGGGTTATCGGAATGGGGAATCTGCGGTGGCCGCTGGGCGCGCCCTGCACAATGCAAGGGACATGTCGAACTGGTTCGAACCGGATTGTGCGGGGACGATGCGCCGGCCCGGCAAATGCCACCAGGACCGCGAGAAGACCTGGCGGGGAGATGGGGATGGCCGGCTGACGAGTTCAGATGCCCGAGGTTGTGTTGCTTGCGGTCTGGTTCCTTGGGGTGCCCCAGTTGACGCGAGCCCAGATCCGTTCGTGCACGACGAAGAATGCCAGGCCGGTAACTGAGGTGGAGAGTGCGAAGGTGACGGCGCTGAGCACCGAGCCTGTGTGAAACCAGGCGATCATGCTTGTCATGATAAGGCCGAGGATCTGCCAGGTCACTGCTTTTGCTATGGTTCTGAAGTTGGATTCCATGGTCTGCAATCTTGGTGGTTCATCGGTTGTAATGACACCAATCTAGCTTTCCCCGGCGATCGCCGGAATTCTGTATCTTCGCAGCATAAATACACAAATGTTGATTTTTATCACCATCTGTGTAAAAATCCGGCAATGCACAAGAATGAACGCGCCGAACTGTTTCGCTTGCGGCTGGCCAGCCGTCTCGCGCTGAGCGGAATGAGCCGCAGCGCGCTGGCGCGAGCCGCGGGCGTCGACCGGTCGACAATCGCGCAATTGCTGGCCAATGACGAGGTTCGCCTGCCCAATGCGCATCTGGCGGCGGAATGCGCCCAGGCACTGGGGGTGAGCGCGGACTGGCTGCTGGGCCTGTCGGATCGCCCCGAGACGGCGGCCGAGGTTCTGTCGGCGAATTTCCGGATGGAAACGGCCCATCGGACCCCGGCGGACGAGCAGATCATCACCTGGCACCAGGAAGCCGCCGGACACAAGATCCGGCACGTTCCGGCGATGCTTCCCGATATTCTGAAAACCGAAGCGGTTCTCGAATGGGAATATGCGGCTTTTCTGGACAAGACGCCGGAGCAGGCGCGCGGCGCCATGCACGAGACGACCGAGTGGCTGCGCGCGCCGGGATCGGACTATGAAATTTGCGTCTCGATAGACAAGGTCCGGTCATTGGCGCGTGGCCACGGTTACTGGGAAGGGCTCGACCGCGATGTCCGGGCCAAGCAGATCGATTTCATGGCGGACAGCTGCGCCCGGCTGTACCCGTCGCTCAGACTCTATCTTTACGATTCGAAAAAGGTGTTCTCCGCTCCGGTGTCGATTTTCGGACGGTTGCTCGCGGCGGTCTATGTCGGGCAATTCTACCTGGTGTATCGCGACAGCCGCCAGGTCAGCGCGCTGACACAACACTTCGACACGCTGGTGCGCGAATCGGAAGTTGAGGCACGCAATGCCGGAAAGATCATTCGCGACATGTTCGAAGAAGGTTCCCTTTCGTGACGCCACTGGATAGCCTCGACGCGGAAGCAGCATGGACGAAAGGGCAAACCAGATGAAACAGATCATATTCGCGGCGGTCTCGATGGTGCTGGCAGGACCGGCGGTTGCGCAGGACAGCGCGCCGCGCATCGATGACATCGTCTGGCAGTATATCGACAGTTACTGCAGCTTCATGCGTGCCGACCATGAGTTCGATTACGATGATCCCGATAGCTGGCGCTGGGTGCTGTTTTCGAACCTGCCGGGAGAGGATGGCGCCGACCCGATCGAATCGCCGTTCATGCGGATTGACGGGCAGCTCCTTCAACTTGAGCAGACCGGTGTTGAGCATATCGATGGTGGTGCGCTTCGCAGCTATCGCTCCCACAACGCAGACCCCTATCTGGTCGATGTCAGCCTGCTCGAAGGCGCGGAAGGCTATGAAAACTTGACCTATTCCGGGACGATCAGAGTGTCTCGAGACGGTGCTTCCAGCGAGATTGCCTACAAGGGCGATTGCGGCGTCTGAACAAGGTTCCGCTTCAGCCGTGCTGATGGATTTGCCGCGACCCTGGCAGATCCATCAGCGCGCAACGGCCGACGGTTCATCCGGAAGTTTCGCCACCGACGAACCGGCCGGCGGCGCTGTTCAGATCACGAGCACCGGCGGGTTGCAGCTTGCGCCGGTGACGCTGACATCTGCCTCGCCGATCTTCACCCCAACCGCCAGGAGCGTGTTGTAGAGGATGCCGTCCAGCACGGTGGCAAGCGGTTTCAGC
>NZ_JBDWHW010000193.1:0-16022 GCF_039975035.1 Hoeflea sp. | reverse complement strand
GGCGTCGGCCTCAAGCCCAAGTCCGGATTCAACTTCACTGGCGCGAAATCCGGTGGCGGCGGAAAACACCGTACCATCGAATTCAAGATCATGGTCGTGCTCGGTAAAACCCAGCACCAGACCATCGGTGCGGGTCAGCCGCCAGGCATGACAAAGGGTGGTTGAGGTCTCAGCCAAATGCGCGGCCAGTGCGCCGGGAATGGTCCTCATGGCTTGATCTCCACCAATGGCACGGAGGGTGCCGTGCCTGCCTTGAACGCCGCCAGGCTGATCTCGATGCGGTCGGTGTCAAAGCGCACCGGGATGTCGAACTCGTAACCGGCGGTCACCACCGCCCCGGGCGCTGGCACCAGGCCGGGCGAGATTGTCACAAGTCCGGCAGCGGGATCGACGGTATAATTGCCCGGATCCAGCACGACGCCGTCAACAGCCAGCAGCACGCTGCCTTCGACCGGCTTTTCTATACGGCGCACCGTGGCGCCGCCGGTGTCGGCATAGGACTTGGTCAGCTCGAACACGGTCTGAATCCCGTCGCCGGTGCCGATCTGCTGATCGATTGCCGTGACTGCCTGCCCGGGCGGAACGGAGGCATGGTCAACCGGATCGCGAAACCGGAACCCGTAAAGCTGACCGCGCCGGGCTTCGAAAAAGGCGGTCAGTTGATAAAGGTCCTCGAGACCGCGCAAGCCGGTGCCCGCATCATAGCGCCGCCGCGCATCGACCCAGCGCGCGTTGCGGGTTTCGCCACCATTCGACAGCGCCACGATGTCGGTGCGCCGCCCCGGCCCGCCGCTGGCGCCCAGCGACAGCCGCAGCGGAAACTGCACCTCGTGAAAACCGTTGGTCATATCCGCCTCCCTCGCTTACAGGCCGCGACGGCCGCGACCGACCGCGCGGGCCAGCATGGCGGTGATCTGGGCCTCGGATTTCGAAAAACTTGCCGCATCCGGTGTCGTCACATTGAATGTCACCTGCACGGCCTGCGCGCCATTGCCGGAAGCAACGCCGAGCCTGCCGTCGGGTCCGCGCTTGAGCGGCAGGATCGCCTCGGCGCCCGCTTCGCCCATCAGGCCGACATCGCCGCCCTGCATCGGAAAATACGACGGTCCGCCGACCACGCCGCCGTCGGCGAAGGCGTTGACCCTGCCCGGCACGCCGCCCCTGGCAAAGGGCAGCACCCGGCCCAGACTGCCGGTCAGCCCCGAGATGGAACTGCTGATCAGCTGCTCCAGCGGCTTCATGCCCGCATCAAGCGCGATACCGACCATGCGAGTGCCAAGGGTGCGCAACACATCATCGAGATTGCGCCCCTCGACCGTTGCCGATTTCAACGCATCCGACAGCGCGCCGCCAAAGGCGTCAGCCTTGTCCCTGAGCTCGTCGAGCGCCCGGTCGGCGCTGTCGAGATCCAGATCGACAGTGACTTTCAGATTTGGCTCATCGGTCATCGGCAGGCTCCTTGTTCGCGGTCTTTATCGGTGTTGTCTTCTCCGGCGTGATCATGTCCGGAAACCGTTGCATCAGCGCTTCAAGTCCCTGCCGTGTCGCCATTGCCGGTGCATCATCCGCACCGATCAGCGCGTTGAGTTCCGGCAGGCTCAGCCGCCAGAATGCCTCGGGGGTCAGCCGCAGGCGGGAGAGGCCGAAGCGGATCACGGACGCCCAGGGGAAAAACGTCCGGTCCTGCTCCCTCACCCCGACACCGCCTGCGGCCCGGAAGGGTTTGGCTGACGAACCAGAGCTGAACCCTCCCGATCTGGTGAAGCGTGTGAACTCCCGTCGGCCTCCGCGCTGCCGAAACTCGCCCACAAGAGTTCGGTCGCGATCCGGGCGAAGCCAACGGCCCCGCCCTCGATCGACATGACGCTGACATCCTCGTCGCTGATCCGGTTGCCCGCGCCGCGAAGCCCGGCGCCGACGATTCGGATGATGTCGGCTGCCGACAGCCGGCCGGTCTCGAAGCGACCTGCAAGTTCGGCCAGATTGGCCACACCAAAAGCGCTTTCCAGTTCGGCCAGCGCGCCGAGCGTCAGGCACAGCAGCCGGATTTCACCATCGAATTTCGCCGCGATTTCGCCGCGGTGGCGGTTGGGGTGGGTGCGCATCGTCGCCTCACACCGCCGCAAAGCTGAGTGCGCCGGCGGATTCGAGCGCGATCTCGAAGGTCATTTCGCCATCATGACGACCGGCATATTCGAGTGCCGTGATCTGGAACGGGCCAGTCACTGTTCCGAAGTCCGGGATTGCCACCTGCCAGGCGCGGATCTCGCTTGCGAAAAACACCGCTCGCGTCAGCGCATCGCTCGCCTGATCCTTGAACAGCCCACCGCCCGACAGTGCTGCGCGCTGCACGCCGGCGCCGCCCAGCAGCTCACGCCAGCGCCCGGCAGATTCGGCGTCGGTGATGTCGACGGCCTCGGCGTTGAACGCCAGCCGGCGGGCGCGCAAGCCGGCGATGGTCACAAACGCCCCGCCGTCATCGATCTTGATCAGCAGGTCCTTGCCTTTCTGGGCCGTCATGGGAGTGTCCTTTCACGCTCTTGAAATGGGGAAATCCGAACCACCGGCTTCACGGCTCTGTCACCGCGCGGAACCTGAGCCGCGCCACGTGCAATCCTGATTTGGCGACGCGGCGGCTGACCGTGCGGTCGTGGCGAAGATTGATCAGCACCGCGCCGTCAACCGCCAGATCGGCATCGTGCAAGGCGGCACGCACCGCGTCCGCCATCTCGACGGCCTGCCTGCGCCCATTCTGTCTGGTCCACGCCTCAATCTCGAACCGGTGTTCGCTGCCGTCGCCATCGCCGGTTGAAAAATCACTGGTCGAAGCCTCGCCCATCACCAGATAAGGCGGCTCGGCGCGGCTGATCAGCCGGTCGAAAACCCGGCCCTCCCCGATGATCGCGATCAGGTCCGGATCTCCTGCCAGCCGCGTGACCACTGCTGTCTGCAACGCATTGGCGCTCATGACGTAGTCTCCTCGCACTCGCAGATAAGGTAGCGGCGGCTCTCGTCGGGATCGCGCATGGCGCGGATGACGAGGGAGCGGCCGCGATGGACAAAACGCATGGCGTGTCGGACATCGTCGCGGTAGCGGATGGTAACGCGGTGGCTGATCTTGCTGGTCGCCGCGTCTGCCGCCTCGCCCGGTCTGGCGCGCAGCGGTTCGATCCGCCCCCACAGTTGCGCCACAAGGTCCCAGCTGTCACCGACGCCACCCTGTCCGTCGGGCAGATCCGCCGGCGTCTCGAGCGACAGCCGGGCACTCAGCCGCCCCGGATCGACAAGCAATGTACCCATCACACTACCCGCCTCAGCCAGGGCGAGATCAGCCGGTCATAGCCTGCGGGAATGGCGGCCGGCTGCATGTCCGGCGTCACCGCGCCGCGAAATTCATAGAGATGGGCGGCATGAACCAGAATCGCCCGCTTGAGTTCCGCCGGCACCTCGGTGGCGGAGCCGAAGCCCGCGGTGAATTCGATCTCGATCCCGTTGATCGGCTGGCCGGGCCGTGGCCTGGTCCTGATCACCAGCCGCGCCGGCTGCGCCGTGGCGTCCAGCAGCATGTCGGCGGACGACAGCTCCTGGGCCACCCCTTCAGCGTCATAAACCAGAATCGCATCAATGGTTTGAACCGGCGTTCTCATCAGTTGAATCACGTCGCCACGCGGCCAGTCATCGAGCACCAGGCGGAAACCCTGGCTCATCAGCGCCACGCCGCTCACCGCTTCCAGATGGGCGCGAGCGACGCGGATCAGACCTTCGAGGAGGTCGTCTTCATCGGCGGTATCAATGCGCAGATGCGCTTTCAACTCGGCAAGCGTCACCGGTTCCGCCAGCGGCGGATCGGTCTGGATCAGGGTCATGGCAGTCTCCGGACTGGGTATTTGGGGATGCGTCTCCCTCCCCCGGCAGACCGGGAGAGGGAAGGTGTCGAAGGCAGGGGGCCATGCGATCAGGCGGCGAATTTCAGCAGCTTGATCGCCTCGAAATTCTGCACCCCGCCACCCACACGCTTGGTGGTGTAAAACAGCACATAGGGCTTGGCCGAATAGGGATCGCGCAGGATGCGCACGCCGGTACGGTCGACCACCAGATAGCCGCGGCGGAAATCACCAAAGGCAATCGAGGCCGAGTCCGCGACAATGTCAGGCATGTCCTCGGCCTCGACCACCGGAAAGCCCATCAGCGAAGCGGACTGCCCCGCTCCCGCCGGCGGCATCCACAGATAGTTGCCGTCCAGATCCTTGAACTTGCGGATCTGCGCCTGGGTCTTGCGGTTCATCACGAACCGGCCGTTCTGGCGGTGCCCCGCCTTGAGCGCATAGATCAGCTCGACCAGCCGGTCGGACGGATCAGTGCCAAACGCGCCGGCGGCCCCGGTGGCGATATAACCGAGATTGCCCCAGCTCCAGGCGGCATCATCGACGCTCGGATAATCGAGGAAGCCGCGCGGCTTGTTGGCGCCGTCACCCGCGACAAACGCCGCGCCTTCCTGCTCGGCGAAGGCTGCCTCGACTTCGGCGGCGATCCAACCCTCGATGTCGAGCGCACCGTCCTCGATCAGCGATGCGGTGGCCGCCGGCATGGCGTAAAGTTCCATGGTCGGAAACTGCAGCTCAGCCAGTTGCGGCGCCGCCGTCTGCGGCCGTGCATCGGTCTCGCCGACCCAGCCGGTGGCCATGCCGTCCAGTGCGAAGGGTTTCTTCAACACCGCACCCGACACCTGCCGCACCGTCGCGATCGAACGGATCGGCGAGAGTTCCGACAGTCGCCGGCCGATCTCGCTGTCGAGTTCGTCCGGCACCAGATAGCCGCCGTCGGGATCGCTGCCCGCCGACATGGCCTTGAGTTCCGCCTGCCGCAATCCGGCCTCGTCGCCGCGCCGCACATAGGCGTCAAAGGCCTGGCGCACCGCACCCGGCGCACCGCCGCCGCGCCCCAGATCCGGGCGGGCGCGTTTGAGAAGCAGCGCATCAATGGTGCGCTTCTGCTCATCCAGCGCCGCATCCATGCGGGCCATCTTTTCTTCCGAGAGCACATCGGCGCCGCCACGACGCTCGATTTCTGCCAGGCGCTGCTCGTTGGTCTGCTTGTAGTGCTCGAAGGCGGACATGAAGTCCTCGAAGGCGGCGGAGACATCGGCGTCGACGCTTTTGGTTTCCGGCGCGCGCACGGTTTTCAACTGGGTGGTCATGGGTCGTCCTTTCAACAGGGTTTTGTCGGGGGAATGGGAGGAGCGGACCAACGCACAGGTCAGGGCGCGCATCCGTGTCTCCAGGCGTTCGAGATCCTCCGGCGCAGCGTCCTGCCTGTCCGAAAGCGCGCCATGGCCGTGGGCGATCAGCCCTCGCGCCTGGCGTCTGGTCAGCCCCGCATCCCGCGTGAGCCGGCGTTCGAGTTCGCGCACCGTGAGCGTCGGGCAACCGTGTCCGGCAGCCTTGACGGCGGTCACCCGCGCGCCAGGCTGCATCGGAAATGTCACCACCGAGATCTCCCACAGATCGGCGCTGAGAATCCGGCGCACGCCTGCTTTGGCCTCGGAGCGGGCGCGCACGGTCTGAAATCCGATCGACAGACCGTCGAGCGCGCCCGATTTCATCAGTTCATGCACTTCGCGGGCGCGGGCCACGCCGAGCGACAGCTTGCCCTCGACATGCAGGCCGCGCTGATCCTCGCGGATTGACAGCCAGCGGCCGATCGGCTTGTCCGGATCGTGCTGGTAGAGCATGCGCACATCACCCGCTCCCCGGCGTTTGAGCGAGGCGGCGAAAGCGCCGGGCTCGATCACGTCGCGGCCCAGATCGACCGTGCCGAACAGGCTGGCGTAGCCCGAAAAACTGCCGTCACCGCTCACGTCTTCCAAAGCCAGATCGACGCGTTTGTGCTGTCGTCCGGATGCGCTCCAGTCCGCTTTCATCAGTGTATCCTTCACGTTGTCGAAGTGGTGTCA
This sequence comes from Hoeflea sp., assembly GCF_039975035.1. Taxonomy (GTDB): domain Bacteria; phylum Pseudomonadota; class Alphaproteobacteria; order Rhizobiales; family Rhizobiaceae; genus Hoeflea. The sequence continues at coordinate 10,069 of NZ_JBDWHW010000193.1, read as the reverse complement.
GGCCAGCGCGGATGCCGCTCAGGCTCTGGGGCCGCGCCCGGTGCGGTCGGCAATGCGGGCCAGCGCGCCCAGCACCCACCATGCCGTCATGCTGGCCGCGGCCGAGCCGCCAAGCAGCGTCTCGTCAGGCGACAGCAGCGCGCTCACCCCCATCCATTGCGCCAGCACCACACCTGCCGGGCCGCCGAAGACCAGGCCGGAGATCACCCCGGCGATGGCCCTCGCGGTGGCTTCGCGCGCGCTTTTCGGCATCATGTAGGCGAGCGAGACCAGCGCTCCGGCGATGGCGCCGGCAATCCGTGCCGCCAGCATCGAGGGTTCGGGGTCGATGCCCTGCATTGGCTTTCCTCCGATCTGGCGCGCGGCAGAATGCTCACGGCCAGGCTCACAAACAGAATCAACCGGTTGCGGGCCTGAGTCCGGTTCAGCCCGCAACACGCTGATATCCCACAGCTTCCCGCTTTTCCTCATCGGTCAGGAAATCGGCAGCACCGACCCGTGACCAGAGCGCGTCGCGCTCGGCCGAAAGCCCGGGAAGCCGGTCGGCGTCATAATCGACCCGCAGCCCTGCCCCATAGGCCGGCTGCAGCCAGGTGGTGAATGCGGCTGCGGTGCGGTGAACCAGCGGCAGCACGGTCAGGCGGCAGAAGGCGCGGTTGGCCTCCTGGTAATTGGCGTAGGTCAGGTCGCCGGGGATGCCCAGCAGCATCGGCGGCACGCCCAGCGCCAGCGCGATGTCGCGCGCCGCACCGTTTCTGGCCTCGATGAAATCCATGTCGCGCGGGGTCAGCCCCATCGCCTTCCAGTCGAGTCCGCCTTCCAGCAGCATCGGCCGCCCTGCCCGGCGCGCGCCCTGATAGCCGTCTTCAAGTTCAGCCTTCAGCCGCTCATATTGCTCGGGCGTCAGGTTGCCGCCGTCCTTGGGCTGATAGACCAGTGCCCCCGACGGACGGGCGGAATTGTCGAGAAGCGCCTTGTTCCACTCCATCGCCGCATTGTGCAGATCAAGCGCCATCAGGGCTGCTTCCAGCGGCGCGAAACCCAGATGATCGTCGAGCGGGTGAAACAGCTTGAGATGCAGCAGCCCCGGCCCGTCCTCGGGCGTCACCGCAAAGCGCTGCCGCTTGCCGCCGGCCTGATGCTCATAGGCAATGGGCCACCCATCCGGACCGGCGATCACCCGCATCCGGTCGGGCCGCAATATCTGCAATCCGGCAACGCGGCCACCGGCGCCCACCGGGTTGATCCAGGCATTGCCCGAAAGCACCAGATGGCCGTAAAGCGTTTCGAAAAATCCGTCGCCGGCGCCGGTGGGCTCGGGCCGGTTCAGCAGATCGAGCACCGGATGGCGCTCCTGTTCGCGGCCACCGTCAAACACCAGCCAGGGCACGGATGCCGCGGCTTCGGCGATCATCCGCGTTGCCCGGTGCGCCACCGGGTTGCGCATGAAACCTTCGCGCGCAATGGCCGGGTAGCTGCGCCCGCTCCAGCGCGCGGCGTCATTGCCCGAGAATGCGGCGATCGCGCCCGGCAGCCAGCTCTTGGCCGCGGGCGGTTTCGCGGCGTTGGCGCGTGTCCAGGGAAGCCTCAATCCGAATGCCATGTTCACACCTTTTGCGTGTCCGGAATCAAAAACCCCGCCGAGGCGACCCGGCGGGGTGGTGATGTCATCAATTGTATCGCGGGGACCGCGGCCCCAGCTTCAGTCGCCGGGAGCGCCCGATCCGATCGAACTCACGAAGTCAGCGGCGATGCGCAGCTCCCTCAGCGGCCGGACAATGTCGATCGAGCGCTGATACAGCGGATCGGCCTTGTAGGCGGCCAGTGCGGCTTCATCCTCGAATTCGCCATAGACGACGAAATCAACCGGTTCGGAGATCGCATCACCGTTGAGATTGCGGCCGATTTCAAAATTCAGTGCATGCGGGGTCGCCGCCAGCAATTGCAAACCCTGCTCCACCCGCTCGCGATCCGTGGGATCTTTCACGCTGAAAAACACGATATGGCGAATCATGCGGACTTCCTTTCGGTCTTGAATGGGGTCCTGATCCTCCGTTCGCTGCAAATTGGCAACCGCATTGTCGCCGCCGTTCACAAATGCCGCACCTGCGGCGAGCCCCTGCGGCCGAGCAACAATTCGCTCAGCGCCCAGACCAACGCGTCGAGCCGGTCGGGCGAGCGGCCGGAGCTGAGCCCGTCCGGGCCAAAATCGCACATCTGGTCTTCCAGTGCGCCAAAATGGCCGGCATGGACCACCCGGCCCTGCTCGTAGAGGGCCGCCACCGGTTCGGCGCGCAGCCATTTGCCGCGCGTCGCCCGCACGGTCCTCACCGGCAGCGACGGCTCGACGGTGCGCAGCACGCTTGTCACCATGTCGCCGCCCTGGTTGATTTCGGCGACCACGCAGTCGGCGTCAAACCGCCGGTAGAGCCGCGCCACCGCTTCGGCCCAGCGGGTCGGACTGGCGCCCTCGACAGATCCGTCGGCCAGCACCACCGCCCGGCCTTCCGCATCCAGCCCGGCGGCAACGATGCCGCAGCAGGAATATTTTGCTTCCCCCACCGCCGGCGGATCGACCGCCACCACGATGCGCGCCAGTTGGCCATGGCTGCGCACCACCAGCGCCTCGATCTGGTCGCGCCGCCACAGCCCGTCCTCGCGGTCGGCAATCAATTCGCCATCGAGTTCCTGCCGGCCCAGCCGGGTTCCGCCATAGCGCGCCCGGATGGCGTCGAGAAATCCCGCCGCCAGATGCGCGGCGTTGTCCTCGGTGCGGATTCGCGTCACCCGCGTCGCCTTGTCCTTGACCAGCGCCAGCATCAACGGCGTGGCCCTCGGCGTCGTCGTCACCAGTTGGCGCGGCGCGGTCCCAAGCCTCAAGCCGAATTGCAGCATGTCCCAGGTCTCACGGCTGTGGCCCCATTTGCCCAGTTCGTCGCACCAGGCGAGAGAGAATTGCGGCCCACGCAGGCTTTCGGGATCTTCCGACGAAAACATCTGCGCCACCGCCCCGGAGGGCCACACCAGCCTGCGCCGTGTCGCCTCGAAGGCCGGGCGATCGGCCCGCGCCACACCGAGAATGCCCGACACGCCGTCGATCATCACCTCGCGCGCATCGCCGAAGGTTTCGGCCACCAGCGCGATGCGGCCGTCGCGGCCAAGACCTGCGATCTCGCCCGAGGCAAGCGCGTGCACCCATTCGGCGCCGGCGCGGGTCTTGCCCGAGCCGCGTCCGCCCATCATCAGCCAGGTGCGCCAGTCACCTTCGGGCGGCAATTGTTCGGCCCGGGCAGTGAGCTGCCAGTCGCTCGAGTGCGCGATCAGCGCCCGATCATCGAGCTGCGCAATATGTGCTGCCACCAGATCTGTCACGGTATCGGTCGCTGGCGCTGGTTCCGTCGGAGGCGCCTTGACTTGACGTCGCCACACAGGGCTGGGTCGCCATCCGCAGGCAAGAAGATTGCGGAGCGGCACCGCAGCCTTGCGGGGACCGGGAATGTCCCAGGCGCTGGCCATAAGCATGGCAGTCAACCCGTGCATCGTCATTCCGCCGCCATCTCGTCCGCCGTCAGCCCGTCCGTCCGGCGCTCCGCCGCCAGCCGTTCGGCTGCGGCGAGGATCAGTTGCCGCACGGTCTGGCGCATCTGTTCGCGCTCGTCGGCGCTCAGCGTCCGGGCCGTGGTGCGGGCCTGGTCCTCGGCAATCAGCCGCTCCATCTGGTCGATCTTTTCGAGCGTGCGGGCAATCAGCGAGACCTGGTCCACCGCCGCCTTGCCTTCCACCCCGTCGGCGCCAAGCCTTGCTGCCTCGCGGTCGATCACGGCGCGCATCTGGGCCAGCATCCGTTGCGTGCTTTCAGCGAGCAATGTCGGCGCCGGCAGGCTGTCGCCTGGAGCCTCCGGCACGGCCGCAGTCACATCCACCGGATCACCCTGCTTGAGTTCAAGCGGTTCGAGCATCAGTACAAGCTCGACCAGCCGGTCGATCAGCTCCGTCTCATTTCCAACCTCGCGCCCGAACCCGCCCCTGCCCGGATCATCCGCTCCGCACAGCCCTTTGCCCCCGCCAGCTCCACAGCTCCCGGTCATCACAGCCTCGCAAATTTTTTGAAACCGGTGGCACCCAGCCACCAAAAAAGCGCCCCGGAAAAACCAGAGGCGCATTGCGCAACCATCACTTGTCAAACGAAACAGCCGCCAATACCGCAGTCAAACCCGGCACCGCTTGCGGCGCAATTCCGTGACGATGACATCACCCTACCAGAGCAGCGTGACACCGTCAAGGATTATTTTCCTATTTTTGTGTTTGACGTAGGTCCGACTTGATTCACCATCCGCCGATTAGACCCTGTGCCTGTCACAGATACCTTCAAGCGACATGTCGCTGCGCTCACGGTTTTAATTCTCGAGAGTGATATCCCTCAAGCCAGGCGTAAAAAAGCCATTCAACCTCATAGTTCTTGTTGGTTTCTGTTAGTTTTGCTATATTCGCCGTATGAAACACGAGCCCATGAAAACACTCACGATCTCGCTGTCCCAGCAGCAGATCTCGTGGTTGCAGCAGGCGGTGGCGTCCGGGTCCTACGCATCCAACAGCGAGGTGATGCGTGATGCGCTTCGTTTGTGGGAACAGCGGCAGGAACTGCGCGAGCTTGAAATCAACCGGCTCAAACGCGCCTATGATGACGGCATGGCCAGCGGAGAAGGCCGCTCAATAGACGCCGGCTCCCTGCTCACAAAACTAAAAGCTGAACGTCATGGCTGAAGCCAGGCTCAGCCCCCGGGCCGAGCAGGATTTGCGCGACATCTGGCACACCATCGCTTTCGACAATGAATTTGCGGCAGACACGCTGTTGCGGCACATGCTGGAAAAAGCAGATCTCGCAGCTACCCAGCCCCATATGGGCGTGGGACGGCCGGAGTTGAGTCCCACTGCGCGGATCCTCATCGAGGGCAATTACATCCTGATCTACGAACCGATTACATCCTGATCTACGAACCGATGGCTTACGGCATATTGGTCGTGGCCATCGTCCATGGCGGACGGGACCCGGAGAGTTGGTTGTAAGAACGACCATTGCCATTTTCACTCGGCCATGCGGCCAATTCCACTCATGCAGCGCCTTGACAATGTCGCCAAGCGCTGCGCCAAACAGTGCCGGATCGCCGTCCTCCAACGCGGGTTTGGTTGCAAGTGTCATAGATTTAGAACTTCTTCCCCAGACCGGCCGATTTCAAAATGGCGTTGGCGGTATGGCGGCTTTTGAGATTGCGAGGCACCAGAACCAGCCGCCCGGTTTGTGCATTCTGCCATTTCTCGTGTGACCCCTTTGCGTTGCCGAGGTAGGCAAAGCCAGCTCTGGCCAGTTCATCGCATACCACGCGATAAAACCCCGACACCATTCAGGCGGCCAGTTCCGGGTTGGGCCGCTCCCAGACAATTGTCGGAATCAGATCGCGCAACGGAATGGTATCCAGCTGGTCAGGGCTGATATGGTTGGCTATCACCAGATCAGTGGCGACATCGCGCATGATAGCTTCGAATTCTTCAACGGTTTCAGCCTCGATGTGCAGCCCTATGATGTCGCTCTCCGAGACATAGACCTTGGCCTCGTCGTCCCACACGGCCTTGACTGAAAAACTTCGTTGCATGCCCTGCTCCAGTTGGTTTGCACGCATTTGGAACTGGCAATCTATCACAGACAAGGCGGGTTGAGAATTCCCTGCGCCAGGCACTTCCCCTCCCCGCGCACAAAAAAACCGCCAGAGATTGCTCTCCGGCGGATAAGGTGTGCTTCACCAGGGGGGGAGGATGAAGCCTTGGGGGAAAAGGGGCTGAACGCCTAGGCTATGGCAACGATGCCGAGCACGGCGAGCAGGAACAGGATCAGCACGATGCCGATAAGCAGCTTGGCACCGGTCATGGCGGCGCCCGACAGGCGGCCAAAGCCGAGCAGGCCGGCGACGGCTGCGACAATAAGCAAAATCAGGATCCACTGGATCATAAATCAACCCTCCATTTGGCAATACGCGACATCAACGCCGCCCGGCGGAAATGGTTCCATCGATTCCCGAATATTCGTCCCGCAACCCGGCGCACATCCGTGCCCGGCCCGGCTCGCCGCCGCTGCGCCGGTTCGATGGCGCCGGTTCGAGGGCGCTGGTACGAGGGCGCCGGGGGGCTGGCTCCTGTCCGGCCAGGCCTTCAGCTTCGGGTCAGGCCCGCCATGGCATAACACTCCCACTCTTCCCGACCGATATCGAGGCATAACGCGCGGCCATGGCCAGACCCGACAAGTTCACCTTCCTGCTGCTGTTGCTCGTCAGCCTGGTTTTTGGCGTGAAATCCTACATATCGCTGTGGACCTTCACCGATGCGGGGCTGTCGCTCGGCTCGCTGAAAACCCCTTACTGGGATTTTCTCAATCTGTGGTTCGGCTCGCATCTGGCCGGGTCCGGACAGGTCGAGCTGCTGTTTGATCCCGAGGCCTACCGCGCGGCGATGCGGGCGCTGTTCGGCGCCACCCTGCCCGATCATGAATGGAGCTATCCACCCTCGATGCTGCTGGTCGGCGTGCCGCTGTCGTTGATGCCGCTGGGGCTTGCCTATTGGCTGTGGACGCTTGGCGGCGGCGTCGCCCTCTATGCGGCGCTGTCCTGCCTGGGCCAGATCCCGCGTCCGCTGCGGCTGCTGGTGGTGATCAGCCCGGTGGTGTTGCAGAACGCATTCTTTGGACAGAACGGCGCCTACACCACGGCGCTGATGATCGCGGCGCTGGCGCTGGCGCCGAAGCGGCCGCTGCTGGCCGGACTGTTCGCTGGCATCCTGACGTTAAAGCCGCATCTGGGCATACTCATCCCGATTGCCTGGCTGGCGGCGGGATACTGGCGGGCGATCTTTTCGGCGGGCACCGTCGCCATCATCCTGTTTGCCGCCACCGGCATGATCTTCGGATTTGCGGTGTGGGCGGATTTCCGCGCGGTGACGACGCCGCTGATGGTGTCGATCCTGGAGGCGCCGTTTCCGCAGCCCTATCACACCCAGGCGATGACCGTCTTCATCGCGCTCAGGGCGCTGGGCGGTTCCCTGGCGCTCGCTTATGGCGCGCAGATCGTTGCGGCATTGATTGCCGTCGCCGTCACCTGGAAAATCTGGCGTACCGATGCGCAGGCCCTGCAAACCGTCGACCGGATCATCCTGACTGCGCTGCTGGCCTTGGTGGCCACGCCTTACGGCTATTCCTATGACGGGGCGGGCATCGCGCTGGCGGCGGCCTGGCTGGCGATCAGCCGCGACCTGACAACCGCGCCACGCCTCGTTCTCTGGATCGCCTGGCTGTTTCCGGTGTTCATCCTGTCGATGATGTTCCAGATCTACGGGTTTTTCGTGCTGATCCCGATCGCGCTTGCCGCCATGCTGGGCACACTGCCTCCCGGGACCGGGGTTCAGGCTTCCTCGCCCGGCCATTCGACCAGGTAATCCTCGAAATCCTCCAGCGCAATATTGTCTTCGCTCAGCGTGCGGCCGCGCACCGAGACACCGGCCTCGTGCACTGTTTCCGGATCGCCCGAAACCAGCGGATGCCACCAGTACAGACCGGCGCCTTCAGCCACCAGCCGGTAGCCGCAGGTGGGTGGCAGCCAGGTGATGGTCTCGACCTGGTCGGGCGTCAGGCCAATGCAGTCGGGCACGCTCGCCTGACGGTTGGCGTAATCCTTGCAGCGACAGCTTTCACCGTCGAGCAGGCGGCAGGCTATGTTGGTCCAGGCGATCTCGCCGGTGTCCCAGTCCTCGAGCTTGTTGAGGCAGCAACGGCCGCAGCCGTCGCACAGGCTTTCCCATTCGGCCGCGTTCATCTCGTCGAGCGATTTGGTCATCCAGAAGGGCTGTGCGCCCATGAGTGTTATCCTTTTTATGCGTTGCTTCGCGCCCGGCGCGGCGCGCGCGTCTTGTCCTTTGACTGAAAATCGGCCAAAAGAACAGACCCAAGGGGCGAAAACCGTGGTGCCGTCGTGCACCGCGCAACCGGCAACACGCGATGGCGCAGGTCACTGCCGCCCGCAATGGATCGAGACCCGTGCAAGACCCGTTCAACCAGCAAGACCGGCCACGCAAGCGCTCCACCTTTTTGCTCCGCATCGATTCGTGGATAGATTCCTCGATCTGGAACGCCGGGTTTCGCGCCGGCGAGATCTGGGAGGAAATCACCATCTTCTTCCGCAGGTTCCGCACCCGCGGCCCGTGGAAGGTGTTTTTCGAAATCGTCGGAGAAGGCATGAATGTCGGCACGGCGGGGTTTGTGCTGCTTCTGGCGCTGGCGCTGCCGGCGTTTCAGGAAACCTCGGGCAACTGGCGGGCGCGGGACGATTTCGCCATCACCTTCCTCGATCGCTACGGCAACGAGATCGGCCATCGCGGCATCATCCACGAGGATTCCGTCCCCGTCGATCAATTGCCCGATCATTTCGTCAAGGCGGTGCTGGCCACCGAAGACCGGCGGTTTTTCGAGCATTTCGGCATCGATTTCCTCGGCCTTGTCCGCGCCATGACCGAAAATGTCAAAGCCAATTCCGTGGTCCAGGGTGGTTCCACCATCACCCAGCAATTGGCCAAGAACCTGTTTTTGACCAATGAGCGGACGCTCGAGCGCAAGATCAAGGAGGCGTTTCTGGCCTTCTGGCTCGAGGCCAACCTGCCCAAGAAGGAAATTCTCAGGCTGTATCTCGACCGCGCCTATATGGGCGGCGGCACCTTTGGCGCTGCGGCGGCGGCGCAGTTCTATTTCGGCAAGGACATCACCGATGTCTCGATCGCCGAAGCCGCCATGCTCGCGGGCCTGTTCAAGGCGCCTGCGCGCTATGCGCCGCACATCAACCTGCCGGCCGCAAGGGCGCGGGCCAACGAGGTGCTGTCCAACCTGGTGCAGGGCAATCTGATGACCGAGGGCCAGGTCATCGGCGCACGGCGCAATCCGGCCAGCGTGATCGACCGTGGCGACCATGATGCGCCGGATTATTTTCTCGACTGGGCCTTTGAAGAGGTCAAGCGCATCGCCGGCGGATTTGACCAGCATTCGCTGATCGTGCGCACCACCATCGATCCCGGCATGCAGGAAGCCGCCGATGCCGCCGTCGAGACCGGTCTGCGCCAGTATGGCAAGCAATACCGTGCAAGCCAGGGCGCTCTGGTTCTGATCGAGAACGGCGGCGCCGTGCGCGCCATGGTCGGCGGCCGGGATTATGGCGAAAGCCAGTTCAACCGCGCCTCCCATGCGCTGAGGCAACCGGGCTCCTCGTTCAAGATCTTCACCTATTCGCTGGCCATGGAAAAGGGCATGACACCCGACAGCCCGATCGTCGACGCGCCGATTCACTGGGGCAACTGGAACCCGAAGAATTATGGCCTGAGCTATCGCGGCCGCATCGACATCAAGACGGCGCTGGCCAAATCGATCAACACCATTCCGGTGAGGATCGCCAAGGAAAAGCTCGGCGAAGATCCGATCGGCCAGATCATGGCGCAGGCGAAGAAATTCGGGGTCGATACTCCGATCCGGCGCGACGTCACCATTCCGATCGGGACCTCGGAAGTCACCGTACTCGACCAGGCGACCGCCTATTCCGTGTTTCCGACCGGCGGATATCAGTCGCGCCGGCACGGCATCGCCCAGATCGTCAACTACAATGGCGATGTGCTTTATGATTTTGCCCGCGACGAGCCGCCGCCGGAACGCGTGCTGTCTGAAACGGCAGGCGCCTACATGAACCAGATGCTGACCCGCGTTCCCTATGTCGGCACCGCGCGGCGCGCGGCCGTCGACGGGGTTCTGACCGGCGGCAAGACCGGCACCACCCAGGCCTATCGCGATGCCTGGTTCTGCGGGTTTACCGGCAACTTCACCGCCGCGGTGTGGTTTGGCAATGATGATTACACATCGTCCAACCGGATGACCGGCGGTTCACTGCCGGCAATGACCTTCAAACGGGTGATGGACTACGCCCACCAAGGCATCGAACTCAGGGCGATTCCCGGGGTCGAGAACCCGCTGCCCGAACCCAAGGCCGCACCG
>NZ_JBDWHW010000192.1:0-3560 GCF_039975035.1 Hoeflea sp. | reverse complement strand
AGCCCGCCAACAGACGCTGCAAATGCGACTGACTCCCCTCGTAACCGCGCTCTCGGATCAGACGGAACAGGGCGCTGCCAGTTCGAATGCCCTCCTTCCAGCTTTGGCTCAGGAACTCTTCAAAGTACCACGGCGATGTCGGCTTCAAAGCGGCCCGCCTGCGGTCCGGTGGTGTCTCGAACTGCAGCCATTTCGCGATGCTGCGACGCGGGAACCCTGTTCGCCGCCCGATCTCGCTGCATGAAAGCCCCTGATTTCGGAGCGCATGAATGGTGGCGAAAATCTATTCCCGAGACGTCCTATGCGCCAGGCGTGACTTCAGAAGGCTGCCGGCTGCGGTGATGTTGTCGGCGTCGGACAGCAGCGCCCTGCCGGTCGCACGGCCGTGAAGGTTCATTTGCTCCTCGATGGCCTGCCGCAGGTTTTGTACGATATGGAACCGGTCAGCGACCTGCTTCGCCTGCGGTGCCCCTTGCCGTGCTGCCTGGGCGTAGAGACCGCAGCGATCTCTGCTGATCACTTCCACCTCGGGGTGTCGCTTCAGCCAGTTGGTGCAGCTGACGACATCTCGATCCTCAAGAATGTCGATCACCACGCGACGCTCCAGATCCACAATGATCGTGCCGTAGGTTTGCGATTTCCGCCAACTCCAGTCGTCGATCCCGATGACTGTCGGCGACTCGCCACTGTCTTGGGCACGGTTCTTCAGCTGCCTAAGCACCGTGTCATCGCTGACTCCAAGGCCCAAACGATGCAACAACCGCTCGGCTGGCCGTCCGCCGCTCGCATGCCCAAGATGGGTGACAATCTCCCCGACACGCGAAGTACGACGTGCAAATGGACGCGCAATCGAGGCGATTTGGTCTGAGAATGTCCGGCGTGGGCAAGCGGGTGCCTGACATCGCCAACGGCAAATTGCGAGATCAACCGTTACCTCGTCTCCATGCGCGGGATAATCCTGCAGCCGCCGACGCCGCCAGCCGTGACGTCGGCGTGAATGCAATCCACAGTCTGGGCAAATGCCGTTGGGAGCCAAGACGCCAGATACAATCCACCCGCCTCTTTCACTTCGCTCAACGCTTTGAACGGCAACATCGCTCCCGGGCGACCAGTGCTTCTTCGAACTCACAACTATACCTCCTGAATTTTCCAGTTTCAGGATAGTTGCGCCACACAAAGTGAGGCAGAACCGATTAAAGGGCAACGCGACAGCTGCGCTCTTGAGCCCCTGTTTTTATATATTTCTAACCAAACTCTTATATCTTCAAGCTTCATTCCGAACCGACGACCTCGCAAGATCAGCTTGAACCGCGCGATCTGTTTGCGATCATAACTTCGTTCACGCCCTTGTAGCGTGGGTTTGAGAAGTTCGAGATATTCGTAATACCGCAGGGTTCGGGGGGTGACGTCGAATTTCCCGACCATCTCTTTGAAGGTGAGCGTTTCGTCATCGGACTTGTTCATGGCGTCACTCCGTTCTGATATATGGTCGTGTTAGCGTCTCGTCGTCTAATCCTAACGTGAACTGGCGAATAACCCTTTGCTGGTTTTTCGATATGCGGACGGCGAATCCCCTGAAACCCGCCGGAAAAATCGCGACAGGCTGGCAGTTTCCGAAAAACCGAGGCGATCTGCAACTTCAGCCAGCGGTAACTCGGATGTATCAAGAAGCTCCCGTGCGCGGCGCAAGCGCACGCTATCGATAATCTGGCGATAGCTCATCGACTGACTGGCAAGTTTTCGATGTAAAGAGCGTTCTGACAAATGAAGCGTTTCGGCCACTTCCGGCGCATTGGGAAAAACGCCGCGCACCTGCATCAACACCTGATAAACCGAATTTGCTGTTCCGGTATGCTTGGGGCCGGTTTCAAGCATATTCTCGCACAAAACACGATAGTTTACCGCAAGAAGGGCATTCGCCAGCGGCAGTTTCAGCGCGCCTGTTCCAGGATGAAAGTGAATGCAACTGCGCGGTGCGCGATACACGATTTCGGTTTGCCAGCGCGCTTCTAGGTTCATCCAGCCTTTCGGGCGGTCCAACGGGCATTCGATCAGACGGATGGGCAGGTTTTCTTGACGCAGGTCCCGGAAGAAGGTCGGGCCGGACCCAAGCAGCCGTTCATGAACAAAATCCAGAAGATCGGGCGGTACATACTGGTCGTCGGCAACAAACCCTGTTGCAAAACCTTCATCGTCCTCTGTGATGTCATATGCCAGCAGTGCGTATCCCAGCCCCTGCATTTGCGTGAAAACCCTCAGCCCCGCTGTCACATTCTCTGAAACTAGCGTGGCAAGCCCGATAGGGCCATACGAGATCAGGCTGTAACGCAGACCGGTGACAAAAGCGACACCTTCAATATGCGCTGTACTCCGGCAAAAGGCACGCAGGAATGTGAGTTCCTGAATACCGTCCAGCGTGCCCCATGGATCCGAGAGAAGGCTGAGCTGCAAACCTGCTTCTTTGAGCAATGGGTCAGGATCAATGCCGTGTTCGATCAGCACGTCACACATGAACTGGATGCTATGTTTGGGAAGACGCAGGTTTTGGAGCAAGCCCACCTTCATGACGATGACCTCAAAATTCTACTGATGGGTAAATAATATCGATTTGGCAGAAAATGTCAAATTTGTGGCGTTTTCGGACATTCCCTGCCAGTCCTAACCCTGCGATGCTTGATGCAAGAGATGGGGGAGGGTTAGGGACACGGTCGCGATCAGATGCACTTTTGCGCCATTTGCAAATCCATGATTTGTTACCGCCCGATTGCTGATCCGACGTATGATAAAACCCGCCAAACTTGCTGATAGTATTCTGCTTTTCCGGGAACGATTTATCCCGGGCAGCGCATCATTCGCCTTGCAGGAGAAACTTCTTGGGGCGTGAAACCGGGAGGAAAACTATGAAACGTCGGAATTTTCTACGCAGCGCCGGGGCGCTAACTTTGGCCAGTACCTTGCCTGCGCCAATGGTTCTGCGGGCCGCAACGCCCGAAGATTATCACATTGCGGGCATTCTGTCTTTCTCGGGCGCATACGGCTTGATCGGCAATGACATGCGCAAAGGCGCGGAACTTGCCGTGGCCATGCGGGGTGGCGAATTGTTGGGCAAAAAAGTCCGCTTCAGCTGGGAAGACGATGAAACCAAACCCCAGCCCGCCGTACAAAAAGCAAGCCGGCTGTTGGCGGAAGGCACGCAATTGATGTTTGGCGCGGTCAGCTCAGCGTCGACTCTGGCACTGCAAAGCCTGTCCACACAGCGCAAGGTGCCGCATCTGGTCACGATTTCCGCAGACGACAGCATTACCAAGATGGACGGTGCGCGTTACTCATTCCGTACGTCCAACACGTTGGCCATGGAAATGAACATGTGTGTTGAATTCGTAAAGAAACGCGGGATCAAGAGAGTATACGCGGTCACGGCTGATTATCAGGCCACGCGCAGCGCCTTTGACGACTTTGCCGCAAAAGCAAAAGCCGCCGGTGTCGAGATCGTCGGGAATGACTTTGCCCCGCTTGGCAACCGCGACTTTTCGGTCATCATCGACAAGATGGCGCGTTCG
>NZ_JBDWHW010000191.1:0-9702 GCF_039975035.1 Hoeflea sp. | reverse complement strand
AACGACGCGCCGGCGCTGGCTGCGGCCGAGGTCGGCATCGCCATGGGAACCGGAGCCGATGTCGCCGTCGAAAGTGCCGGCATCACTCTGCTCAAAGGCGACCTTGGCGGCATCCTGCGGGCAAGAAAACTGTCCGAGGCGACGCTGCGCAACATCAAGCAGAACCTGTTCTTCGCTTTCGCCTACAACACCCTCGGCGTACCGGTCGCCGCCGGCGTGCTGTATCCGATCACCGGAACATTGCTGTCGCCGATGATCGCGGCTGCGGCCATGAGCCTGTCGTCGGTGTCGGTCATCTCGAATGCATTGCGGCTGCGGCGGGTCAAGCTCGATGCTTGATCTTCCAGCCGGCGGAGACTTTTCCGGTGGAAGACAGCAAGGTCGTCCAGCCATAGCCGCCAAGGCGTCTGGCGGGCATGAGCGCGTTGTGGAGCGGGGAGGCAGACAATGAATATCGGCGAAGCATCTGATCTGACCGGCCTGCCGGCCAAGACAATCCGCTATTATGAGGATATCGGCCTCATAAAGCCTTTGCGCGCAGCCAATGGCTATCGCGACTACGATGCCAGGGATGTTCACAGGCTGGCGTTCATTCAGCGATCGCGAAGTCTCGGCTTCACCATCGACGAATGCCGGTCGCTGTTGTCACTGTATGAAGACAAGGCGCGCGCCAGTTCGGACGTGAAATCGCTGGCGATGGACAAGGTCCGGGAAATCGATCGCAAGCTGAAGGAACTGAAGTCCTTGCGCGACACGCTCAAGACCCTGGCCGATCATTGCCAGGGCGACGACCGGCCCGAATGTCCGATCATTGACGAAATCGCCAGGGGAGGCCGGGTCTGAAACCCGCGAAACATCCTGAGTGCTGGGGTCCTGCCCGGCATCGCGGTTTTCACGCCCGCCAATACCGGCTGGCGCGCATCTTGACGCAGGCCTGCCTCTAAGGCCTTGTCGGCGCCGCATCGGACGTATATTCCTGCGGTTGATCGAATATCAGGCTGTGAGCATGGTCGGGACACGAGGGATTATCGGCAGATCGGGATTGGTGCGCATGCTCTGCGCCCTGTCGCTGCTGCTTGTCGCCTTCGCCCATCGTCCGCTCAACCTGACGGATTCGGTCGCGGGCTATTCGGATGTCGATGTTGCATCCTTCATTCTTCCCGATGGCACGTTGCCCGATCTTTGCCTGCCCGGCCAGGACGGCCCCTATCATTTTTCCGCCTATCATTGTGAAGCCTGCCGCATTGTCTCTTCGGTTGATTTGCCGTCCCCCTTTAACGGCTATGTGATCACCCGCTGGTCTGCCGCAGCCGAGCTTGCGGTCCCCCAGGACGCCAGGCTCGCCTATCCGGCCTTGCGGCCCGGCGCTTCCCCCCGCGGTCCTCCCTCCTTCTCAGCCTGATTTTCTGCCTGATCGGCCAGACCTCGCGTCTGGGCGGCCTTGAAACACGTCTCCTGAGGTCCCGGTCAGCGCAGTTGTCCGGCTTTCCCCTGAATACTCGGCTGCCGGAACGTTCCCCGACGTTCGTGGGCCAACCACCCAATCAGCGTCTGAGCAAGACGCATATGCAAAGGCAAACACCATGAAACGCATCGCTCTTATTCTCTCCGCCGCCATTCTCGGTCTTTCGTCCGCCTCCGCTGCCGCCCATGAGTTCAAGCTGGGGTCGCTCGAAATCGATCATCCCTACGCCCGCGCGACGCCCCCCAACGCCCCGGTTTCCGGTGGCTACATGACGATCCGCAACTCAGGCACCGAAGCCGACCGGCTGGTCTCTGGCGAAGCTGAATTTGCCGACCGCGTGGAAATCCACGAAATGAAGATGGAAGGCGAAGTCATGAAAATGCGCCAGATCCCTGATGGACTTGAAATTCCAGCCGGCGGTGAAGTCGTGCTCAAGCCGGGCGGCTACCATGTCATGTTCATCGGCATCGACAGCCAGTTCAAGGAAGGTGAAGCCCGCAAGGCCAAGCTGACTTTTGAAAAGGCCGGTACCATCGAGCTCGAATTCAGTGTCGAGAACATCCAGAAGATGAAAGACAACATGAAGATGGATCACGGCACCATGAAGCAGGGCGGCTGAGCCATGCAGACCGGTTCCACCGAGCGACGCTTCGGGGTGAAAATCTGGGTAGGGGCGGCGATTGCCGCCCTGATCCTCATCTCCGCCGGATTCCTGGGTTGGCAGTATGCGGTCCAGGGCACCGGCAGGTCATTGACTGCAGGAATGAAGCTGGGGACCGATTTCAAGCTGGTCGACCACAATGGCAATCCGATCACCCAGGCGGCCTTTGAAGGCAAGCCGACGCTCGTCTTCTTTGGCTTCACCCGCTGCCCGGAGGTCTGCCCGACGACGCTGTACGAAATGGCGGGATGGTTCGATGCGCTGGGTGATGAGGGACGCGAGCTTCAGGCGTTTTTCATCACCGTCGATCCGGAACGCGATACGCCGGAGATCATGAAAGGCTACGCCGACGCTTTCACCGACCGGGTCACCGGCATCACCGGCGATCCCGATGAAATCGCCAAGGTGATCGCGGCGTGGTATGTCTATGCGGCGAAGATCCCGACCGAAGATGGCGATTACACCATGGATCACACCGCTTCGGTGTTCCTCATCGACAGAAACGGCGAGTTCAAGGGCACCATCGCCTATGGCGAGAGCGCTGATACGGCGATCGCCAAGCTCAGGCGACTGGCCGGAGCCTCGGGATAGAGCATTTTGTGATCTCACGCGGCGCTGTCACGCCTTGAAAAGATGCATAATCGGTGCCGTGCAAATGAAATCCGTTTGAACGCGATCTGCACCGGCAATCACTGCGCGGCGGCCCGGTCCTCGATCGGGCTTGCGTCCTCAAGTGAATCTCCGGGGTAGAGGATCACCGGATCTCCCTCCGACAGGCCGGACAGGATCTCGGCCCGCCTGTCGGTCATGTGACCGATCTCGACCCGCGTGATCCGGGCCTTGCCGTCTTCCATCCTGAACACAGCCCAGTCCCCGTCATCGCGGTAAAGCGCGCTGACGGGGACTTGCAGGGCGGCGTCGGATGACCAGGTGATCAGATTGACGATCACCCGGAATCCATGGCCAAGATTGGCTGGCGGCGGATCCTCGAGCGCGATGATGGCGTTGACCCGTTGTTCTGATATCCCCAATGCCGAGACTTTGGTGAATGCCGCCGGTTCAACCCGGTCGACCCGCCCCTCCAGCGTTTCCGGCCCGCCCCAGCCGGTGATCAGCGCCCTGCTGCCGGGGTGGATCTTGACCGCATCGGCAGACAGCACGTCGACCGTGATTTCCAGATCGGTCGGGTCGCCGACCTCGGCGATCAACTGGCCGATACTGGCAGGTTTTTCACTTTTGACATTGAGCGAGAGAATGATCCCGTCAACCGGCGACACGATGTTGATACAGCATTGGCCGTTGGCGGCGGAAACGGGAGTTTGTCCGGGCTGCGCCAGCCGTGCCTGGGCGCTGGCAAGCTCTGCCTGCCTGAGCGCGATCATCGCTTCGGCGGATTTGACCTGTGCCTTGGCGAGTTCGACTTCGCCGTCAATCCGTTCCAGTTCGCTATCGGCGACGATATTGGTCGCCGCGAGCTTCCTCGCCCTGTCCTGACGGGCGCGGGCGAGGTCATGCGCTGTGCGTGCCCGTGTCAGCTCGACCTCGGCCACCGCGATATTCGAGCGCGCGGCATCTATCGCCGCCATCAGTTCGGTCCGCGTGCGGGTATCGAGGAACGGAGGATCGAGAGGGTAGATCTGGGCGATGCTGTCGCCGGCGCGGACCGGGTCACCGACCGAGTAGGTAATCCGGTCAAGATGTCCTGCTATGGGCGAGGAGATCGCGTAGACATTGCGGATGCGGGTGATGCCATCGTCTTCGACGGTCACCTGCATCGGCGCGGCGGTCACCTCGGCGAGATCAACGAGAATGGTCTTTTCGCCGAACGCGACATAGAACGCCCCGCCGATCGCCGCGACGACCACCAATCCTGCAAGGCTTTTGACAAGCACAGATGCCATGATTTCAGTCCCTTGTTTTCAAGACGCGGATCAGGTCGAGCCGGTCGATGCGCCGGCGCACGATCAGCGCCGACACCAGTGCCCCGCCGAGCACTACCAGGCTCGACACCGCGTAGGTGGACGGATTGATGATGAGCGGAATTCGGAACAGATCGCTTTCAAAGCCTTTGGCGACGAGTTCCGAGAAGCTTCGGCCGATGAGCCAGCCCAGCGGTTGCGCCAGAACCACCATGACCCCGAGTTCGGTCAGCAAGACGCGCGAAACCTCACCATTGGTGAAGCCGAACACGCGCAGGCTGGCAAGTTCGCGGGCTCGCTCCGACAATTGTATCCGGGCCGAATTGTAAATCACGCCAAAGGTTATGATGACGGCGAGCGAAACATAGATTGTCACGCTGATGCCGATGTTTTCGTCGATCACCTGTTCGAACCGCTGGCGTGAAACACCTTGCAGCGCCACCGAGGCGATCGCCGGCGTTTGCTTGATCTCGGCATAGAGTTTCCCGATATCGTTTTCATCCACGATCACGCGTGCGCCGGACAGGCGCGGGCCCAGGCCCGACAGCCGGTCGAGTGCTTGGCGGCTCATGTTGGCGTTCAGCCCGACATAGCTGTTGGTGAGCCCCACAAGCGGCACGGAGACGCGTCTGCCCCGCCCGTCGCTCAGTTCCACCTCGAGCTGGTCCCCCGGCGCAACGTCGAGATGGTCGGCCAGCCGTTCGGAGAGCAATATCCCCGCCTCCGGCAGTTTGATCGGCTTGAAATCCTGATCCAGTATCCGGCTGATATCGGTTTGGGGGTCCGAGGCGATGATCTGGACGTTGCGCGACAGGTTCCGGTTTCGCAACGTTGCGGCCTGCGCGCGGAACGGCTCGGCCGCGATCACCCCGGGTAACCGCGCCACGTCCCTGATCGCGTCGGGAGAGAGGTCCGCGGCAAACGTCAGCGTCGCATCCTGGCGGTCGGCCCTGAACCAGACCGTGTCAATCATGTGATCGACGGAATCAAAGGCAAACAGCGATGTGATCAGCAGCGCCACCGGCAGCGCGGTGCCCAGCGTTGTCAGCGCGGTTCGCATCGGCCAGCGCACCAGATGACGCATCGCCATGATGGTGAGTTGCGAGAACGGCAGACGAAAGGCGCCGGGTGTGCCGCTGAAAAAGCTGTGATAGCCGGTCGGCGCCGGCGGCCGCATGGCCACCGCCGGCGGCAGCCGCACCGCGCCCATGATCGCATTGGCCGCGCCCGCAAGGGCGGCGGCGATGGTGACAACAATGGAGATCACATAAAGATCGGGCTGTTGCGAGAACACCAGAAACGGGAATGAGTAGAATTCGCCATACAGCGCCGCCATTCCGTGCCCCAGTCGTGTACCGGCGATGCCGCCGATCACCACCCCGACGAGCGAGATCAGCAATGTCAGTTTTGCATAGTGCCAGGCAATCGCTGCATTGGAGTATCCCACAGCCTTCAGAAGCCCGATTTGCTCGCGTTCCAGCGCGATCAGCCGGGTCAGGATCATGTTGACCAGAAATGCCGAAATGAACAGGAAGATAGGCGGGATCACCTTTGCCATGGCCCTGAGCTGGGTCAGTTCGGAGTCAAGGAATGCGTCGGACATGTGGTCGGTGCGCTCATAGGCGCCGGTGCCGCCATGGGGCTTGAGGATGGTGTCGAGCCGCGCCACTACGTCGTTCTTGTCGGCGTTGCGTGCCAGCGTCAGCGAGACATTGTTGAACGCGCCGTTCATGTCATAGGCGCCCTCCAGCACTGCCCTGTGCATGTGAATGACGCCGAAACGCTTCTGGTCCGGCACCATGTCGCCGGGGCCGATGGCATAGACATATTCGGGTGACAGCGTGATTCCGGTGATCGACAGGTTACGTTTGCGGCCATTGATCAGCACATCGAAGCTGTCACCGGGCCGGAACCCGTGGGCGTCAGCGAAGGATTCGATCACCGTTGCCTCATCCGTGCGTCCCGGCTCCGGCATCCGGCCAGAGCGCAGGTAGAGCCGGTTGACGGCCGGTTCGCCATGATCGGGGATCGAGATCACCATGCCGGTCGCCGGTTCGGCCATGCCTTCGATCTCGATGATGACCGGGTTGACGATCCGCGTCTCGACCGCCGAGACCCCGTCGATGGCCGCGATGTCGGCTTTGATGCTTCCAGGAGCCCGTGTTGCGGTGGCAAACACATCGGCGAACCGTGTCCGGTCGTAAAACGCCGCGCGGGTTTCCTCGAGCGCGCGCGTTGCGCCCAACGCCAGAATCAGGGTCATCACGCCGCATGCCATGACCAGCGCCACTGCCAGCGACTGCGCCCACAACCGGGCCAGATCCCGGACAAGCTTGCGGTCGAGCATGCTGAGCCTGCTCACCAGCTCACCTCCGAAGGCTTGATCCGGGACGGGTTGGTTTCCGAAGATGCGATGCGGCCATCGAGAAAGAAGAAAACCCGGTGGGCGATTTTCCGGATCCCGGCATTGTGGGTGATGATCGCCGTGGTCGCGCCGGTTTCGTCGTTCACCCGCGCCAGTGCTTCGAGCACGATGATGCCGGTGGCCGAATCGAGCGCGCCGGTGGGCTCATCGCACAGCAATACGTCGGGTCTTTTGGCGATCGCCCGGGCAATCGCCACCCGCTGCTGCTCGCCGCCCGACAGTTGCGCGGGGAAGTGGTTCATCCGGCTTTCAAGACCGACCAGCGCCAGCGCGTCGCCCGGCGTCATCGGATTTGCCGCCACCTCGGTGATCAGCGCGACATTCTCCCACGCCGTCAGGCTAGGGATCAGATTGTAGAACTGGAACACGAAGCCGACATGGTCGCGACGATAGCCGGTGAGTTGCCGGTCGGTCGCGCCGGAAAGCTCCATGCCCTTGAACGTGACCGATCCAGTTGTCGGCCGGTCGAGGCCTCCTATGATATTGAGCAGAGTGGATTTTCCGCTGCCCGACGGACCCAGCATCACCGCCATCTCACCGGCCTCGAGCGCCAGGTCGACGCCATTGAGCGCACGTACCTCGACATCGCCGGTGCGATATACCTTGGTCAGACCGGACACGGCAAAGATCGGCAGCTTGGAGGCGTGTGGATCAGTTATCATCGTGCAACAATAGCATTACTGGCTTCAAGCTCCTTGACTCCCGTCAATCAGCCGGACCGCGCGTTGCCCAAGACCGGCTGGTGACTCGGTGAGGCGCCTGTGAAATATTGTGGCAATTGCTGCGACATCTTGCATCTTTTGAAGCTTTTCAAGGTCGGGTAGTGTAGGATCAAGGCAGGAGCCCCATGGATATTCGACGCAAAGACGTTCACAACTCAGATTTGCCGATCCTCTGTCAGGCTTGCGAAAGCCGCCACCGCGGCGTTTGCGGAGCCTTGACCAGTGATCAGCTTCTGCAATTGAGCAAACACTCAAACAGGCGCACGGTCGAACCGGACACCGAGCTGGTGGGCGAAAGCACCCAGACCAAATCCTACTCCAATATCATTTCCGGCGTGGTCAAGCTGTCGAAGATGATGGCTGATGGCCGTCAGCAGATTGTCGGTCTTCAGTTCGCTCCGGATTTCCTCGGTCGCCCGTTCCGCAAGGAAAACGGTGTGACCGCCGAGACGGCGACCGAAGTCAATGTTTGCTCATTTCCCAAGAATGTCATCGAGCGGATGATCAGCGAAATGCCGGAACTCGAGCACAAGCTGCTCGAACAAACGCTTGATGAACTTGACGAAGCCCGCAACTGGATGTTGACGCTTGGCCGCAAGTCGGCTGCCGAGAAGGTCGCGAGTTTTGTGCTGCTGATCGCCACCCATGCTTTCCCCGACAATGATTCCGATTCGGTGGCATTTGATCTGCCGATGAGCCGTGTCGACATTGCCGATTTCCTCGGTCTGACCATGGAAACTGTCAGCCGCCAACTGACCAAACTGCGCAAGGAAGACGTCATCCGGATCGCCAACAATCGGCATGTCGTGGTTCCTGATCTCAATCATCTGTCCGAGCGGGCCGGGTTTTAGCGCGCGTCGTATTCAAACGGTCGCAAGCGTATAACCTTACGTAGTCTTTCCTCACGTCAATTTCTGTTTGCAACCCTTCGCTTCTGGTCTAGTTTCCTCGCTGAAACGAGCTTTGGGAGGAGGCGAGGATGGAGTTTGACTATGTCATCGTGGGCGGCGGCTCCGCCGGATCGGTGCTTGCGGCGCGACTGAGTGAAAATCCATCGGTGAATGTTTGTCTGCTGGAGGCAGGCGGAGATGGCAGGGGCATTCTGGTGCGCGCTCCGCTTGGCACGCTCGCCATGCTGCCCGGCAGGCCGAAAATCAACAACTGGGCGTTTCAGACAGTTCCCCAGCCCGGTCTCAATGGGAGACGCGGCTACCAGCCGCGTGGCCGTGTCCTGGGCGGTTCCAGCGCCATCAATGCGATGTTGTACATACGCGGCCATGCTTCCGATTACGATGACTGGGCCAGGGCCGGATGTGAAGGCTGGGGCTGGTCCGATGTGCTGCCGCTGTTTCGCCGCTCCGAGCGGAATATACGTGGCGCGGACGCTCTGCATGGCGATCAGGGCCTGCTCGAAGTCGCCGAGCAGCGAAGCCCGCGCCCGATCAGCCGCGCCTTTGTGGATGCCGCGGCCGAGGTCCAGATCCGCCGCAATGATGATTTCAACGGCACTGAACAGGAAGGTGCCGGACTCTATCAGGTCACCCAGTTCTGGGGTAACGGCAAACAGGGCGAGCGCTGCTCCGCTGCCGCGGCCTATCTGCATCCCGTCATGACCCGGCCCAACCTTGCCGTGATCACCGGCGCCCATGCCACAAGGGTGTTGATGCAGGGGTTTCGCGCCAGCGGAGTGGCCTACCGCAAGGGCGGCAAAGACCATCAGGTCAGCGCGCGCGCGGAGGTGATCCTTTGCGGCGGCGCGTTCAATTCGCCGCAATTGCTGATGCTGTCGGGCATCGGTCCCGGCGAGCACTTGCGCTCAAGGGGCGTCGAAGTGCTCAAGGATCTCCCCGGCGTCGGCCAGAACCTGCAGGACCATCTCGATTACATCTATGCGGCCAAAACCCGTGACACCGATGTTCTGGGACTGGGCGCTGTCGGCGCCTACAAGCTCTTGCGCCATATTCTCGACTGGAGACGCGACCGCTCCGGTCTTGTGGCTTCGCCCGGAGCGGAGGCCGGCGCTTTCATCAAGTCTGAACCGGACCTTGAGCGGCCTGATTTGCAACTGCATTTCGTGGCGGGGCTGCTGGATGATCATTCCCGCAAATTGCATATGGGCTATGGCTACTCATGTCATGTCTGCGCGCTCAGGCCCCATTCGCGCGGCGAAGTCGGGCTCGACGGTCCCGATCCGCTACGCGCGCCCAGGATCGATCCGAAATATCTCTCCGATGACCGCGACGCCGCGTTGATGCTCAAGGGCGCCCGGATCACCCGCAGGATCATGGATGCGCCGTCGCTGCGCACATACCGGCTCAGGGAAGTCTACACCCGGGAAGGCATGGATGATGCGGAACTGATGGGTCACATCCGCGCCCGTGCCGATACCATCTACCATCCGGTCGGAACCTGCCGGATGGGCCGAGATCCTCTGGCGGTGACCGATCCTGAGTTGCGTGTTCACGGAATTCAAAGCCTGCGCGTGGTCGACGCCTCGGTGATGCCGACCC
>NZ_JBDWHW010000190.1:0-33474 GCF_039975035.1 Hoeflea sp. | reverse complement strand
GCCGCGTATCCGACCAGGTACGCGGCGCCGCCGTTTTAACCAATTGCAAACCATGAATGTAACAGGCGGGACAAATTCCCGCCTGTTTTCATCCCGGAAGCTGTGAAAACCCTTAATAAGCCGCGGATTCCGGGGAGTTTTGTTGCACGAAACCGCGAGATGCGTAGGATCACCGCATCGAACAGACTGAGTCGACATAACGCCAGGAAAGGGACGGAAATGAACAAAAATGAACTCGTGGCCGCTGTGGCCGAGAAATCGGGCATCAGCAAGGGAGACGCCACATCGGCTGTCGAGGCGGTTTTCGAAACCATCACAGGTGAGTTGAAAAACGGTGGCGATGTTCGCCTCATCGGATTTGGCAATTTCACCGTATCCCGCCGTGAAGCCTCCAAGGGCCGCAATCCGCAGACCGGCAAGGAAGTTGATATTCCTGCCCGTAACGTGCCGAAGTTCTCGGCCGGCAAGGGCCTCAAGGATGCTTGCAACTAAGCGTTTGGCTTGAGCATATTGAGCACACTGAACCCGGGCGTCAGCGCCCGGGTTTTTTTGTGCCTTCGCGCAGGCTCGCCTTGCCGGAAACGATTGGAAAAATTCGGATCAAATGCGCTTGACAATAGAACAAACAGCGAACTATAAAAGAACACAAAGTGAATAAAGGAGTTGATCATGACTGCATTTGCCCGTGACCTTGCCGCTTTCGTTTCCATGTCGCTGTTCGTGGCGAGTTTCGCCGTGCTGGCGATGGCGTTCTGAGTTTGGGTTGAACAACCCTTGATTTCTGTCTTCCGCGTAAAATGCCGGAGCATTTGGCCGGTGGGTCTTGTCATCCTGTGATGCTGCTCGTGGGCTGATCAGAACTTGACTGTGTAGCTGCTGCATTTTGACTGCCTTGCTCTGGACTTTGCTGTCCGGGTCCTCACAATTGACCTTTGAGTCTTCGGTCGCGCCAGAATGGCAATGACCGCGGGATCTTTCGGCAGAGGATTGCAATGGCGCGGGAAAACAAATCAGCCAGGCTGCTGGCCAATTTGGCTGGTGGAACAGGGCAGGCGCGCGAGCGTGACAAGCACGCCGGTGACCGCGGGTCTGACGGTTGGCCCGGATTTGTACATTTGCGTGTGCATTCGGCCTATTCGCTGCTTGAGGGCGCGCTGCCGATCAAGACCCTGATCAAGCGCGCGGTTTCCGATGATCAGCCGGCGCTGGCGATCACCGACACCAACAACTTGTTCGGAGCGTTGGAATTTTCGGTCAAGGCAATGGAAGCGGGCATCCAGCCGCTGATCGGATGCCAGCTCGATATCGATATGCAGGACGGACAGGCTGACGAGCGCCGTTCGTCGCATCGCGATCATCTGCAGAAGGCGCCGCATATCGTCCTGTATGCCGCCACGGCGACTGGGTACGACCGGTTGGTGGCGATCGTCAGTCAGGCCTATCTCGACGGTGACAATTCCGACCGGCCGCATATCGAGCTGTCCTGGCTTGAACAGGAGGCTACAGGCCTTATAGCGATCACAGGCGCCGGCGGCGGGCCGGTCGATCAGGCCATGCGTGATGGTCACCCCGAACTGGCAAAGGCCCGGTTGGAGCGGCTCAAATCGGTGTTCGGCGACCGGATCTATCTCGAATTGCAGCGCCAGCGCGGATATGACCGCAGCCACGAGGCAAAGATGATCGCGCTCGCCTATGAGTGCGAAGTGCCGCTGGTGGCGACCAACGAGGCGTTTTTCCCCACGCCCGACGATTTCGAAGCTCATGATGCGCTGATGGCGGTGGCCAGCAACGCCGTGATGTCGGATGACCGGCGGCCGCGGCTGAGCGTTGACAATTGTCTCAAATCGCGTTCCGAGATGGCCGAACTCTTCGCCGATATTCCCGAAGCCCTGGCCAGCACCGTCGAGATTGCCCGACGCTGCAGCGCCATTGTCGAAACCCGCGCGCCGATCCTGCCGCGGTTCACCGGTGGTGGCGAGGGTGACCCGGCGGCGGCACTTGCCGCCGAGGCTGCCGAACTGCGGCGACAATCGCTGGAGGGGTTGGAGCGTCGGCTGACCCGGATCGGCATGGCAGAAGGCTTCAGCGAAACCGATTACCGCGAGCGGTTGCAGATCGAACTCGACATCATCGAGAACATGAAATTCCCCGGTTACTTTCTGATCGTGGCCGACTTCATCAAATGGGCCAAGGACCAGGGTATTCCTGTCGGGCCGGGCCGTGGTTCGGGCGCCGGATCTCTGGTGGCCTATGCACTGACCATTACCGATGTGGATCCATTGCGGTTTTCGCTGCTGTTCGAGCGCTTCCTCAACCCGGCCCGCGTATCGATGCCCGACTTTGATATCGACTTCTGCCAGGATCGCCGCGAAGAAGTCATCCGCTATGTGGTGGGCAAATATGGCCGCGAGCAGGTCGGCCAGATCATCACTTTCGGAAGTCTGCAGGCGCGTGCGGCGCTGCGCGATGTCGGCCGGGTTCTGGAGATGCCCTACGGGCTGGTCGACCGCATCTGCAAGCTGGTGCCCAACAATCCGGCCAACCCGACGCCGTTGCACAAGGCGATCGAGGAGGAGCCGCGCTTCCAGGAAGAGGCGGACAAGGAGCCCGCCGTCGGTCGGCTTCTCGATATCGCACAGAAACTTGAAGGGCTTTACCGGCACGCCTCGACCCATGCCGCGGGCATCGTCATTGGCGACCGGCCGCTGTCGCAACTGGTTCCGATGTACCGCGATCCACGCTCGGACATGCCGGTTACCCAGTTCAACATGAAATGGGTGGAGCAGGCGGGGCTGGTCAAGTTCGACTTTCTCGGACTGAAAACGCTCACGGTGCTCAAGACCGCGGTCGGCTTCATCGCCAAGCGCAACATCACTATCGATCTTGAGGCTTTGCCGCTGGATGACAAGCCGACATACGAAATGCTGTCACGCGGTGAAACGGTAGGGGTGTTCCAGGTGGAATCCGCCGGCATGCGCAAGGCGCTCATCGGCATGCGGCCCGACCGGATCGAGGATATCATCGCGCTCGTGGCGCTCTACCGTCCTGGTCCGATGGAAAACATCCCGGTCTACAACGCCCGCAAGCACGGCGAAGAGGAACTGGCCTCTATCCACCCCAAGATCGATGGGCTGCTTGCCGAAACGCAAGGGGTTATCGTCTACCAGGAGCAGGTGATGCAGATCGCTCAGGTTCTGGCCGGTTACTCGCTTGGCGAAGCCGACCTGCTGCGCCGTGCCATGGGCAAGAAGATCAAGGAGGAAATGGACAAGCAGCGCGCCCGCTTCGTCGAGGGCGCTGTCGAGCGCGACGTCTCCAAGCCGCAGGCCGACATGATCTTCGACCTGCTCGCCAAGTTTGCCAATTACGGCTTCAACAAGTCCCACGCCGCCGCCTACGGCATCGTGTCCTACCAGACCGCCTATCTCAAGGCGCATTATCCGGTCGAGTTTCTCGCCGCGTCGATGACGCTTGATATGTCGAACACCGACAAGCTTGTCGATTTCCGTCAGGATGCAAGACGGTTGAAGATCGAGGTTGTGGCGCCATCGGTGCAGACCAGCTTCCGCCACTTCGAAACCGGCGACAACAAAATCTATTATGCACTGGCTGCCATCAAGGGGGTCGGTGACACCGCCGTGGAACACATTGTCGAGGCCCGTGGCGATGAACCTTTTGCCTCGCTCGAGGATTTTTGCACCCGCATTGATCCGCGCCAGGTCAACCGCCGGGTTCTCGAAAGCCTGATCGCCGCAGGTGCGCTCGATTGCTTTGGCCAGGACCGGGCGGCATTGAGCGCCGGGCTTGACCGCATCCTGGGCTTCGCCCAGCGCGCCCAGGAAAACCGTATCAGCGGCCAGAGCGACATGTTCGGCATGGGGGCGTCGCAAGACAGCACGGAATCCATTCATCTGCCCGCCGCCACTCCGTGGCTTCCGGCTGAAAAACTGCACCGGGAATACCAGGCGCTGGGCTTTTACCTGTCCGCGCATCCGCTTGATTCCTATAATGATCTTCTGGCCAAGATGCGCGTGCAGACCTGGGCGGATTTTTCGCTCGCCGTCAAGGCCGGCGCCACTGCCGGGCGGCTTGCCGGTACCGTTACCAGCAAGCAAGAGCGCAAGACCCGCACCGGCAACAAGATGGGGATCGTGGCGTTCTCCGACAGTTCCGGCCAATATGAGGCGGTGCTGTTTTCCGAAGGCCTGGCGCTCTACCGGGAATTGCTCGAACCCGGCAAATCGATCGTCATCACGGTCAATGCCGAGGAGCGTCCGGAAGGTATCGGGCTCAGAATCCAGACCGCTGATTCACTTGAGGACCGCGCCGCCCGCGGCCAGTCCGCGCTCAGGGTCTACATGCGCGACGCCAGGCCGCTCAATTCGGTGTCGACGCATTTGAAGACGCATGGCGAAGGGCAGGTGTCCTTCGTCATGATCAAGGATGATGGCCGCCGGGAGATCGAGGTGACATTAGCGGATCGCTACAGGATATCGCCGCAGATCGCCTCGGCATTGAAGGCAGCACCCGGCGTGCTTGATGTGGAGCTGGTCTGACCCAAGGCGCGCTTAAGGGGGTAGCGGTTTTGCGACACCGGCATGCGTCAGGCGGCAGCGCGGCTCAAAGCACGACCGTCATGGTGGCAATGGTCACGGCGTTCAGTGCCATGCCCCACAACACACTCAGTGGAAACAGCGGAGTGGTGTGGCGCGGAATTGCGTAGGCCAGCATCATCAGCGCAGCTGGCAGCCAGTCGAGCATGTAACGCTGGACATTGTACTGGGTGTAGCCGTTGGAGTGGTAAAACAGCATGGCCGTGATCAGACCGGCCACCAGCAGTCCGGCAAACACCGTGCGCCGGTTGATCGGGGTGAAAAACAACATGACCAGCCACGGGCTCGCCACCAGGAACGCGGTGCCGAAGCGATCGATTCCAACCAGCTCCAGATTTCCGAAACCCTCGAATCGGGCATGAAATCCCTGTACCAGTGCATGGTAGAGATTGAACGGCAGGTATTCCAGACTCCATAATCCGTACGCGTCCAGCCGGTCTTTCAGCACGCCGGGCGGATAGTCGATGTAGGCATAGCCGGACTCCAGCAGCGATCCGAACCGGGCTTGATTGTACAGCAGGTAAAGACCAATCGCCGCAGCCACCGGGATCCCCAGTTTCATGGCCCGGATGATCCTGTCCGGTATCGCTGACACTAGCGGTACTTCGGCGCGAAGTGACAGCACCAGAAGCAGCGGCACATAGAAAATGCTCATCTGGCGGCTCAGGAAGGCGCAGGCAATGGCAACACCCGCGCTCATCAGACGGCCGGCCAGCGCTTCATGAATGGCAAGACTGGTCAGCAGCAATGCAATCGCCTGCGCAAAAAACCAGATGCCGTCTCCACGGATGGTGACAAAGAACAAGGGGCTGGAAAAGCCCAGAGCCAGCATCAGCCAGGACCGGTCCGCACGGGCCACCTCCAACTGTCGGAAGATCCGGTTCCATACCAGCAACGACATCGCAAAACACAGTGTTGTCAAGACGATGAAGCCGGACGTTGCCATGCCGTTGATGGCCACCAGAGGCAGCGCCGCGAGGCCGGGGAACGGCGGAAACGCCACATAAGTCTGGCCATTGTAACTGGCGCAATCGAGATCGAAGCAGGATTCGACCCACAGTCTGCCGTGCAGGAACGCATCCGCCACCAGGGCCGCCGAATTGGTTCCGCCATCCTCGGTAAATGCGGAATAGGCAAGCGCGACCGAGAGCAACCCGGCGATCATCACTCCGATTGGAAACAACAGACGCTCGCGCATTGAAAGTGTTGTCATGGTCGAGAGTGCTCCCGCGTCTTCGCCAATTCCCGGACCGGTAAAAGGCTGGTGATGCTCAAACGCCGCAAGCAGGTGGAAGCGGCCCCGATATCAATCCTCTTCCGCCTAGCGTGTGCTGCGCGAGGTGCCGAATGTATATCCAGTTTCCACAATGTTTCGACCGAATTTTTGTCGCACCTTGTCAATGGCGCCTTCCGCCACCGCCCGGCGCG
The DNA here is from genome assembly GCF_039975035.1 of Hoeflea sp. Taxonomy (GTDB): domain Bacteria; phylum Pseudomonadota; class Alphaproteobacteria; order Rhizobiales; family Rhizobiaceae; genus Hoeflea. Next base: position 27,433 of record NZ_JBDWHW010000190.1, on the reverse strand, counting down.
CCGCTGCGGGATCGACGAGATCGGGCGGATCGGCGCGCGCGGCGTCGGCCAGATCGGTCACCCCGATGCCGATCAGGCGGAACCGGTCCTGTCCCAGTTCACGTTCGAGCAGATGCAGACCGGTGCGGAATATCCGGTCGGCCAGCATGGTTGGATCCTCCAGCTTGAAATTGCGGGTCCGGCCTTTGAAATCCGCGGTCTTGAGCTTCAGTACCACGGTGTGTCCGGCAATTCCGGAAGCCTTCAGGCGCGCCGAGACCTTTTCGGACAGGCGCCTGAGCACCGGCACCAGATCGCTGGCGTTCGACAGGTCCGTGTCAAACGTGGTTTCGGCGGACACGCTTTTTGCGCCCTCGTTGGGATGAACCGTGCGCTCGTCCTCGCCGCGCGACAGATGGTAGAGCCGCTTGCCCATCACTCCGTAGCCGCGCATCAGCGCGGTCAGTTCCATGGTCTGCAACTGGCCTATGGTGCGGATGCCGTTGCGCTCAAGGGTAGCTGCGAAGGCTTTGCCGACACCCCAGATCTGTGTGACCGGACGCGGCGCAAGAAACGACATCGCCTCTTGCTTGCCGATTACCGAGAAGCCGCGTGGTTTGTCGAGATCGGAAGCCACCTTGGCGAGAAACTTGCAATAGGACAGGCCGACCGAAAGGCTGATGCCGATCTCCGCCTCGACCCGGGCGGCAAACCGCGCCAGCGTGCGGGCAGGGGAAGCCTTGTGCAGCTTCTCGGTTCCGGCCAGGTCAAGGAAGGCCTCGTCGATCGAAATCGGTTGTACCAGCGGTGTCAGGTCCTCCATCATCCGCCGGACCTCGCGTCCGACACGGACGTATTTCTCCATGTCCGGCTTGATTACCACCGCGTCAGGACAGGCATCCAGAGCCTTGAACATCGGCATCGCCGAGCGCACGCCATGAATGCGGGCGATGTAGCAACAGGTCGAGACAACGCCGCGTTTTCCCCCGCCAATGATCACTGGCTTGTCGGCAAGCTCGGGATGGTCACGTTTTTCCACGGTTGCGTAAAACGCATCGCAATCCACATGCGCCAGCGTCAGTTGATCAATCTCGGCATGACGGATGATGCGCGGGCTGCCACAGGCGTGACAACGCCTGGCTTCCACGCGAGCAGTCGTCAGGCAGTCACGGCAAAAGCCGGGATCTGAATGCGAAGACGTTTGGGGCATCGACCTGCCGTAAGAGAACAAAGGTTGAACATTGACAGATTACGCAATAATCTTTCGACTCACAAGCCTGCCAGATCCATCAGGAGCCTGCGCCGAATGACCCTGACCGTAAGCCCCGTCACGTCCGATCTCTGGCCGCATCTGGAGACTTTGTTTGGTCCGCAGGGCGCTTGCTGCGGTGGCTGGCACAGCTGTTCCCGGCCGGCGCCCGAACAGAGTGACGCAACCAGCAAGCAAGGCAGGAACCTGCGTCTCAAACAGGCGACGCAAGCCTCGCTGCCGCCGGGCTTGATCGCGATTGATGAGGGAGCGTCTGTGCGATGGGTGCAGGTCACACCGCGCACCGATGTGGCGCGCTGGAACACGGGCGGGACGGTGTCCAGGCCTCTTGATGGCGACGAACCCTCGTCTCCTGGTCTCGGGGCGGTCTCGTGTTTCGTCATCCGGTCCCGGCGGCGAGGAGAGGGAATCAGCCACCTGCTGCTCGATGTGGCGGACGCTCATGCCCGGCAAATCGGCGCCCGGGTGGTCGAGGCCTGCCCGAGACAAAAGGTCAATCAGTCAAAATCGGCAGGTCTGTTTGCCGGCCCTGTGTCGATCTTCAGGAAGGCCGGTTTTGAAACAGGGATCAAGCGCAAGATCCGCCGGCCGTTGATGCGCCCGGAGAGTTTCACCCGATCAGAAGTCCTGCGCAGGCACTCATTTCCCGGCAGAAGCGAAATGCGCCTTGATCATCGTTTCGGCGTGGGGCCAGTCGGTGACGATCTCAACACCCTCACCGGGATGCGGCGCCAGCGAGCGGAACATGCCATTGGCGATCAGATTGAGGAGCAATGTCTGAGGGACATGTTGGCGCACCGACTGGAGATTGACGAAAATGTCGTCGAGAAACACCACAGGCTGGGTCCGCGAGCCGTGCAGCGCCATCACCGCCGGACCCTTGGCCGATTCGGTGGCGATCATCGGATAATCGAATCCGTGACGCGAGAGCAGTTTGCGCCGGACATCCCGGTGGCGTGGCGGCATCGCCGTCAGGAACACAATGTCCGCTTCGCCGGACAATCGGCTGAGGCTTTCGGCAGCCTCGACTACCGGCGTTTGCCAGTCTTCCTGGCAGGAGAAAAACGCCTCCAGCAGACGCGCAATCTCATCCTTCGGGGTTTCGCCGCCATGAGCAAGGCTGAAGACATTGCCATTCAGGCTGAAGGATGTGGGGCGCAACTCATGGCCATTGCCGGTCAGGAAAGCCTGAAACGGTGTTACGAATTCCAGCACCACCTCATCGATATCGCAAACGATCAACGGACGTTCGCCCAGCACCAAATCGTCATGTTCGGCATCGGGGATCAGCATCATCCGGCCTCGCTCGATCCGCCAAGCGCAAGGAAGGCGCGCGACACATCTTCGGGTCTGGTCCCGCTGGCGGCGCAGAAATCCATCAAGGTCGGCTCGTGGTTCATCAGAAAGCTCAAGACACCGGCGAGAAATCCGGGCTCCGTGGCGGCATCGCGCAGATTGTCGGCTTCAAGCCCTGTCAGCGCCAGAAAACGGCCCATCAGTTCAGGCTCGCCTGCAAGCCAAACCAGCACTGCGATCGCTGTGTCTTGTGCATCTGCCATGGTGTTCTCGTTCCCCCGGATTGCCTTGAACCGCATTCGAAATGTCCGATTACCACTTTTTCAACCTAATGGAACTAAGGTGATGGCGTTGACTGGCATTGCTGATCGTATTTGTCGCAAACGAACGCGGTTCAATGCAGGTGATAGGGATCACAGGCAGCCGGCAACAGTGGCATCCGGAGGACATATGGTCCGGCCGGATCGGGGATGGGAGCGGACATGACAAAGCAGGTGATGATTGTTGAGGACAACGAACTCAACATGAAGCTTTTCCGGGATCTGATCGAAGCATCAGGATACAAGACCATCCAGACCCGCAACGGACTGGAGGCGATGGATCTTGCTCGCCTGCATCGTCCGGATCTCATCCTGATGGACATCCAGTTGCCCGAGGTTTCGGGACTTGAAGTCACGAAATGGCTCAAGCAGGATGACGATCTGCACATGATTCCGGTTATTGCCGTGACTGCCTTCGCAATGAAGGGTGACGAGGAACGCATTCGCCAGGGCGGGTGCGAGGCCTATATTTCCAAGCCGATATCGGTTCCCCGGTTCATTGAAACCATCAAGACTTACCTTGGCGATGCTTGAGGGCGGAGAGAAGATATGACCGCGCGCATTCTGGTGGTTGACGACATTCCAGCCAATGTGAAGCTTCTCGAGGCGCGGCTGATGGCCGAGTATTTCGAAGTGCTCACCGCGGCCGACGGAATGACAGCGCTGACGATTTGCGACCAGACCCCGGTTGATCTCATTCTGCTCGACATCATGATGCCGGGTATCGACGGGTTTGAGGTCTGTCAGCGCCTCAAGCACAACCCGCGCACCGCCCATATTCCTGTCGTCATGGTAACAGCGCTTGATCAACCTGCTGACCGCGTGCGCGGCCTCCAGGTCGGCGCCGACGATTTTCTGACCAAGCCGGTCAATGATCTGCAGCTTATGACCAGGGTCAAGAGCCTGATCCGCTTCAAGGCTTTGAGTGACGAGCTCCGCCTTCGTGCGGAGACAGCGCGCAACATCGGTCTGGAGACGCTTCTGGCGCCGCATCAGGGCCAATTGGAAGAGCCGGGCATGGTGTTGCTGGTCGACAGCCGGGCCAATTCGCAAGAACGCATGAACCGGGCGCTTAAGGGAATTGCCGAAGTCACCGCGATCGGCGATCCGCAGGCGGCCCTGTTCGAGGCGGCCGACAAGCCTTATGAGCTGGTGATCGTTTCGTCGTCGCTTGAGGACTACGATCCTTTGCGTTTGTGCTCGCAATTGCGTTCGCTGGAGCGGACCCGCTTCATTCCCATGCTCGTGGTCGCCGAGCAGGGCGAGGAAGACCTGGTGATCCGCGCACTGGAACTCGGCGTCAACGATTACCTTCTGCGACCGCTCGATCCCAATGAGCTGGTCGCCCGCAGCGTCACCCAGATCCGCCGCAAGCGCTATACCGACCGGTTACGCGCCAGCCTTTCGGAATCGGTCGAATTTGCCGTCACCGACGCGCTGACTGGCCTGAACAATCGCCGCTATCTCGACACCCATCTGGCGACACTGGTTGACCGCTCCAATCGCCGGGGTCGACCGCTTTCAGTGCTGATCACCGATATCGATCATTTCAAAGCCGTCAATGATATCCATGGCCACGAAGGCGGTGACGACATCTTGCGTCAGTTCGCACACCGCTTGAGAGAGGCTGTGCGCGGCGCTGATCTTGCCTGCCGGTATGGCGGTGAGGAATTCGTGGTGGTTATGCCGGACACAACGACGGTGACAGCGGCCCAAGTCGCCGAACGGCTGCGCGAGGAAATCGCAAGCACACCGTTCCGGGTCTCTCAGTCCGGGGCCATGGTGCAATTGACCACATCGATCGGGATCGCGACGCTGGAAAAAGACGGCGAGGGCGCTGATTCACTTCTCCGCCGCGCCGACAAGTCGCTGTATCAGGCCAAGAACGAAGGTCGCAATCGGGTCGTTGGCCAGGCCGCTTGATAAACGTCGCTTTCAGAGTGTCCATTTGAACACGAGCGTGCAGGCATCTTTCAATGTGATGCAGCATCAGTTGCGCGCGACTGGAAGCAAGGCGCCGACACAGTTGACAAAAGAACACCGGAATTCTTGATCGGCGATCTGCCGCGCCCGGCGGATTCGCGCGGGATTTGATCTGAGTCAATCAATCCTTAAAACTGTAGTGATAATTAACCACAAACGTGGACAGTTTTGACAAAAAGTTAAGAAACTATTGATTTTATATCGGATTGGTACAAATGTTCCGCGCACATGAAGCGTTTTGGGACTGTCATACAGGCAGGTTACAATCGCACAAATATAGCAATACCCCATGATGTTCAGGTCCGCCGCATCTCCTGGGTCGTGGGGTGGCCGATCGGGATCAATGCACTTGTGGTATCCTCGTTCCACGCATTTTTCTTGATCGGCCCTCGACACAAAAAACCCGCTTCCGGAAAGAAGCGGGTTTTTTTTATTGATCGCACCGTCCCTGTTGCTTGCAGGGTGGGAAGCCGGATTACTTGATCTTGGCTTCCTTGAATTCAACGTGCTTCTTGGCAATCGGATCGTACTTGGTCTTCACCATCTTGTCGGTGAAGGTACGGCTGTTCTTCTTGGTAACATAGAAAAAGCCGGTGTCTGCAGTCGACAGGAGCTTGATCTTGATAGTGGTCGCCTTGGCCATGGTGTCTTGCCTTCTTCAAAAATGAAGCCGCGGACAGCGCACAAGGCTCCACGGCGAAACTTGCGCGGAACCTACAAAAGCCGCGCTGAAAGTCAAGTCCGTTTTGGCTCGAGCACGATGCGAAATACGGTCAGGGCCACATAAATCGCAAAAAAGAACGCCAGCGCCCACGCAAATCCGTGGTTCCCGGCCACATCCATCGCCACGCCAATGGTCTGCGGACCAACCAGCATGCCAAGCGCGTAGCAGAAAACAAAGGCTGCATTCGCCGATGCAAGGTCCGCGCCGTGCAGTTTGTCGCCCAGATGCGCCAGACCGACCGTATACAGCCCGGCGACGCTGCCGCCCCAGAACAGCAGGATGACCGCCGTCAGCAGCCAGTTGTGGATCAGGAAGGGCAGGGCGATCGACCCGATCAGCCCGATGAGCGCAAACAGCGACAAAAGCCGCCTGCGGTCGCCGATCCGGTCGGCGATCAGGCCGACCGGGATCTGGAACAGCACGTTTCCAAGCCCCATCATCATCAACAGAAGCGCGCCTTGTGATTCGGTGAAGCCGGTGCGGTTGGCATAGACCGGAAACAGCGACAGGCCGCCTGATTCCACGGCGCCGAAAATGAACACTGCGGCTGTCGCGGTAGGGACCAGGAAGACGTAGCGCAGGAACGGATGATTGGGCGCGGTGTCGATCACCGGGTTTTCCTTGCGCGCCATCAGGATAGGCGCCGCTGCGAACAGGATCACGCCCGCGCCGATCGCAAACGGCAAAATTCCGTCCGACCCGATCACGGAGAAGATCAGGGGGCCGGCGGCGAAACCGAGCGAGAGCACCGTTGCGTAGATGCCGAGCACCAATCCCCTGCGGCTTGGCGGGGCGGCGGTATTGATCCAGAATTCGGAGAGCACGAACAGGATGGTGATGGCGCCGTGAAATACGATACGCAGCGGAAACCACATCCAGAGCGCCTCGGCAAAAAAGAACCCGAGCGCGCTTGCTGCGGCCGCGACAATGGACAGCACCATTGTGGTGACCACGCCCAGTCGCCGCGCAATCATGGTCGAGATCGGCGCGGCGACCATGGCTGCCACGCCTGCCATGGCTGAATTCAGGCCGATCATCGAAGATGAAACGCCACGCTTTTCCAGGATGATCGACAACAGCGGCAGACCCAGGCCGATGGCGATGCCGACTGCGGTGATCGCCGAAACGGCTGCGATCAGTGCTGGCCAGTGGATTACCTCGCGGATCGCAGGGGTGCGTGAGGATGAGTGATCCATCTGGATTGGCCTTAAATCAATTCGCGAACGGATCGTCCGTTACGGAAATAGTAATACGGCACCGTCCTGCCAAAAGGTAGGGAAGGATCTTCCTCGAGCGCCTGTGTGAGCTCGCCGAGGATCACTTTGGTTATCCGGGGCAGGGGATGGCTGTGGTGCGAATCAATCGGCAGCCATGTCAGGTCATGCAATTCATCACTGTCGCGGATGGCTGTTGGGTCCAATCCCATTTCGTCGCAGAAGCAGACAAAAAAGCGGGTATCGAATCGCCGCGGCTGGCCTGGAGGCGTAATCGCCCGCGCCAGATAGCGGAAATGCGAGACGTCGGGCCGCAAAGACCCGGCATATTCTTCCGGTGTCAGCGACAGGTGGGCCTCTTCAAGCATTTCGCGGGCCGCCGCCACAGCAAGGCCGCGCGCGGCGTAGCTGTGGAATCGGGCGGTGGTTCGCTGCATGAGTTTGTCGGCGACGTCATCGCGCAATGGACGGGCAAGCGGCGTTCTGTTGTCGGCAGGATCACGTCTGCCGCCGGGGAAGACATAGAGATCGGGCATGAAGGCATGGGCTTTTCCGCGTTTGCCCAGCAGCGCCCGCGGTACCGTGTCGGTCCGGTCCAGAAGAATCAGCGAGGCCGCATCTCGTGGTGTCCGGGTGGGGTGGCGTGTATCACCGGTTCTGGTCCGCTGTTCTTCCGTGAGAAGTTCGAGCTTGGAAGTGTCGCTGTCGTTCATCGTGCATCCTCATAGGCGGGTTCTTCAAGCAACGCTTCTTCCGACTCACCGCCAAATCCGTGCATACGCAAAGCCCATTGCAGTCCGATGACCCCGCCTTTGATGGAGGGCAGTATCGCCAGCGTCAGGATTATCGTAATCGGGATCCAGATCATCAGATGCTGCCAGCTTTCAAGCACCAGCCACGTGTCGGTAGCCATAAAGCCCGCAACAACGATGTGACCGACAATGAAGATCGCGAGGTAGGCCGGAAAATCATCGGCACGGTGATGAAGCATTTCCTCGCCACATGCCGGGCAGGCGTCCACAGACTTCAGATAGGCCTTGAACAGTTTGCCTTCGCCGCAATTGGGACAGCGGCAGAGAACCCCGCGCTTGACCGCGCGCCAGGTATCGCGTGGTGCGTCTTCATTCCTGGCCGCGTCGCCACCAAATTCGAGCATCTTTCTTCTCCTGATTCTGAGCGAGCGCTTGGGACGCTGCTGGTTGTTCGCTCGGCGCTGTTTCAGCGCCGCCCGCGTGGAGGGCGTGTTCCTGGCTTCTTGGGGCCGCCACGGCGCGCCCGGCCGGATTTGTGAAACGACCTGGTGCCGGCAGGCATTTTGTGTCCTTCACTGACCATCTCAAACCGCATCGAACCGGCCAGCGGTATAACTTCGACAATCTTGACCTCCACCCCGTCGCCGAGCCGGTATCCCAGGCCGGTTTTCTCCCCCGCGAGTGCCTGATGAGCCTCGTCGTAGTGATAATAGTCAAGTCCCAGTGTTGAGACAGGTATAAAGCCATCCGCGCCAAATTGCGGCAGGCTGACAAAAAGCCCGGATTTGGTCACGCCGGAAATGCGCCCTTCAAAGGTTTCGCCAATGCGTCCGGCGAGGTGGTGGGCAACAAGCCGATCCACTGTATCGCGTTCTGCTGCCATGGCGCGTCGCTCGGTGACAGAAATTTCCGCGGCAATGTTTTCCAGCCCGGCTTCTTCCGCAGGCGTGATTGCGCCCTCGCCAAGGCCCAGCGCACCGACCAGCGCGCGATGCACGATCAGATCCGCATAGCGCCGGATTGGCGAGGTGAAATGCGCGTATTTCATGAGGTTGAGACCAAAATGACCAAGATTTTCCGGTGAATAGATGGCCTGGCTCTGGCTGCGCAGAACCATCTCGTTGACCATGCCCTGATGGGGCTCTCCCGATGCCCGAGCCAGAATCCCGTTGAAAGCGCTTGCCCGTACCGCCGCTCCGCGCGCCAGTGACAGGCCGAGCGTGCCGAGAAACTCGCGCAGGACTTCCTGTTTGGCCAGCGATGGCTGGTCATGAACGCGGTAGATCAGTGGTTGTTTGCGTTTTTCCAGGGTTTCCGCCGCGGCGACATTGGACTGGATCATGAATTCTTCGATCAGCCGGTGCGCGTCGAGCCGCTCGGGCACGATCACCTTGTCGACCTTGCCATCCGGTGTGAGCAGGATCTTGCGCTCCGGCATGTCGAGATCAAGCGGCTGGCGGCGGTCCCGCTCTCGCTTGAGCACAGCATAAGCGTTCCACAGCGGCTTCAGGACGGCTTCCAGCAGCGGGCCGGAGGTGTCGTCGGGATTACCGTCAATCGCTGCCTGGGCCTGCTGATAGGACAGTTTGGCCGCGCTCTTGATCATCACCCGGTGAAACTTGTGACCGACCTTGCGCCCTTCGGCGGAAAACACCATGCGCAGCGCCAGCGCCGGCCGGTCCTCGCCCTGGCGCAACGAACACAGATCGTTGGAAATCCGCTCCGGCAGCATCGGAACCACCCGGTCGGGAAAATAGGCGGAGTTGCCGCGCTTCAGCGCTTCCCGGTCGAGCGCCGAGTCGGGACGCACATACCAGGACACATCTGCAATCGCGACGGTAATGATGACGCCGCCGGTATTGTCCGGGGAGGTGTCTTCCTCGGCGAAGACCGCGTCATCATGATCCTTGGCGTCGCTGGGGTCGATGGTGACCAGCGGCATATCCCGCCAGTCCTCGCGTCCTGCGGAAAGCGGGGCGGGCTTTGCGTCGTCAGCGGCTTTTAACACTTCGGCGGGAAACACATGCGGAATGCCGTGGGAATGGATGGCGATCATCGAGATGGCCTTTTCGCCATCGACCGAACCCAGCACGGCGTGAACCTTGGCGCGCGGCAAGCCCATGCGGCCGAGCTTCGCGGTCTCCACCTCGACCAGATCGCCGTCTTTTGCCTCACCGGTGAAATCGGGATCAATGGCGAATTCCTCACCGCGCCGTTCAATCGGCATCAGCCTGCCACCGCCGCCCGGAGTGGAGCGGAAAACGCCGAGAACAAGACCCTCGCGCCGGTCGAGCACCTTCATGATGCGGGCGGTGTAGCTGGTTTTCGCGCCATGCGTCGTCGCAAATATCCGTGCCAGCACCTTGTCGCCGATGCCCGCCGCGATCGATGGCGTGCGGCTCTTGCCGCGTTCGCGCCCGGCGTTTGACTGACGGACTGTCACCGCCGGCGCCGCACCATGATCCTCGAGCCATTCAGCCGGCCGGGCGACCAGGTCGCCGTCAGGGTTGCGCATGGTGATTTCGAGCACCGCCACCGCCGGCAGCGTGCCGGGTCGCCTGAGCATTTTGCGGTCGCGCTCGATAAGCCCCTCATCCTCAAGCTCGCGAAGCAGAGCCTTGAGCTCGGCGCGCGTGTCGCCTTTCAATCCGAACGCCTTGGCGATGTCGCGCTTGGAGGCGCGATCCGGGTTTTCGCCGAGAAAACGCAGAATCGTTTCCCTGTCGGGAAGATCTCCGCGGCGAAACGCCGGGCGGTCCTCCCCGGTTTTTACGTCCGGCTTGCCGGTGTTTGGTTTGCCAGTCACGGATTTGCGGGGAGGGTGTCCCAATGTCAGTCCTTCTTCGCCTTGGCGGCTGCGGGTTTCTTGGCCTTCGCCTTCGGTTTGGTTGCCTTCTTGGCTGCCGACGCTTTCTTGGCCGGCGCCTTCTTGCCCGATGTAGCGGCTTTTGCTGCAATCATTTCAAGCGCTTCCTCAAGCGATACCTCGGTGGGAACCTTGTCCTTCGGCAGGGTCGCGTTGATCTTGCCCCAGTTGACGTAAGGTCCGTATTTTCCGTCCCGCACGGTGACCGGGCCGCCGTCGGGATGATCGCCGAGCGCCTTCAGCGCCGCCGGTGTCCCTCGACCCCGGCCGGGACCTTTGGCCTGCTTTTCGGCAATCACGGTGACCGCACGATTAAGCCCGATGGAGAACACATCCTCGATGCTCTCAAGATTGGCGTAGGTGCCGTCATGCAACACGAAGGGACCATAGCGACCGAGCCCCGAGGAAATCATCTTTCCCGATTCCGGATGCTGTCCGATGTCGCGCGGCAGGCTTAGCAATGCCAGGGCCTTTTCGTAATCGATCGTGTCGGGCGCCCATCCCTTTGGCAGGCTGGAGCGCTTGGCTTCCTTGCCCTCGCCGCGCTGGACGTAGGGTCCAAACCGGCCGGTGCGCAGGGTAATCGGCTCTTCCGTGTGCGGATCCTTGCCCAGATCCCGAGGCTCGTTCGACAGAGCCGCATCGCCGTCAGCGTTCTGATCGTTGGAAAGCTGGCGTGTGAAATTGCAGTCGGGATAATTCGAGCACCCGACAAAGGCACCGTACTTGCCGAGCTTGAGCGACAGGTTGCCGGTTCCACAGGTCGGGCAGATACGCGGATTTGATCCGTCCTCACGTACCGGAAACACCAGCGGCGCCAGCGCCTCGTTGAGCGCATCGAGCACCTGTGTAACACGAAGGTCCTTGGTATCCTCGATGTGGGAATGAAACTCCGTCCAGAATTCGCGCAGCACGTCCTTCCAGGCAAGTTCGCCCGCGGAAATCCGGTCAAGCTTTTCTTCGAGATCCGCGGTGAAACCGAATTCGACATAGCGCTCGAAGAAGTTCTCCAGAAACGAGATGACCAGCCGGCCCTTGGGTTCGGGGATCAGTCTGCGCTTGTCGATGACCACATATTCGCGGTCACGCAGGGTCGCCAGTGTCGAGGCATAAGTCGAGGGCCGGCCGATGCCGAGCTCTTCCATCTTCTTGATCAGTGAAGCTTCCGAATAGCGTGGCGGCGGCTCGGTGAAGTGCTGCGTGGCGTTGATCTTGTCCTTGGCCAGCGCTTCCTTCGCATTGATTTCGGGCAGGCGGGCGTCGTCATCATCGTCGCCATCTGATTGTTCACCGTCTTCCTTGGCATCGGTGTAGGCGGCAATGAACCCGTCGAACCGGATTACCGATCCGGTCGCGCGCAGGCCGGCGCTCTTGCCGTCCTTGGTCGCGGTGATGTCGACGGTGGTCCGCTCTATCTCTGCCGATGCCATCTGGCTGGCAATGGCGCGTTTCCAGATCAGGTCGTAAAGCTTGAGCTGATCGGCATCGAGATAGCGTTTGACATCATCGGGTGCGCGCTCGAATCCGGTTGGCCGGATTGCTTCGTGCGCTTCCTGCGCATTCTTCGCCTTGGTGGTGTAGATGCGGGGTTTTTCCGGGCGGTAGCGATCACCGAAGCGCGCCGCTATGGCGGCACGGGCTTCCTCGATGGCCTCGGGCGCCATTTGCACGCCATCGGTTCGCATATAGGTGATCAGACCGACGGTCTCGCCGCCGATATCGATGCCTTCATACAGTCGCTGCGCCACCTGCATGGTGCGCGAGGCATTGAAGCCGAGCTTTGACGATGCTGCCTGCTGCAAGGTTGACGTGGTGAAGGGGGCTGACGGATTGCGCCGGGTCGGCTTGGCCTCCACGCTGTCGGCGACAAAGGACGCGCCCTCGAGCATGTCCTTGATGTTGCCTGCCAGATCGCCGCCGGTGATCGACATCTTGGAGATCTTCTCACCGTCATGCGAGGTGAGGCGGGCGGTGAAGCCGTCGCCGCGCGGTGTCTTCAGGTCAGCCGAAATCTGCCAGTACTCTTCCGAATTGAAGCGTTCGATCTCGCTTTCGCGGTCGCAGACGAGCCTCAGCGCCACCGACTGAACCCGACCGGCCGAGCGGGCGCCGGGAAGTTTCCGCCAAAGCACCGGCGACAGGTTGAAGCCGACCAGATAGTCGAGCGCCCGGCGCGCCAGATAGGCGTCGACCAGCGGCGTGTCGATCTCGCGCGGGTTGTTCATCGCATCGAGAACCGACTTCTTGGTAATCGCATTGAAGACGACGCGGGAGACTTTCTTGTCCTTGAGCGCCTTCTTCTTGGTCAGAACCTCAAGCACATGCCAGGAAATGGCTTCACCCTCGCGGTCCGGGTCCGTCGCCAGAATGAGCGAATCCGCTCCCTTGAGCGCCTCGGTGATATCCTTCAGCCGCTTGTTGGAGGCGGTATCGACTTCCCACAACATGGCGAAGTCCTCGTCGGGAAGCACCGAGCCATCCTTGGCCGGGAGATCGCGGACATGGCCGAAAGAGGCCAGTACCTTGAAATCGCTTCCGAGGTATTTGTTGATCGTTTTTGCCTTCGCAGGCGATTCGACTACCACTACATTCATAAGATTGCTCGCATTCGGCCATGGGATTCGGCATGCCGCGCGAATTCGCGCCGTACCGATTTGGCCCACGAAATGTACAGGGAAATCGGTGCGGTCAAGCCCATCTTCCGATTTACCGCCATTTCACAACCCAAATACAACCATTGCGCGATTACCGCTCTATTGCAATTTAAGATATTTTGATTATCGTGTTTCAAGGATCTGCCTGACGGTTTGCAATGAGCGGTCATGTGGACAAAATCAGGGGAGCCAAGATGCCAACCCGGCGCACTCACGGTTCATTGGAGAAGGCCCGAACGGAGCAAAACATCGCCTATATCCGGCAAATGCTGGCTGAACTGCGCACGGTTGCCGAGAGTGAAAATGCTGACATGCTCTGTTATCTGATCGAGATGGCCTATTTGGAAGCCGGCGATGTTCTGGCCGGACAGAGGCCGCTCACCATGACCAGAAATGCCCACTGATTGCGATCTGGTGTGCTAATTCTCGTCAAAGGCCAGTGACACCATGCCGCCGGGGTGCCGATGCAGACGGCCGGCGAGATCAAGCTCAAGCAGCACAAGATAGACCGTCGCCGCCGCCACGCCGGCGTGCCTGATGATGTCGTCGATTTCAGCGGGCGAGGGACTCAGCGCCTCGATCACACGGGCTCGGTCGTCGTCACGCGGCTCGTCGAACGGTGCACCGTCCCCGGATCCGGGTTCCTCCATGACCGGTTCGTCATCGGGAAACATCCGGCTGGAGGGGGCCAGCGCGTCGATCACATCGCGGCTTTCCGTGGTCACGATGGCGCCGTCCTTGAGCAGGCCATTGGTCCCCGCGGCCCGCGGGTCGAGCGGCGAACCGGGAACGGCAAACACCAGCCTGCCGAAATCAGCGGCTCGCCGGGCAGTGATCAGCGAGCCCGAGCGTTGTGCCGCCTCGATCACCACCAGGCCAAGCGCGACACCCGCGATCAGCCGGTTGCGCCGTGGGAAATCGCGGGCGCGCGGTTCCCAGCCCATCGGCATCTCGCTGATGGCAAGACCGCTTCCCGAGCAGATTTCACGGTAGAGATCCAGGTTTTCCGGTGGATAGGGTTGATCCAAACCACCCGCCAGCGCGGCGATGGTCCCGCTTTCAAGGCTTGCGCGATGCCCTGCCGCGTCTATGCCGCGCGCCAGGCCTGACACCACGACATAACCGGCGGCGCCGACTTCGCGCGCCATCCGCGCAGCCATCTTGGCGCCTGAAACCGAAGCGTTGCGTGCGCCCACGATTCCGACAGCGACCGTTGTCGCCAGCGACAAATCGCCGATTGCCGCGATCAATGGCGGCGCTCCGTCGATGCGCCTCAGGGCCGGGGGGTAATCCGGTTCGCCTATCCCGACGAACACGGCGCCAAACTTCCGCGCCGCCTCCAGTTCGCTCTCGGCATCGCCAATGCTCGCCACTTTTATAGTGCGTGCCGACCCCCCGCGCCGCGAAAGCTCGGGCAATTGCTCGAGAGCGGTCTCGGCGGACCCGAAATGATTGATCAGGTCACGGAACGTCGCCGGTCCGACATTGTCAGAGCGGATCAGCCGCAACCAGGAGAGCCGTTGGCGATCGGAAAGGATGACACCGCGTCGCCCTTCGTCGCCGGGAGGCATCAGCCCTTGTCCCCGATCCGGCCTTCGGTTCCGGCAAGCAGGCGGCTTATGTTTTCCCGGTGCTTGAGAATGGTGATTGCCGACATGACCAGAAACAGCGAGGCGATGCCGGGCTTTCCATAAAGGTAAAGCGCAGCAGGCACGACCACAGCCGCTGTCAGCGCCGCAAGCGACGAGTAGCGGAAAATTTTGGCCATGGCGAGCCAGACTGCGGCGAAGACCAGGACGATCAGCGGCGCCAGCCCCAACAGCACGCCCAGATAGGTGGCGACGCCCTTGCCGCCCTTGAATTTCAGCCATACCGGATAGAGATGGCCAAGAAATGCGCCTAGCCCGGCGATCAGCGCCGCTTCAAGGCCAATGAAATAGCGTGCTGTGGCAACCGCAACGGTGCCCTTGAGCGCGTCGGCCAGAAGCGTCAGCGCCGCGAGCTTCTTGTTGCCGGTGCGCAGCACATTGGTCGCGCCGATATTGCCCGATCCGATTTTCCGCACATCGCCCAGTCCGGCCATCCTGGTCAGGATCAGGCCAAACGGGATCGAGCCGCACAGGTAGCCCATAAGCAGCGAGATGAGCATTTCCGGCGTGGAAAGAGACCAACTGATCAAACCAGGCACGACGCTGTTTCCCTTCCTTGATGTGCATCCCGAGTGCCGGATTGGCGGCGGTCAGGCGCGATGAACTGTGACACCTGCAACCAGCGTTTGCAACACCTTGCCGGTAAAGCGCGCGTCCTCCAACGGGCTGTTCTTGGACTTGGAAACGATGTCGTCCTTGGACAGCACCCAGGGATAATCCGGGTCGACCAGCGCGATGTCGGCGCGCGCCCCGGTTTTGAGCGATCCGGCATCAAGACCCAGGATCCGGGCCGGCCGGGTCGACAGCGCGTCGATCAGGCGCATCAGCGGCACATCGCCTGAATGGTAGAGCCTGAGCGCCGCCGCCAGCATTGTTTCCAGTCCGATCGCACCGTTTTCCGCGTCCGAAAACGGCAGCCGCTTGGTGTCGACGTCCTGCGGATCGTGGGCGGACACGATAATGTCGATGGCGCCGTCAGCCAGCGCTGCGACCATGGCCTTGCGGTCATCCTCGGTCCTGAGCGGCGGCGACAGCCGGAAGAAGGTGCGGTATTCACCGATATCGGTTTCATTGAGCGTGAGGTGATTGATCGAGATCCCGGCAGTCACATCGAGCCCGCGGGCCTTGGCGGCGCGAATGATGTCTGCCGATTCAGATACCGATATGCTCATCGCGTGATAGCGCGCGCGGGTCAGGCCGGCGAGCCTGAGATCGCGTTCAAGCGGAATGATCTCGGCTTCGCGCGGAATTCCGGGCAGACCGAGCCAGCTTGCGAAAAGCCCTTCGTTCATCACGCCCGCGCCGCCCAGCTGCCGGTCCTGTGTCGCCACTGCGATCACCGCACCGAAATCGCGCGCATAGGTCATCGCGCGGCGCATCACCGCCGGATTGTCCACGGTATGCCGTCCGTTGCTCAGCCACACCGCGCCGGCTTCGAGAAGCAATCCGAATTCGGTCATCTCCTCGCCCCTGAGGCCCTTGGTCAGAGCCGCGGCCGGATGGACATTGACGACCGCCTCGTCGCGCGCCAGCCGCAGCACAAAATCGACCAGCGCCACATCGTCGATCACCGGATCGGTGTCCGGCATCATGATCATCGAGGTCACGCCGCCACGTGCTGCCGCCCGGCTTGCCGATGCGATGGTTTCGCGGTGTTCGGCACCGGGTTCGCCAATGTGGACGCAGGCGTCAACCAGCCCGGGTATGGCGATCAGGCCGGTGCAGTCCTCTCTCTCGGCTTCGAATGGAACTGCGACCTCCAGCGCTTTCGCGCCGATAGCCGCGATTTTGCCGTCGACAATGAGGATGTCGCCGGTCTCGTCCATTTGGGTGGAAGGATCGACGATCCGGACATTGCAAAGAACCCGCGGCTTCATGGCTGGTTCCCCTGCGGCAGCATCAGCGTTTCCATCACCGCCATGCGCACGGCAACCCCCATCTCGACCTGCAGCTCGATGACGCTCTGCGGTCCGTCGGCAATGTCAGAGGCGATCTCGACGCCGCGGTTCATCGGGCCGGGATGCATCACCAGCGCGTCGGGCTTGGCCGCTTTGAGCTTGTCGGCATCAAGCCCGTAGTAGCGAAAATACTCGCGCACGGAGGGCACGAACGAGCCCGCCATGCGTTCTCGCTGCAGCCTGAGCATCATCACCACGTCCGCGTCCTTGAGCCCGTCCTCCATGCGCTGGAACACTTCGACGCCCATATCGGCAATTCCCGACGGCAGCAGGGTCGAGGGCGCCACGACCCGGACGCGTGCACCCAGCGCATTGAGCAACAGAATGTTCGACCGCGCCACGCGCGAATGCAGCACGTCTCCGCATATGGCGACGATCAGCCGCCCGACCTTGCCCTTGGTGCGCCGAATGGTCAGCGCGTCAAGCAGTGCTTGCGTCGGATGCTCGTGCGCGCCGTCGCCGGCATTGATCACCGGGCAGCCGACCTTCTGCGACAAAAGCGCCACGGCCCCGGCCGAGGAATGACGCACCACCAGCACATCGGGCCGCATGGCGTTGAGCGTCATCGCGGTGTCGACCAGCGTTTCGCCCTTCTTGACGCTTGAATTGGCAACCGACATGTTCATCACGTCGGCGCCAAGCCGTTTGCCGGCCAGTTCAAAAGAGGCCTGCGTCCGGGTGGAGGCTTCGAAAAACAGATTGATCTGGGTGAGACCGCGCAAGGTCGAGGTCTTTTTCTCGCGCTGGCGGGAGATTTTTACCGCCTCATCCGCGCAATCGAGCAAATAGTGTATGTCTTGCTCCGAAAGCCCCTTGATTCCGAGCAGGTGGCGGTGCGGAAATGACATCACGTTTCCCATGGGGTTGAGGTCTTTCGCGGTCTATAGAAAGGTTATGGGGCAGGGGCAAGCTTCCCATGCCTTGAAAAGCGCGCTGTCCCCATGCAAAAGCGCACGAATCCCTGTAAGCGAGGTCAGATGAGCCCGATCCAAGCCTTTGGCCCGCAGGCCGAGAATCAAAGCCCGCCCTTTTCAGGGCACAACGCCTATCGCGCCGATCCCTTGCTGAAGGACATCGCGGCCGATATGCCGCGTGCGCTTCGCGATGATTTCGAAACCGTCGGAAAATTCGTGGCCTCGGCGGAAGCGCAGGACCTTGCGCGCATCGCCAACCGCGCTGTGCCTGAGCTCAAGACCCATGACGGCTACGGCAATCGCATAGATCAGGTTGATTTTCATCCCAGCTGGCATGCGCTGATGCGCCGCTCGGTGTCCTCCGGACTGCAGGGATCGGTCTGGGAGGGGCGCCGCGAGGAGAAGGGTTTTGCCCATCAGGCGCGCGCCATCCGCTTCTTTCTCACCGCCGGTCTGGAATGCGGCCATCTGTGCCCGCTCACCATGACCAATGCCTCGATCGCCGCGATCATGGCCTCGCCCCGCATCGAGAAGGCGTGGGCGCCGCAGGTTGTGTCGCGCCGCTACGATTCGAGCAACCGCCCTGCCATGCAGAAGTCCGGTGTCACCATCGGCATGGGGATGACCGAGAAGCAGGGCGGCACCGATGTGCGCGCCAACCAGAGCGAAGCGGTCCGCGCCGGCGAAGGCGTTTACCGGCTGTCCGGCCACAAGTGGTTCATGTCCGCGCCGATGTCTGATGCTTTTGTCATGCTGGCCCAGACCGGTGGCCAATCCGGCGGCGAATTGAGCTGTTTCCTGGTTCCCCGAATCCTGGAGGACGGCAGCCTCAACGGATTGCGGCTGCAGCGGCTGAAAGACAAGCTCGGCAACCGCTCTAACGCCTCTTCTGAAGTCGAGTTCAGCGACACCTTCGGCTTTTTGCTCGGCGGCGAGGGCGAGGGGATCCGCACCATTCTCGACATGGTCACGCTGACCCGGCTCGACTGTGCGCTGGCTTCTGCCGGCATGATGCGTGCGAGCCTCGCCGAGGCCGTGCACCATTGCCGTCACCGCCGCGTCTTTGGCGAGTTGCTGGTCGACCAGCCGCTGATGATCCGCGTGCTCGCCGATCTGGCGCTCGATACGGCTGCCGCCACGGCGCTGTCGATGCGCCTTGCCCGTGCTTTCGACAATGCTCGCGACAACCCCGCCGAAGCAGCCATTGCCCGGCTGATGACGCCGGTCGTCAAGTACTGGGTCTGCAAGCTCGCCCCGTCGGTCATCTATGAGGTGATGGAGTGCATGGGTGGCAACGGTTATGTCGAGGAACGTGCCGTCGCCCGGCATTATCGCGAAGCTCCGGTCAATGCGATCTGGGAAGGGTCGGGCAATGTGATGGCGCTTGACGTGCTCAGGGTTCTCACCCGGGGCCGCGATCTGTGTGAAGTGGCGCTCGACAGCATCACCACGGATCTTGGCGCCGCCGGGCCGCGTACCGTTGATGTGCTCAGGGCCTGCATGGCGGTTGCCGAGCGTGACGAGGGTGCCGCGCGAATGTTGACGGAGCAATTGGCGCTGGCCGCCGCCGCCGCCGAATTGACCCGGTTGGGCGCCGGACACGTCGCCGAAGCCTTCGTCGAAACCAGGCTGGGCGGCGCCTGGCGGTCCACCTACGGCATGCTCGATGCCCGGTTCGATGCCCGCCAGATTGTGGACTTGCTCTATCCGCCCGGCGGCTGATCAGCCAAGATAGGCTGCGGCAATCCACATGGCGGCCGGAATGGTGATGAACGATGCAGCCGTCTGCACCGTTGAGACTGCTGCATAAAGCTGCGTGTCGCCACCCATTTGCCGGGCCAGCACATAACCGTTCAATGCGGTTGGGACCGAGGCGCACAACACCAGGATCATCACCGTCTCGCCAGCCAGGCCGAAAGACAGCGCCAATCCACCCATGATCAGCGGGAAAATGATCAGCTTGAGCGCAACGGAAACCAGGGTTGCTGCTCCGGGGCGCAGCGCATCGTTGACTTGCAAACCCGCCCCCACCATCAACAGTCCAAGCCCCAGCGCGGTGCGGGCGATCAGGTCAATCGCCTGTTCAAGCGGAGGGTAAAGACCGTAGGGCAGGGCGTTGACGAAGAGGCCGCCCATGCACCCCAAGATCAGCGGATTGCCCGCCATCCGCTTGATCAGCGTGGTCATGCTTCGAGCGCCGGTTCCATACCAGATCAGGACGGCCAGGTTCAACATGTTGATCGGGATGATGATGACGGCCATCACCAGCGCCACAATGGCAAGTCCCGTGGTTCCGAATATCTTTTCGGCAATGGCAAGGGCGATAAAGGCGTTCCAGCGCGATGATGTCTGGAACAGCGAGGTGTAGCGGGAATCCGTCATTCCATTTGCGCGGACCAGCGGACGCAAGGCCAACAGCAATAGGCCCATGATGAACACGGAAAGCAAGGCCACCATTGAAACAGCGCCCAGCTTCAGGTCCGAAAAATCGGCGGTGGCAAGAGTCAGAAACAACAGCATCGGAAACAGCAGATAATATCCAAGCGTTTCCAGGCCCGGCCACACGCTCTGATCAATGAACGACATGCGTCTGAGCGCGACGCCCAGCAGCACGATGGCAAAGATTGGCAGGATACTCTCGAATATCTGGATCATGGCAGTGCGAGGCTGGGGAGAGGGATTGCTGGGGGAACCACTGCCACGGCAGGGCGGAGACGCATGGTCATATGCGGGCCAAGGCCATTGGGCAATACCGGCGTTAACCTTAATAAATGGTTTACATTGCGTGGGACGGCGGCGGCGTCCATGCTGCCCAGGTAACCATGACCACGCCCAGTCCCTGCAAACGGATGCAAAATGATATCTGGCCGATTGTTTTTTACCGCTATAATGTTGTTTTGGATCAGTTTTCTGGCGCTGCTGGCATTGGTCGTCACCTATGCGCCGCACGGCGGGGTGGAGCTTGCAGGATTGACCCTTTTCGCAGGCACCGGACTGGTTGACGCCGCGATCGCGGCGATGAAGGCAATTGGCTTTTCGCCGCTTACCCGCAGCATTGTGTTTGGAATAATCGGGGGGTTCAACATTGCCTCGGCGGGATTGACGCTGTTTGCCTTGATGTTTTCCGTGCTCGGCGAAGCGCCCGAACAGCGCGAGGCGCGTCCGCTGGCTGAAGGTGCGGCTGCCTTCGCCGCAGCCGCCGCGGCCTTGATCGTGGCGGTGTCGTTTGTCGGTGGTGAGGCAGGCGCGTTGCTGGTGTTGCAGATGGTGGCGCTGGGCGGCTTGCTTTTGACTGTCACGTCGTTCGTCCAGACTTCAATCGATACTGGTGATGTTGCCGATGACGGCCTGGACACACTTGGCGGGGTGATTGCCGATCATGCTGCCAATCACGCCGCGTTCAGCGCCCAGCTTGCGTCCTTGTCCCGGCGCGGAGCCGCGACATGAAGGTGTTTCTGGTTCTCTGGATCCTTCCCATCGTGCTGCTCGGCAGCTGGTACGGACTGTCCTATTACGACATCAATTTCGGCTACCGGATCCTCAGTCGCGAACTGCATGATCTGGTGTTCACGATTTACGGCAATTTGCTCGGCATTCCGCCCGAATCGATACCGCCGCTTGTACTCAAGGCAGTGATTTTCGACTCGTTTCTTGTCGTCGGATTCATTGTGATCAAGCGCCGCCGCAAGCAGATCTGGGCAGCGATGCGCAAATTCTTCGGCTGGACCGAACATCGCGAGTCCCCGCAGAAGACTGTCTCTTCTTCCAGCTCGGATTACTCACCCGTCTCCTGAGCTGCTTCTGGCCGCTCTGCGAAGCCCTGAAAGCCGGTCGAGAGCGCCCTGCAGAATAAAGCTCGCCGCAGCCGAATCGATCCGCCCCTTGCGTTTCATGCGCGAGACATCCATCTCGATCAACGCGCGCTCGGCCGCCACCGTCGACAGCCGTTCGTCCCAGAAGACGAATGGCAGATCGGATTTTTCCGCCATGTTGCGCACGAAAGCGCGAGTGGCCTGAGCGCGTGGACCCTCGCTGCCGTCCATGTTGACAGGCAGGCCAATCACCGCGGCACCTGCGTTGTCGCGGGCAAGGGCGGTAAGAAGCACCTGGGCGTCCAGGGTGAATTTCTTGCGTTTGATCACCGGGCGCGGCGAAGCGAGGCTGCGCGAGAGATCCGACACCGCCAATCCGATAGTCTCGGTGCCCAGATCCAACCCGGCGATGGTCTGGCCGGGCGTGAGCAGGGCATCCAGCTCTTCCATGGTAATTGCAGCCATGAATCGCCCTAACGCTTCCGGACGAATTCCGTGCGCAGCACAAGTCCCTTGATGGCGTCGTGCCTGCAGTCGATTTCTTCGGGATTGTCGGTCAGCCGGATCGTTTTGATGACAGTGCCCTGTTTCAGCGTCTGGCCCGCACCCTTGACCTTGAGATCCTTGATCAGCGTCACCGAATCTCCATCAGCAAGCTCATTGCCCGCCGAATCGAACGTCGCTGCGGCCTTTGCCGCTTCCGCCGCCATCTCGGAGGCCGGACGCCATTCGCCGGTAACCTCGTCGTAGATATAGTCGTCGTCTGCCATGATTTGCCCCGCCGTGATTTGCGTCTGTGGTTTGGCGTACAACGGCAATGCCAGATATTGCCATCGGTGCGCGCGGTTAATGTCGCATACTCTACCCGCGCCACCGGTGCAACATGACGCCGGACCGCTCCGCAGCGATATCACCGGGTGCCGGCGTGGCCAGTTGGCAGCCTCTGGATTCGGTGCCGGTTTGATGGATTTTCCGCCGCCGGCAAGACACGCGGCGCATACTTGCCTGTTCGCTCCCGCGATCCATTGCCGAAATCCGGTTTGATCCGGTAGGATCGGCCGAAAGCATCAATGGGAGATACAAACGTGAAAATCACCTGGCTCGGCCATTCGGCATTCCGGCTTGAAACCGCCAAATCGACGATACTGATCGATCCGTTTTTCACCGGCAATCCCGGCTTTGAAGGCAATGACCCGAAGGAAGCGGTCAAGGGCGTCACCCATATCCTGCTCACCCACGGCCATGGCGATCATGTCGGCGACACCGCCGCCATCGCCAAAGAAACCGGTGCGATTGTGCTCGCCAATTATGATTTGGCCATGTGGCTCGGCCATCATCACAAACTCGACCGGCTGGAAATGGGCAACACCGGCGGCACCGTCTCGCTCGACGGCTTTTCCGCGACCTTCGTCAATGCACTGCATTCTTCGGCCCACATTACCGAGGATGGGGTGTCGCATTCGCTTGGCAGCGCCAATGGCCTGATGCTGCATTTCGAGGATGAACCCGGAGTTTTGCACATGGGCGATACCGATATTTTCTCGGACATGGCGCTGATCAACGAACTGCATCGTCCGGAAATCGGCATTGTTCCGATCGGCGACCGGTTCACCATGGGCGGCGCAGTGGCGGCGCTCGCCTGCCGACGGTTTTTCTCCTTCGCCAAGGTGTTCCCGTGCCATTACGGCTCGTTCCCGATCATCGATCAGACCGCCGATGCGTTCCTTGAGGCGATGGAAGACGACGCCAGGAACGTCGCCGTGCCCAAATCCGGTGAAGGTCTTACGGTCTGAGGCCTTGGTTTAACCGCCCGAAGTGACCCAAACCGGCCAGTACATCGACAAATCCTTGCCCCGCAGTTGCGCGGCTGCCCGCTCGCCGCTATAGCGGGGCAATCCGTTCACGCCACCCGATGAGGACCCTATGTCCGTAGATCTTGCCACCGTCAAACGTGTCGCGCACCTGGCCCGCATTGCGGTCACCGACGAGGATGCCGCTCGCATCGAAGGCGAACTCAACGCCATTCTGGGTTTCGTCGAACAACTCTCCGAAGTCGATGTCGAAGGCGTGGAGCCGATGACTTCTGTCACCCCGATGGCGATGAAGAAGCGCGCCGACGTCGTCACCGATGGCTCCAAGGCCGAAGACATTGTCGCCAATGCGCCCGACAGCACGGACAATTTCTTCGTCGTTCCGAAGGTGGTCGAGTAGGACCATGGCTGTCTCGGTCGCCATTGAAACGCCGCTGCAGGACGAGGTGAGGGGGCTGGTGGAAGCGCTCGACGCCTATCTGGTTCCCTTGGCACCGGCCGAATTTCATTTCGGACTGGACATCGAGGAAATGGCCGGAGCCGACACCACTGTATTTGTGGCGCGCACGGATGCCGGCGAGGCCGTCGGCGTAGGCGCGCTGAAGGATGTTGGCCATGAGTCCGGCGCGCGCACCGGTGAGGTCAAGCGCATGTTCACCCTTCCGTCGGTGCGCGGCCAGCGCATCGGCTCGGCTTTGCTTGATGCGATCTGCGATTCTGCCGTCGCACTGGGCATCAAACGGCTCGTTTTGGAGACCGGAGTGGGCGAGGGCCTTGCCGCCGCCGTCCGGCTTTATGAAAATCATGGCTTCACCGAATGTGGCGCCGTCCTCGATTATCCCGATTCCGGCTATTCCCGGTTTTTTGAAAAGAAGTTGTCCGCATGACCGACCTTACCCGTCTGACCATTGCCGAAGCCCGCGACGAGATGAGCAAGGGTGCATTCTCCAGTCTGGAATTGACCGAGGCTTACCTCTCGGCCATCGACGCCGCCAACCCGGCGATCAATGCCTATGTGAAGGTCACCGCCGACAAGGCCCGCGACATGGCCAGGGCATCGGACGCCCGCCGCGCCGGCGGGACGGTGGGTGCGCTGGAAGGCATTCCGCTCGGCATCAAGGATCTCTACGCTACCGAAGGCGTGCACACCCAGGCCTGCAGCCACGTGCTCGACGGCTTCGAGCCGCGCTACGAATCGACCGTGACCGCCAATCTCTGGGCCGATGGCGCGGTGATGCTGGGCAAGCTCAATATGGATGAATTCGCCATGGGCTCGTCCAACGAGACCTCCTATTACGGCCCGGTGATCAATCCTTGGCGGGCTGAAGGCTCCAATGCCAACCTGGTGCCCGGCGGCTCTTCCGGCGGCTCCGCTGCGGCAGTGGCGGCACTGCTGTGCGCCGGCGCCACCGCCACCGACACCGGCGGTTCGATCCGCCAGCCCGCGGCCTTTACCGGCACCGTCGGCATCAAGCCCACCTATGGTCGCTGCTCGCGCTGGGGCATTGCAGCCTTTGCCTCCTCGCTCGATCAGGCAGGTCCGATTGCCCGTGATGTGCGTGATGCGGCGGTCCTGCTCACATCGATGGCCTCGGTCGACGCCAAGGACACCACTTCGGTGGATCTGCCCGTGCCGGATTACGAGGCCGCACTCGGCGGTTCGGTCAAGGGCCTGAAGATCGGCATCCCGCGCCAGTACCGCATCGACGGAATGCCCGAGGAAATCGACGCCGTCTGGCAAAAGGGCATCGAATGGCTCAAGGATGCAGGCGCCGAGATCGTCGATATCGAACTGCCGCACACCAAATACGCGTTGCCCGCCTATTACATCGTTGCCCCCGCCGAAGCCTCGTCCAACCTGGCCCGCTATGACGGTGTCCGCTACGGCCTGCGGGTGCCCGGCAAGGACATCGCCGATATGTACGAGCAGACCCGCGCGGCCGGATTTGGCCCCGAGGTCAAGCGCCGCATCATGATCGGCACCTATGTGCTCTCCGCCGGCTATTACGACGCTTATTACCTGCGCGCGCAGAAGGTCCGCACCCTGATCAAGCGCGATTTCGAACTGGCGTTTGACGCCGGCGTCGACGCCATCCTGACACCGGCCACCCCGTCTTCGGCCTTTGCCGTGGGTGACGAGAATCTGGCCAGCGACCCGGTGAAAATGTACCTCAACGACATCTTCACCGTCACCGTCAACATGGCCGGGCTTCCCGGCATCGCCGTGCCCGCCGGCCTTGATCCGAAGGGTCTGCCACTCGGCCTGCAACTGATCGGTCGTCCGTTTGACGAGGAAACCCTGTTCAAGACCGCTCACGTGATCGAGCAGGCCGCCGGCCGGTTCGAGCCCAAGCGCTGGTGGTAGTGGCCTTGAACGTCTCTTTTCGTGCTTTGAAGCGGCGCCCGGAGGCGCCGCTTTGGTGTTAGCGGTTGTTCAACTGTGATCTGACCAGTTCCAGACCGCGTCGGGTCACCAGATACGGCTGCCCCTGCCGCGAACGGACCGCCCGTTTGCGTTTGAGCTTGCGGAAGGTTTGGAGATCGAGTTCACCGAACAGCCAGCCTTCGCGGGTGATGAGCTTGATGTCGGCGATCTTCCTGTTGCAGTCGCGGATGAGTTCAATCCTGCCGCCTTGAGCCAGCAGGTGCAAAATGCGCTGTTCAGCGCGTGATATGTCCATTGTAACAGTGTCCGGAAAAGCGCTTCAGTGAGCGCACAAAAACAGCTGCCAGCCTCACGGAGACCGGCGGTTTCATGTTTTTGCAGGGGCCATGCGCGGCGTTGTGGACGCGGGCAGGCCCGTTATCGGGACTCGGACGAGGAGAACATAAAAGCTCCGTTGATCGATGAATGATGAATAGGTCCGCTTGGCCGGACGGTCAAGAAAAGATCTGTCGCGCGCCACTGCAAAGCTGACGGGTGTTGCCTGCCTGCATGGTTCCCGATGTCATGAGGCTGGCGTGAAATTGCCGCCACAGGGCCGCAGGGGTTGATAGCTGGCTGAATTCCGGCGACAGTCTGTGCGAATGGCGTGCTGTTTGGCGTGACCACCACTCATGGAGCCGTTTTCATGCTTGTTATCCGGCCTGCCAATTCCGCCGAAGCACAAGATCTCGCAAGGATCGGACTGGCGGCATGGGAAAAGGCGGTCAGCCTCTGGGGCGAGGATGCGGATCTGCTGCGCGAAAACGCCAGGAACGCCTATTATGACTTCTGCACCCGCTGCTGGCCCGATATTCTGGTTGGCGAGTGGGATGGCGACCTGGTCGGCTGGGGCGCTTGTGAAAAGGCCGACGACTTCATTACCGACCTCTGGGTAGATCCCGGGTTTCAGGACCGGGGCATCGGCACGGCACTGCTCGCGGAAATAGAAGCCGGCATCAGGCAGCGTGGATATCCTTCAGCCCGGCTCGACACCCATGCCGGCAATGCCGGTGCGATCAGGCTCTACAAGCGGCAAGGCTACCGTGTGAAGTCCTATTTCGTCACCTATTCCGAAGCGCTGGACCAGGACATCGACAAGGTCGAAATGATTAAGGAACTGGAGCCGGGCATGGAACAGGACCCGGATGAGGACGGGCTTTACAGCCTGTAAGAATGGGCTGAATCCGGACAAAAAAGACCCGGAGACGGCGTTCCGCTCCGGGTTGGGCAGTTGGGCAAAGAAATCTCTGCCTTGAGGGAGCTGCAAATTCAGGCCGCGCTGGGCGTTTCGGTTTCCATGTTATCGAGCACCCGGTCAAAAAGATCGTGGTTTCGGCAAAATTCGGGGGCTTCATCCGGATTGGTTTCGTTGGTCAGCCAATGTTCGCAGGCATCCGGCCGGTCGCAGGTCAGGCAACGGTTGGCGGCGCGCCGCAGAACGCCCGCATGATCCGGCAGCTTCCACATTTCATCCGCGACGCCGAGTTTCTTCATCATGGCGTCCATCAGGTCTGCCTGCTGGGTCAGACGATTGAATATATTGAGTACGCTCATGGTCCACTCCTCTTCTATGCTGTTCAAAACATCCCATGGGGAACTGAGGCCCGCATTGATCTCGGTCAATCAAATTGCAGGTGGCATTTGCGCTCTTGATCGGGTCAAATGCCCAGGGGAATCGGGTGAAGCAATCATCTGGCGATGATGCTTGCAAGGAAATCGTCGTCCCAAGCGGCGACTTTTCGTCTGAGGCGCAGCGAGTCCTTTCCGGGGGTCATTCGGATGAGGTTGTGGGCCATGTGCTTGAGC
>NZ_JBDWHW010000189.1:0-27328 GCF_039975035.1 Hoeflea sp. | reverse complement strand
CGTAGATCGGCGCGATGCGGGCATCGCGCAGCAGCCGGGCTGCGCCGGTTTCCTCGATGAACCCCATGCCGCCATGCACCTGCACGCCGAGCGAGGCGACCTCGAAACCGATATCGGTGGCAAACGCCTTGGCGATCGGGGTGATCAGGCTGGCACGCTCGGACCAGGCCTTGGCCTCGTCGCCTTCGCTGACGCGGGCCATGTCGAGCGCTTCGGCGCAGGAATAGCAAATCGCGCGGGCTCCTTGCGTCAGCGCCTTCATGGTCATCAGCATGCGGGCGACATCGGGGTGTTCGATAATCGGGCTCATGCCCTCGCCCTTGTGACCGGGCGCGCGGCCCTGGGTGCGGTCCCTGGCGTAGGCGAGTGCCTTCTGGTAGGCGGTTTCGGCAACCGCCACGCCCTGCATGCCGACGGCAAGACGGGCGTTGTTCATCATCGTGAACATGCAGGCAAGACCGCGATTCTCCTCGCCGATCAGCCAACCGATGGCGCCGGGCTCGCTGCCGAACTTGCCGTCGCCGTAGATCATGGTGCAGGTCGGCGAGGCGTGAATGCCGAGCTTGTGCTCGAGCCCCGAGCAGAACACATCATTGCGCTCGCCCAGCGATCCGTCATCGCCGACAAAGAATTTCGGCACCAGAAACAGCGAGATACCGCGTGTGCCGGCAGGAGCGTCAGGCAATCGCGCCAGCACCAGATGGACGATATTGTCGGTGAAATCATGCTCGCCATAGGTGATGAAGATCTTCTGGCCGTAAATCCGATAGGTGCCGTCGCCGACAGGCACGGCGCGCGCCTTGAGCGCATTGAGATCGGAACCGGCCTGCGGCTCGGTGAGGTTCATCGTCCCCATCCATTCGCCGGTTACCAGCTTTTCGAGATACTTTGCCTTGAGCTCATCGGAGGCATGCTTGTCCAGCGCCTCGATCGCACCCATGGTCAGGATCGGTCCGATGGCAAAGGCGAGTGATGCGGAGTTCCACATTTCGAGTGCCGCCACGGACAGCAGCATCGGCAGGCCCTGGCCGCCGAATTCCTCAGGGCCGGTCAGGCCGTTCCAGCCGCCCGCGATCCAGTTCTGGTAGAGTTCCTTCCAGCCCGGCGGCGTCGTCACCGCGCCATCAGCCAGAACCGCACCTTGACGGTCGCCGATCTCGTTGAGGGGGGCCACTTCATCGGAGGCGAAACGTCCGGCTTCAGCAAGAATGGCGTCGACAAGATCCTCACCCAGATCCCCGAAACGACCGGCATCGAGCGCCTTGCGAAGGCCCGCAACCGATTTGAGCGTGTGAGCGATTTCCTCTACCGGCGCACGATACATGTGATTTCCTCCCTGCTTTCAGGCTTCCATTGCGGCATGATGATATTCCGCCATGGCTAAGTGGTTTTTACGTAAACGTCAATTTGGGTGTTGGACTTTGACCCGCGTTTTCCCAGGACCCCTGACGCCGTGGCGTCCCGGGTCAAAACAAGTTTGGCTCTTGTAAAACCAAAACGAAGATCTTCGCAACGGGTGAGGCTGGATGATTATGGTGCGGATGGCGGGAAAACACGCACCTTGCGATCAGGGCTGCGGGATACCAGGGGTTACAAGGATTGCGCGGCAGGGCTGCGAGAGCATCACCGCGTCCACCGCAGACCGGTTCCCCAACCAGCAGGTTTGAGCAGTCTGGGCGGTTCATTCCGGTATGATGGAATCCCGCGTGACACGCCTTTTGTTGCGTCGACAGGGTGTGCCTGCTAGAGCGGCGACAGGTTTATTGGACAGATCATGGCGCGTATTCTCCCTATCCCGGACCCAGCCACGCTCGGGCTTGCAATCCAAGCTTTGCGGCGTGGCGAAGCCGTGGCGATTCCGACAGAGACAGTGTACGGGCTGGCCGCAGATGCCACCAATGCCGCCGCGATTGCCTCCATCTACGAGGCCAAGGGACGCCCGCGCTTCAATCCGTTGATATCGCATGTGTCCGGTATCGAGATGGCGAAAGCGCATGTGCAGTTCTCGCCGCTTGCGGAAAAACTTGCCGAAGCGTTTTGGCCCGGCGCGCTGACGCTGGTGCTGCCGCTGAGCCAGACCAGCGGAATTCATCCGCTTGCCACAGCCGGATTGCCCACCGCGGCTGTGCGCATGCCGGAAGGGTTTGCCCGCGATCTGATTGCCGCGTTCGGACAGCCGCTTGCCGCGCCGAGCGCCAACCGCTCGGGCCGCGTCAGCCCGACATCGGCCCGGCACGTCATGGAGGATCTCAGCGAGCGTATCGGCCTGATCCTGGACGGCGGCAGTTGCCGCATCGGCGTGGAATCGACCATACTGGCCGTGGAAGACGGCGGCTTGCGGCTGCTCAGACCCGGAGGCATCCCGGTCGAAGCCATTGAAGAAATCACCGGCCGGCCGGTCGAGCGCCATGCATCACTGTCGGGGGAAACCCTCATCGCACCGGGGATGCTGGTGTCGCATTACGCGCCGGATGCCAAAGTGCGCTTGAATGTCACCGATGTCAGGCCTGGCGAGATTTTGATCCGGTTCGGCGGAGCGCCGGTCGAGGGAGAAGACAAAGCCGTGGCGATCATGGATTTGTCGCCTTCCGGCGATTTGCGCGAAGCCGCCGCGAACCTGTTTGATTATTTCAAACGCGCCGATGCATCGGGTGCATCAGCGATCGCCGTGGCGCCGATTCCAGCTCACAGCCTGGGCGAAGCCATCAATGACCGGCTGACCCGGGCCGCCGCGCCGCGCGACTAGCCGATTGTGCCGACAGGGTTTCACCCCGGCGAAATGTGGCCTACCCGGTCAACAGCGGCGTGTTGATGATCTTCTTGAACAGGGTTGTCATGGCATGGCTGATACCTTCGGTCGGGCTCACCTCGAAGAACCACCCCGGGGAGGCACATTCTTCCATCAGAACCGGAATTTCGCTCTGGAACGGCGCGATCCACGAATTGTACCAGTTATTGGTGGGAAGCGGCAGGTAGGTGGTGTAGAGCACCGCGATCTTGAAGCCATCGTCCTTCAACGCCTTGCAGTAAGTGACATCAATAGGCTCCTGGCACCTGCCGCCGGAGGTGGTGTTTTTCGTGCAATCGGCGGGCTTGTAGCTGTCACCTACGCCATCGGACACGAAGAACAGGATTTTCTCCGGTGAAGACGCCGTCAGACCGGCTCCGGCAACTCCCATTTTCTCACCGATCTGTTTTAGCGCACGGTCAAAATCGGTCTGCTGATCATTGTCGTATCCCTGCTCGGGGATCGACATCAGTTCGACCCCGCCGGCTTTCGATTTTGCATTGGTCAGGTCAGCCGTCGGAGCAACCACCTCGAGCAGCTTTGTATCTTCGGCCTTCTCGCCGAAAGTGTAGACACCCATACGATACTGGCTTGGGGACTTGCGGGACTCCTTGGCCGTATCCATCAAGGCCGCAGCCGCCTGCGCCACCACGTTGATGCGGGTGGTTACGCCGAGACTTTTCGCAAGATTGTAATAACTTCCAAGATCTTCTACACCATCCTTGACAATATGACAGGCAAAAGCGCATTTGTCGGATGTATTTGCAACCATCGTTGCCACATCCACCGGCGTCGCGCCCACACCCATTGATGGCGTGTTGTCAAGCAGAAGGTAAAAATCCCGATAGACCTCGGTTTGATATTCGACGGTGGCGCTGCCTGCGACCTTGATATTATCCTGGCCCAGCACTCTGGACAGAGTGGTGGGAACAGAAACCACATAGCTGATGACGGAATACAGGATCCCGTTCTTTTTCACGACTTTTGCTTCGATACTGTCAACAGTGAAACCTGTCTCGTTCTCAAGCTGAGCCTTGAAGAAGGTGACGGAGTCCGATTTACCAATGGCAATCTCGCCGTCACCCGACATCGCAAGAGCTGTCTGTACACCATCGGAGCTTTCCGAAATTGCCGCGACCGCGGCGGCGTCAGCCGCGCCTTGCACCTGAGTATTGACGGCACTCGCATTGGAGTAATCAAGAGCCAGTCCGGCCGCGCCAACAACCGGCACCAGCAAAACAGCGAACATCAATCCGAAATTGCCTGAACGATCTCTGAGAAAATGCTGCATTGTGGATCACCCTCTTATCCATAGTTTTCTAGACGCAAAAAGCTAAGAAACGTTGAAACCTGTATTTCAGGTTTCATTGCATCCCGGTTTCACGTCCTGACACTTCTTCTCGCGCGCCCTCCGGCACGTCTTCCTGCACAGGCTGTACAAGGTGCAAAACGCGTTTGCGGCACTCGACTTCAGACCGGCGCGGCGATACACATTTTTGCATGCTGACACCCTTGATCGATTCCGCGCTGATTGAGCGCTTTGCCGCGATAACAGGCGCGCGTTACGCCGTGACCTCCCCGAGCGACATTGCCCCGCATCTGCTCGAGCTGCGCGGCCTTTTCCAGGGCGAAAGTCCGCTGGTGCTGCGCCCGGCCAACACCGAAGAAGTTTCGGCGATCATGCGGCTGGCATACGAGACCGGCACCGCCGTGGTGCCCCAGGGCGGCAATACCGGTCTGGTTGGCGCGCAAACGCCGCGGGCCGGGAGAGGCGAGATCGTGCTGTCACTGTCACGGCTCAACAAGATCCGCTCGCTCGATCCGGTCGGCCAGACTATGCTGGCCGAGGCCGGCGTCGTGCTTGCGCAGGCGCAACAGGCTGCCCATGACCAGGGATTGCTGTTTCCGCTGTCGCTGGGATCGGAAGGCTCGTGCCAGATCGGCGGCAACCTCTCGTCCAATGCCGGTGGAACCGCGGTGCTCGCCTACGGCAACATGCGTCAGCTCTGTCTCGGGCTCGAGGTGGTGCTGCCCGACGGGGAAATCTGGCAGGGACTCAGATCGCTGAAGAAAGACAATACCGGCTATGATCTGCGCGACCTGTTCATCGGCGCGGAAGGCACGCTTGGCGTGATCACCGCGGCCATGCTGAAACTGTTCCCCGCACCGCGCGGACACGAGACCATCTTTGCCGGCGTCGACAATCCGGAAACCGCGCTCAGGCTGTTCCGTCTGGCGCAGGATTATTGCGGACATTCGCTGACCGGTTTCGAATTGATGCCACGCATCGGCGTCGAATTCACGGTGAGGCACATAGAAGGCATTCGCGATCCGCTTGGCGAGCCGCATCCGTGGTACGCGCTCATCGATATTTCATCGGGTCAATCGCAGGAAGCCGCACGGGCGATGCTGGAAGGCCTGTTCATCGCCGCCGATGAACAGGGACTGATCCGCGATGCCGCCGCCGCGGAGACCGAGGCGCAACGCCAGGCCTTCTGGAACCTGAGGGAATCGCTGTCGTGGGCACAGAAACCCGAAGGCGGCTCTATCAAGCATGATGTCTCTGTTCCGGTGGCGCAGGTACCCAAGTTCCTGGCCCGCGCCGACCAGGCGGTGCTGAAGGCAATGCCTGACGCACGCATTGTCGCCTTCGGCCACATGGGTGATGGCAATATCCATTACAACATCTCGCAGGCCCCCGGCGCCGACACGGATGCCTTTCTGGCGCGCTGGAGCGAGATGAGCAAAATCGTGCATGAAATCGTGCTGGATCTGAACGGGTCGATCTCCGCCGAGCACGGCATAGGACAACTCAAGCGCGACGAGCTTGCCGCCATCAGGTCGCCCGTCGAAATCGCGCTGATGCACAAGATCAAGGATGCGTTTGATCCCAAGGGCATCATGAATCCGGGCAAGGTGCTTGTCTCCCGGTAACCTTTCCAAATCGGAAATGGGACGGTGGTCTTTCGCTAACCATTTCCAATGCATAGCTTTTCTTAACCCAGAATTTTAAGCCGACGGGAACGGCATTGGGTCATGTTGCTTCGTGTGAGAGGGCGAAAAGCCCCGGATGAGAAGACCGGATAACCGGCTCTCAAGAGTTACAGAGGCGTTAGACATGACCAATACCGTATTGAAGCCCGTATGGGCCGGGTTCGAATTGCGGCTCGATCCAAACCACTTCCCGCAGCGCGTGTCCTATGCGGCACGTGACGAGCGTGACGAAATTTCGGTAACACTCGACAGCCGCGGAGCCGTTATCCGTAAAGTCCTGTCGAAATCTGGACTGCCGTTGTCGATTGCCCTGCCCGCTCGCGCCTTCAAGGGTGTCGCCGCGCGGGCTATCGATCATGGCGACGGCACGGTGACAGTGACACTGGAACTGCACCACACCGACCCGGCCCTGTGCGTGCCGCTTCTGGTCGCCCATGATCTCGATGACATTGCCGCCGACTGGCGCGCCTGGGCCGAACTCTACGGCCTGCCGATGATGATGGTGGAAGCCGATGGCGTTGCCCGCCCGCTTGAAGACGGAACACCGCTGTCGACCGGCGGCGCCCCATCGCGGCGGCGCCGTCATCACCAGATCGCCGATCGCCGGCCGCGTTTCCTCGTGCGCCGCTCGACCGGCAAGATGGGTTTTCGCATGAAGATCGAAGGCCGCGAGATCATCGCCCGCCGCTGACAGGCCAAATTCGATCACCAGGACAAGACCCGGTTGCCGGAAACGGCGACCGGTTTTTTTATGTTCAGGCGAGAAGCGAAGTGATCAGGCCGAGAAAGACGATCAGACCAACGTGGCTGTTGAGCTTGAACAGCGCCAGGCATTGGTCGGCATTGTCAATGTCGATGACGCGGATTTGCCAGCCGAGCATGATCACGGCGACCGCCAGACCAACATAGGCAGGCCAGGCGACAGCGCTCAGCCAGAACGCCGCAAGCGCCATGGCGGTAAACAGCGCGTAAAACAGCACAAGCCAGATCTTGGTGTTGTTGCCGAACAGGCGCGCGGTGGAACGCACGCCGACCAGCGCATCGTCCTCCTTGTCCTGATGGGCGTAGATGGTGTCGTAGCCGATGGTCCAGGCAATCGCGCCGATGTAGAGCAGGACCGGCGGCCAGGCCAGTTCTCCAAACAAGGCCGCCCAGCCCATCAACGCACCCCAGGAAAATGCCAGGCCGAGAAAGAACTGCGGCCAGTCGGTGAAGCGCTTGGCGAAGGGGTAGATCACCACCACGCCTAGCGAGGCGATGCCAAGCAGAATCGAAAACCCGTTGAACTGAAGCAGCACAAGAAGGCCGACCAGCGCCTGGACAACGACAAAGACCGTGGCGGCGAAACGGGAGATCCGCCGCGAGGGAAGCGGCCGCGAACGGGTGCGCGCCACCTTGGCATCAATCCTGTAGTCGACCAGATCATTCCAGGTGCAGCCGGCGCCGCGCATGGCGATGGCGCCGACCATGAACAGAAAAAGATGCCAGAGCGTCAGCGCCGGATACCAGACCGTATCCAGATTGGCGGGAGAACTGGCAACATTGGCGGCAAGAGCCGAGGACCAGAAGCACGGCCACATCAGCAATTGCCAGCCAATCGGGCGGTCCCATCGGGCAAGCTGGGCATGCGGCCAGAGCGCGCGCGGCAGCACCCGGTAAACCCAATTGCCCGACGGCGCATCGGCGACGCGGGCATTCTGTTCAGCAGTCTTTCTCGATGATTTTGACATGGTGTGACTGTTGCCCGCAGCGCCGCGCGCCGTCAAGTTGCGAGCCTGTCGATTTGCATCATGGCGCATCTCGATGATGAGTTGCGCCTTGTTGCCTTGACGCTGCGGCCGCTATTGCCTACCCCGTCCGCAGTTGGCCGCATGCTGCGCGCGGAACGGAAAATGGAGACCTTCAATGATGAATGTGCTGTTGATCGGGTCCGGTGGCCGCGAACATGCGCTGGCCTGGAAGATCGCCCAGTCGCCGATGCTCGGCACACTGTATGCAGCGCCCGGGAACCCGGGCATCGCCGAACATGCGAGCCTGAGTGATGTGGACGTCTTCGACCATGACGCCGTTGTCGCCCTGTGCCGGGACAAGGCCATCGATCTGGTGGTGGTCGGGCCCGAGGCGCCGCTGGTGGCAGGGCTTGCCGACGCGCTGAGCGATTCCGGCATCGCCGTATTCGGGCCATCGGCGCTTGCGGCGCAACTGGAAGGCTCCAAGGGCTTTACCAAGGATCTTTGCGCCCGCGAAAACATCCCCACCGGGGCCTATCAGCGGTTCAACAATGCCCCCAAGGCCAAGGCCTATGCGCGGGCGCAGGGCGCGCCGATCGTGATCAAGGCCGACGGGCTGGCCGCCGGCAAGGGGGTTACCGTGGCGATGACCATGCAGGATGCGCTGGCCGCCATTGACGATTGCTTCGAAGGCGCTTTTGGCGAGGCCGGCGCCGAGGTGGTGGTCGAGGAATTTCTGCATGGCGAGGAGGCGAGCTTCTTCTGTCTGTGCGACGGCAAGACCGCCCTGCCGTTTGGCACGGCGCAGGATCACAAGCGGGTGGGAGACGGCGACACCGGCCCCAACACTGGCGGCATGGGCGCCTATTCTCCCGCGCCGGTGCTGACACCGGAGCTGATCGCGCAGACCATGTCGCAGATCATCGAGCCGACCATGCGCGGCATGGCGGCAATCGGCGCACCGTTCAGCGGCGTGCTTTACGCCGGACTGATGATCGACGACACCGGCCCCAAGCTGATCGAATACAATGTCCGGTTCGGCGATCCGGAATGCCAGGTGCTGATGATGCGGCTCAAGGACGACATCCTGGTGCTGCTGAAGGCCGCAGCCGACGGCGGGCTGGCGCATGTCTCGGCCCGCTGGAGCGAAGACGCGGCGCTGAGCGTGGTGATGGCGGCGGAAGGCTATCCGGGCACGCCAAAGAAAGGCACGCCGATTTCGGGCCTGACTGCTGCGGAAGCCGATGGCGCCAAGGTGTTTCATGCCGGAACAGTGCTCAAGGACGATCAGCTGCTGGCCAATGGCGGGCGTGTTCTCAATGTCACCGCGCGCGGCGCCGACGTCACAACCGCCCGGACACTGGCCTATGCAGCGGTTGATGCGATTGACTGGCCGGGCGGATTTTGCCGCCGCGACATCGGTTGGCGGGCCGTCGAGCGCGAGAAAAATTAACGGCGCGTTTACCGCATCCAAAAACCGGATCGTAACGGCCCCTTGCTAGAGTGCACTCACCAAAACCGGAGATTCCGCATCAAACGGGGCCGGACAGAACGGGAGTATGCGCCATGATGAGATTGTTGATCGCCGCCACGATGTGTGTTGGCGCGGGAGCGGCCAGCGCCGGCTCAATCGAATCCTTCGCGCCGACGCTGAGCACCCGGACCAGCATTGTTGAAGTGGGCTGCCCGTCCTGCACCCGCGCAATCAAGGAAAAGACCGCCGAAGAGGCCCAGGTCAAGCTCGCGCCCGGCGAACAGATCATCGAGGTGCGCAATATCGATGGCGAGATGATGATCTACCGGACGGAGAACTGGCTCGGCGGCTCGCCCGTCACCATGGTTCGCAAGGCCGATGAAACCGATCTCGTCGCACTCGGCGTGGCCGCACCGGAAACCAACCAGATCGCCGACGCTGACAAGACAGCCGGCAGCGAGACCGACCAGCCGGTTACCGCCGAAGCCACGGGCGAACCGCCACTGTTTGAACCGGTCATCGCCAACACGGCACCGGGGATCGACAAGATCACCAAGACATCCGCGCTCGGCGACATGCCGGTTGAGCCGTTCAATCCCGCGAAATTCGAGCTCAGGCTCAACTGAGACCAACAAGACCGGCGGGCCCCACCCCGCCCCTGCCGCGCAAGCCCTCGTCCGGGTCCGCGATGGCACCCAGCCGGCGCCCACCTCCAGGGGTCGCCGGCTTCGGGCATTCCGGCCCTCAAATCTCGAATCTATCCGGAGATCTTGGAGAAATCGGCGACCGCGCCGGTGGCCTGACGGATCAGGGCGAGCAGCGCCAGACGGTTGGCCCGCACCGCTTCATCCTCGGCATTGACCAGCGCCGCTTCGAAGAACGTGTCCACCGGTTGGCGCAGCGTGGCAAGCGCGCCCATCGCGGCGGCGTAGTCTTCCGCCTCGATGGCCTTCGTTGCCTGTGCGACTGACCCGGTGACCGCGGCATGAAGGTGTTTCTCGGCATCGAGTTCGAACAGCGCCGGATCGACAGTCTCCGCCACCGCAGTGCCCTTCTTCTCCTCGGCGGCCAGAATATTGGCGGCACGCTTGGCGCCGGCCAGCAGATTCTTGCCGTCCTCGGTGTCGAGGAATGCCCCCAATGCCTCGACGCGACGGGTGATGTCGAGCAAGTCATCGGAGGCCGGCGTGATCACCGCGTCGATGAGATCGTGGCGCGCGCCCTGATCGCGGAGATAGACTTTGAGGCGGTCGTGGAAGAAGGAGAGGAGGTCGGCCCTAATATTCTTTGATTCAGCACTACCGAATACGTCGTCATAGTCTTCGGCTTCAAATGCCTTAACAGACCCGGCGTAACGAACTGCGGTTTCATCGGAAAATGCTATATGTGTTTGTTCAATTGATTGGTGTGCGTCAAGCGTCGATCGATAGTAAATCTCGGTAAGAACACGCTTAATGGCGTTCTCCAAAAATTTTCCCAATTTTATCTGAACACCATTCTCCACCAGAATCCGGATCACGCCCAGTGCAGCCCGCCTGAGCGCATAGGGATCCTTCGAGCCGGTCGGCTTTTCGTCGATGGCCCAGAAGCCGACCAGGGTGTCGAGCTTGTCGGCCAGCGCCACGGCAATCGACACCGAATCGGTTGGCACCTGATCGGACGGCCCTTGCGGCTTGTAGTGCTCCTCGGCGGCCAGCGCGACGCTTGCGTCTTCACCCTGAAGCCCGGCATAGATGCGACCCATGACGCCCTGAAGTTCAGGAAATTCGCCGACCACTTCGGTGGTCAGATCGGCCTTGGCGAGCATCGCCGCGCGAGTCGCCAGCGCCGGATCGGCGCCAACCACGGGTGCAAGTTCAGCGGCGAGCT
The DNA here is from genome assembly GCF_039975035.1 of Hoeflea sp. Taxonomy (GTDB): domain Bacteria; phylum Pseudomonadota; class Alphaproteobacteria; order Rhizobiales; family Rhizobiaceae; genus Hoeflea. The sequence continues at coordinate 16,473 of NZ_JBDWHW010000189.1, read as the reverse complement.
TGGCTATCCGCTGGACGCGTTCGCCCTGGCTGCCGAGCTTGGCGTGGAAGGTGACGCCCAGATGATCGAGCTTGGCCATGCGCTGGTCGAGCGGTTTTGTCATATCCAGCCCGAATTTTTTGGCCGATTCCTCCAGCCCCGCGAGATCCGGCAGATCGGTCTGGTCGGTGTTCCAGAAATACAGCGCATCGGACAGCCGGGCGCGAACCACCTTGCCGTTGCCGTAGGCGATTTCGCTGCCGCCATCGCTGGCCTCGATGTTGGAAACCAGGATGAACTTGTTGGACAGCCCGCGTCCGGGCTTTCTCAGCACGAAGCATTTCTGGTTGGTCTTGATGGTGAGCCGGATGATGTCGTCGGGGATCTCAAGGAAATCCTCGTCGAACTCGCCCATCAGCACCACCGGCCATTCGACCAGTCCCGACACCTCGTCGAGCAGGGCCTCGTCCTCGACCAGTTCCAGCCCCGAGGCGAAGGCGAGATTGCGCGCGTCGGAGAGAATGATCTGCTTGCGCCGCTCGGCATCGAGCACCACTTTAGCGCGTTCGAGCTTGTCGGAGTAATCATCGAAGCGGCGCACGGTGAAGGACTCGGGCGCATGGAATCTGTGACCGGATGTGGTGTTGCCGGCAACCAGACCGTCAATCTTGAAAGCGATAACGGTCGGGTCTTCGGTTTCCGGCCCGAAGGTGCAGATGATCGACTGCAGCGGCCGCACCCATTTGAGCGCTTCCGGCCCCTTGCCCTCGATGCCGTGATAACTTGAGCCCCTGGGCATAGAAGCCGCGCCCCAGCGCATCGATTTCGGCCAGGAGAAACCGCGAATGATGCCGGGCATCACCGCGGCGATGATCTCCTCGGCGTCACGGCCGGGTTTGGAGATATGGGCGACATAAAAATCGCCCTTTTTCGGATCGGTGTGCACATGGGCTTGCGAGATATCAGTGAGCCCTGCCTTGCGCATGAAGCCTGCCAGCGCCTGTTCGGGCGCCTTGGTCGATGGTCCCTTGATCTCCTCGTTGACATCCTTTGACCGCGCGGTCAGGCCGCGAATATCAAGTGCCAGCCGGCGGGGTGTCCAGTACTCGCGCGCCGCCTCGTAGGTCAGACCGGCATCGACAAGCGCGTCGGTGACAGACTTGCGCAGATCGCCCGCAGCCTTGCGCTGCATGCGGGCCGGGATTTCCTCGGAGCGGAGTTCGATAAGAAGGTCGGGCATCGTGTCACACGCGGTCAATGGAATGGTGTGCGCGGCTTAGCAAGGGCGGCGCCAAAAGTCACCTTCCCTCGCCGCAAAAACAATGATCGCGGGCAAGCTCCTACCAGCCGCCACCGCCGCCGCCGCCGCCACCGCCACCTGACGATCCGCCACCGGAAGAGCCGGACGAGCTTTTGGGCTCCGGCATGGATGCCGCCATGGCTGCGGACACGGCGGCAACCGACGATGCCGCAGCCGCGCCGATATTGCCCGGCGACCATGAATTGCCGTGATACCATCGCGGCTGATACTCATGCTCGCGATCCGGCGCAATTCGCGCCAGTTGCGCCGCCCAGGCTTCAGACCAGGGTTTTTCAACGCCAAGTCCCGCCGCATAGGGCAGGAACCGCTCGAACAGTTCCTCAGACATCTCGGGCGCATCACGCATGTTGAGGCGATTGGTTTCGGCGGTTTCGAGATAGAGCTTGAAGCCCTTGATGTCGGCCAGCACCTTGGCGCCGATCTGGGTGGGTGCGCCGAGCAACCAGGTCATCATGATCATGATTGCCATGCCGAAGATCACCAGGGCTGCGGCAAACCGGTAAATGATCAACTCGCCGGGAACAGCAACGATGAGAACGCCAAGCAGAAAAACCACGGCGCCGATCACTTTCATGATCCAACCACCCAATCCGAATCCCCCGGCCTGATGCGCGTTGCGTCCGGCAAGCCACATGCCGCCGCCGGCCAGCGATGTGAACACCACCGCCACCATGTAGAAGACGCCGTCATCGGGCGGATCCTGAAGCACCAGACCGACAATGAAGGTGGCAACGGCCAGGATCGCACCGAGAACAAACCGGCCGATGTTGGAACTGTAATACTTGCCCGAATATTCCGACGAGATCACCGAGCGGAAACGCGACAAAGCGCTTTGCAGAGACGGCCCGTTGTTCTTGTTGAGGGTCATCTCCTCGCGATGTCCCAGCAGACCGGAAAACAATGCGTCCTCACCGGCAGGCAGGGCGGGCGGCTGCATCTCTCCGGCGGCCTCCCCGCGCAGCAGCGTCACCGTGCCGGCCGAATCCTCCTCGATGCGCAGGAACCGCTTGACGCCGAGCGACAGCAGTGCGGCAATGAAGGGAAGACTGATGCCCTTCCTGCCGGAGCGAAAGCCGTTGAAATGCGCATAGGACAGCGCCGCCGGCGACAGCTTTTCAGGCGGGTGGAACAACGGAATGACCGGCGGTGACGGCGGGTCGCGGCCAACCTTGTTCCAGGCGTAGAGATAATAGGCGGGTACGCCCAGCCACCCAAGGATCAGCAGCAATATTCCGGCGTTGCTGCCGAGCTTGCCGCCGCCGCCCGCCTGCGGTGTGACCACGCCCTTGGTGAAGCCGACTGCGACAGTCATGCCCTCTTGCGGGCCAAGCGATCTGGTCAGAATGAAACGGACTTCGGAGCGGCCCTTGCCGGAGGCTGCGTAGTCGCGGCCGTCGTCGCCAAACGCGCCGGTGTAGCCGGCCAGTTGTTCGGCACTTGCACCGTCCGGCAGGGTTATGCGGGCTTCGGCAGCGAGAATCGGAAAACTCCAGAAGCTGCCGGTGACGTTCCAGTAAAGTTCGTCATAGCCCTCAAAGAACCGCAACTGCCGCGTGGTCACATAGCGGATCGTGTAGGTGTGGTTGCCACCGGGCAGAAAGACATCGGCATCGCCGATCAGGATCCGGAAAAAACGGCCCTGCCATTCGGTGCTGTAGGGCGAAGGCTGACCGTTGTGCAGCACCTCGATAAGGTCGAAGCCGTTTTCCTCCCACAGGCCCCAGTCATCCAGTGTGCGAAGCGGGATATCGCGATAGATACCGCGGCGGATATCACGCCCCTCGGCATTGACGGTGATGGTTTCGGTGACTTCGATCGATGCGTCGGTGCGCACTTCGATGTCGGCACGGAAATTCCGGATCTCCTCGCGCGCGATCGCCGCTTGCGGGGCAAACGACACAAGGCACAAGAGCACCGCTGCGAGCCAACGCTTCATGGGTCAGTCCCTCCCCCCGAAAGATCCGGATTACTGGAATGAAACCTTCGGGACCGCGCGGTCCGCTTCATCCTCGAGTTCGAAATACTCGGCCTTGACGAAGCCGAACTGCCTGGCGACCAGCATCGAGGGGAAGGATTCCACCGAAACGTTGAGATTGCGCACTGCACCGTTGTAGTAGCGCCGCGACATCGATATCTCGTTTTCGGTTTCCTCGAGCGCCTGCTGGAACTCCTTGAAGTTCTCGTTGGCCTTGAGGTCGGGGTAGCTTTCGGCAACCGCCATCAGCCGGCCCAGCGCGCCGCTCAGAGCGCTCTCGATTCCCGCCCGTTGCGCGGGCGAACCGGAACTGCCGGCCACGGCCTGGCTGCGCAGCCGGGTGACCTCTTCCAGCAATTCTTTCTCATGCGACATGTAGCCCTTGACCGCTTCAAGCAGATTGGGGATCAGATCGGCGCGGCGCTTCAATTGAACATCAATGCCGCTCCAGCCCTCGCCTGCCATCTGGCGGTTCTTGACCAGCGTGTTGTAAAGCGAAATCGCGTACAGCGCGACGCCGACCAGCACCGCCAAAATAATCCAGACACTCATGCGTCAACTCCCCGCTCGAAATTCAACCATTGCTCTTGTGTGCAGGGATAACCCGACAACCGGATAACCTTACGCAGTCTCCCCTTGAAAATCCACGGGATAAGCCGAGCCAACGCCATCAAGGTTGAATTATCTGGCTGTCAGATCCGCTCTTGCGGCAAATTCCCGCATGGCCGGGATTTCTCGTGGCCGCGATTATTCGAACCCATTTCATCAAGCAAAGCTTTACCATTCCCGGTCCATAATTGACGCAAGCGCCAAAAGCGTGCTTGCGAGGATTGCGAGCCCGTTGGATTGTGCGGAGACGGGGAACGATCTAGATGACACATTTTGACGCCAGCATTTTCGAACTGGCTCCGGTTGCAATGTGGATTGAAGACTTCTCCGCTGTAAAACAGCAATTCGAGCGCTGGCGGGCCGAAGGCGTGACCGATCTTAAGGCCTATCTTCAGGAAGACATCACGCGTGTCGCGGCTTGTTCGAGCAAGATCAAGGTGCTTCGGGTCAACAGCAAGACACTTCATTTGTTTGAAGCGGACAGCCTTGAGCACCTGGTCGACAATCTGTCCGTCGTGTTTTGCGACGACATGCTGGAGAACCACATCAACGAACTGGCGGAACTGTGGGACGGGAAAACCGAGTTCTGCAGCAATGCGGTCAATTATTCGCTCTCGGGCAAGCGGATGGATATCCAGCTCAAGGGGATTGTCCTGCCCGGCCACGAGGAGACGCTGGATCGGCTGCTGTTGACCACCGAGGATGTCACGGCGCGCGAGGATGCGCGACGCAATGAGACCAAAAGCCGTCAGCATGCGGAGGGCCTGTTTGAATATTCACCAGTATCGCTGTGGGTCGAGGATTTCAGTCAGATCCGCAACCTGATCGAAGAGGTGCGCGAGCGCGGCATCGAGGATTTCCGCGTGTTCATGGATGTGCATCCGGAATTCGTGCGTCAGTGCATGAGCGAAATCCGCGTCATCGACGTCAATCAGGCAACGCTGGACCTTTTCTGCGCGCCCGATGTCCAGACATTGTTGCAGCGCCAGCTCGAGATTTTCCGCGACGAGATGGAAAAACCCTTCCGCGAACAATTGATGGATCTGTGGGAAGGCAAACTTTTCCACCATCGCGAAGTGATCAATTATGCACTCGACGGGTCAGTGCGCCATATCCTGCTGCATTTCGCGGTTCTGCCGGGACATGAAGAGGACTGGTCGCATGTCCAGGTGGCGTTGACCGACATCACCGCGCGCAAGAAAGCCGAAGCCTATCTGGAATATCTCGGCAAGCACGATGTGCTGACCCAACTGCATAACCGTGCATTCTACAAGGATGAACTCAACAGGCTCGAGCGCAAGTCGCTGCGCCCGGTCTCTGCCATCGTCATGGATCTCAATGGGCTCAAGGATGCCAACGACCAGCTTGGGCACGACGCCGGCGACGCCTTGCTGCGCCGCTTTGGCGAAGTTCTCAATGGTGTTGTGGCGCGTCCCAATCATGCCGCGCGCATCGGTGGCGACGAATTCGTGGTTCTCATGCCCGGCACCGACAAGAAGGCCGCCAGCGCCATGGTCGATACAATCAGCGAATTGCTGCATATCAACAATCAGTTCTATTCCAGCGCGCCGCTCAGCGTCGCCATCGGTGTGGCGACCAGCACGGTCGGGGAAACGATGGAAGACATGGTCAAACGCGCGGACCAAAAAATGTACGAGGACAAGCGCGCCCATCACAATGGCGGCGCTACCCAACTTGCCGGCAGGAAACAGACTTCGGTCGCCTGATACGCACCGGACAAGCCAATGCATGCGCCCCGCGCAAGCTATTGCATGCCGGTAAGGGCCATCGGCGGATCCGCCGGATCAAACGTGGTCGCCGGGCCTTTTCGAGCCTCCAGCCAGATGAGCGGAACAGCGACAATCAGCACGATCAAGGCCGGCAAGACCGGCGCACCGGGCAAATAGACCGCTGAAACCGCCAGCACAGCGACAAGCGCTGTCAAGAGCGCGATCACCAGCCAGACAATCCAGAGCGATGTACTGCCTGACACAAAGCGGGCATCGGGCGCTCTTCTGGCAATCCGGCGGCACAGTTCCCGGATGAAGGGCGCGTAGGTTTCAGTCCGGTCCTCGAAATTGCCGAGGCCGAGATAATGATGCGACCGGATCTTGACCACTTTGCCGCCTTTCAGTTTCAGACTTGTCTGATACTGACGGCCACCGCTTCCGGCATAGCCGATGAGTTGCACCGAGTTCACATCGGCATAATCCACGATGGTTTTGCGTGACCCGTCGCCCCAGGAGAAAGTGTCCGGCTCGAGCATGCACACCATTTCCCGCTCAACAAGGCTGTTGCGAACAGTGTGGAGGAACGACTGCAGCGCTCCATTGGATTGATCTGTCGATCCGGCGGCCATGGCTTGGCATCTCCCCATGTCGGGAAACGGCGACAAGGCAGCCGGCCACCCTCCCTCAATCAATGCTCATTGAGGCTAACCGGAATCGGTGTTTGCGCCAAGACGGGATATCAACAGACGCAAAAGGCGCTAACGCCGCTCTATTCCGCGGCTTGCAGGAAATTTGCCCCGCCGGCGTCGGTGAGCAGGAAGGCCTCGCCGCACTGGCGCGACAGGTTGCGCACCCGCAGGATATAGCCCTGGCGTTCGGTCACCGAGATGACGCCGCGCGCATCAAGCAGGTTGAAGACATGGCTTGCCTTGATGCACTGGTCATAGGCGGGCAGCACACATTTGTGCAGTGAACCGGACTCGGACGGCGCGCCGGATTTCAGAATGGCTTCGCATTCCTTTTCAGCATCCTCGAAATGCTTGAGCAGGATGGCGGTGTCAGCGATCTCGAAATTGTAGCGCGAATATTCCTGCTCGGCCTGCAGGAAGACATCGCCATAGGTGACTTTTTCTGCGCCCTCGCGGCCGTTGAAATTGAGGTCGTAGACATTGTCGACGCCCTGCACATACATCGCCAGACGCTCAAGCCCGTAGGTCAATTCGCCAGCAACCGGCGCGCATTCGATGCCGCAAACCTGCTGGAAATAGGTGAACTGGCTGACTTCCATGCCGTCGCACCAGCATTCCCAGCCCAGCCCCCAGGCGCCCAATGTCGGGCTTTCCCAATCGTCCTCGACAAAGCGGATGTCGTGCAGCAGCGGATCGATGCCGATGGCAGCGAGCGAGCCGAGATAGAGTTCCTGCAGATTGGACGGGTTGGGTTTGAGGATCACCTGATACTGATAATAATGCTGCAGCCGGTTGGGGTTTTCACCGTAACGGCCATCCTTGGGACGGCGCGAGGGCTGAACATAGGCCGCATTCCACGGCTTCGGCCCGAGCGCGCGCAAGGTCGTGGCCGGATGAAACGTTCCTGCGCCCACTTCCATGTCGTAGGGCTGCAGCACGACACAGCCATAATCCGCCCAATAGCGGTGCAGGGCGAGAATCAGCGCCTGAAACGAGCGTGTCGGCTTCATGTGATCTGGAAGGGTATCGGTCATGGCTGGGATCCGGATGGAAAGGCGGTCAAATCAGGCCGCGATCAAGCGGCCCTGAAAGTGTGGCGACAGGTGCCACGGCTCTTCCTCAGGGTCAAGTCCGGGAGCATGGCCAAGCCGCGCCGGCGAGCCAGGCGCCAGGCCTCACTCGTCCGGCTTCCTGAGCCGGTATTCGCCGGTTTCGGGATCCTCGATCAGCGTACCTTGCGCACCGGTTCGGGTTTCCTTTTCGGCATCGCGAACCCGGGCGTTCACCCGTTCGGCTTCCGAGACAAAGCGCTTGTAGCCGAGCCAGGCGACGGCACCTACGGCGGCAAGCAGAAAAAGTTGCGGCATGGTTGCGGTCCTTTCCTCAGGCCAGCATCAGGCTTGGCCGCGCCACGGCACCAACCCGCGAAAGATGGGTCTAGAGCCCATAGCGAGACCAAAGTGCCCGCTCGTCAAGCGAATTCAACCCTGCTTCGCCGATCCCGGCAAGCACTCCGCCAGCCAGACCGGCATTAGCCCCGGGCATGCGGCGGCCAAACAGACCGCGCTGTGCCGCTATCAGCCGCAGCTTGACCTTGTCGCCATACCGGGCGCGCAAGGTGGACCGCAAATCGCCCAGTTCATCGACCAGGCCCATGTCCTTGCCACGAATCCCGGTCCAGAATTGTCCGGTGAACATCTCCGGAACGTCGTTCAACCGGGGTCCCCGGCTGGTCTTGACCAGATCGATGAAGACCTTGTGGATTTCGAGTTGCAGATCCTTCAGCCGGGCGACGTCTTCGGCCTTTTCCGGCTGGAACGGATCGAGCAGCGACTTGTTTTCGCCCGCGGTATAGACCCTGCGCTCGACACCGATCTTGTCGATCAGGCCGGTAAAACCGAAGCCAGCGGAAATCACCCCGATCGAGCCGACAACCGAGGACGGATCGGCAATGATCTCGTCTCCGGCGCAGGCGATCATGTAGCCGCCCGAAGCTGCCACATCCTCGACGAACATCAGGACTTTCTTGTTCTTCTCCGCCGCCAGATCGCGAATCCGCTTGTAGATCAGACGTGACTGCACCGGCGAACCGCCGGGTGAATTGACCACGATCGCCACCGCAGGCGCCTGCTTGTCGGCGAAGGCGCGGGCAAGCAGCGGCGCCACGGTGGCAATATTCAGGTTCTGGCGAAACTGGTTTCCACCGGCCATGATAGCCCCATGCAACCGGACCACCGGAATAACGGTGATATCCTTGCGGAAGCGAGCAGGCAGAAAAGAATTCAGCGAAACCATGGCAGAGTATTCCTGTTGTCTCCCGCACGTACCGGCGGGCCGGCGGGGCTTGCGGGCGGCTTGAATGTTGTCCGGATCATGTATGTCTTTTCCGGCCCAGTGCAATGGCGGTGCGCGTCATACGCCTATTTTGATGAGCGCGAGTTGCTGCGTCTCGACCAGACGGCACGGCCATTGCAAAGGTCGTTCATCTGAAGCGTGAACCGGTTTCCGGGACCATCATGAAGCAGAATACGATCGCGCAGGCTCATGCGTGCGCGGCTGCCCTTGATCGCTGTGACCAGAATGCGGATCGCATCATCGCCCGGGCGCGGGCAGACCGGCGTGATTTCGGCGCCGCCAAAGCGTTTGCCCAGAGCTGCGAGAATATCGGAGCTGGATTCGGGGCGCGCGATGATCGACACCTGACCGCCGGGCTTGAGAATGGCGCTTGACGTGCGGAGCCAGCGTTCGAACAGATCGTCGGTTTCCATGGCATGGGCCTCCGACTTGAGCAGATCCGGCGTCTTGCGGTCGCGTCCGGAATTGAACGGCGGGTTCATGATCACATAATCATAGGCATAATCCGCCAGACCTGCCTCACGACGCCGGGTGCCATGAAGGGCGACATCGGCCTCGATCACCCGGGCGCGCGCCGCCAGATGCGCGTTCTGGTTCAGCGCCAGCGAGCGGCGGGCGCACTCAGTCATCACAGCCGACCGCTCGATCAGGTCCACATTCAAATCCGGCAATCGGGTGGCTGCGGCCAACCCGGCGGCGCCGGCCCCGGCGCCGAGATCGGCAAGCTGACCGCGCGCGGCTTGGGGGATGGTGGCGGCCAGCAGCATGGCGTCGATTCCGGCACGGTGTCCGGCTCCCGAAGGCTGCACGAGGTAAAATCCGCCATTGTGGAATGCATCAACCGTGTGGCCGGGCTGCCCGGCATCCCGGGATGCTGCGGAGATCTGCCCATCGCCTGGCTGTTCCGATTGGAAATCCGCATGCGGCGATGATCCGCGCTGGTCAGCCTGGCGTGTCACTATCGGTCCATGGCCTGAGTTCGTCTTCCAGACCGGCATCCATGACAATGCGGCGAGCCTGGGCCGCCATGTCGGGATCAACCAGAATACGCCGCGGGATGACGCCTACCGATCCTTCCAGAATGCTCATGCCGGCGTCGGCAACCATGCAACCGATGCCTGCGTCGCGCATCAGGCTTTCCACGAATGAGATGAGCACCGGATCATTGGTGCGGATGAGATCGTGCATCGGCTCTCCTTCTGGATTGTTTGTGTCATCCCTATGTATCACTTATCAACCCGCATGCGCGCCAATTCGCCGCTTGCCGTGTGCGATGGCGCTGAATAATGTGCCGGGAAGTCAAATCAGGAGTCCGTAGCATTGGGTGTGGTCATTTCGCTGGAAGATGGAAAACACAGAGACGCATCGGTCAAACCGTTGGTCGACAAGACACGTGCCGACATGGAACGGGTCAACCAGTTGATATTGTCAAAAGCCGGATCAGATGTTGCCATGATTCCGGAAGTGGCAAACCATCTGATTTCGTCCGGTGGCAAGCGGCTCAGGCCGATGCTGACACTGGCCTCGGCAACCATGTTCGGCTACACCGCAGACGCCCACATCAAGCTCGCCACATCGGTGGAGTTCATGCACACGGCAACGCTGCTTCATGATGATGTGGTCGACGAGAGCGATCTCAGGCGCGGTCGCTCGACCGCACGGATGATCTGGGGCAACCAGGCAAGCGTGCTGGTCGGCGACTTTCTGCTCGGACAGTCATTCAAGATGATGGTCGAAGTCGGCTCGCTCGATGCGCTGGACGTGCTGTCGACGGCGGCAGCGGTGATCGCCGAGGGCGAAGTGCTGCAACTGTCGGTCGCCAAGAATATGGAAACCACGGAAGACGATTATCTCTCGGTCATCCGCGCCAAGACGGCGGCACTGTTTTCGGCAGCCTGCGAAGTCGGCCCGATCATCGCCGGCGCCAGCAAGGCCGAACGCAATGCGCTCAGATCCTACGGCATCAATCTCGGGCTGGCGTTTCAGCTGATTGACGACGTGCTTGATTATAGCGGGTCGGCCGGGGAACTGGGAAAGAATGTCGGCGATGATTTCCGGGAAGGCAAGATAACCCTGCCGGTGGTTCTGGCATACCGCCGCGGATCCGAATCGGAACGGGCTTTCTGGCGTGAAGCGATCGAGGGTGGAAAGAGCGATGAGCAGGCGCTGGAGAAGGCGCTGGGCCTGATTACCAAATATGGCAGTCTGAAAGACACAACTGCGCGAGCCGAGCATTATGCATCGATTGCACGGGATGCGCTGGCGCCGTTGCCCGACTCTGAAGAGAAATCGGCGCTGATGGAAGTCATCGCGTTTTGCGTCAACCGGGTGAATTGATCACCGGTCCGGACAGGCAACCTGCTCCGGTCTTGCCGCACTGCGCCAAAAAAGCCATTGTGTTGGGTAAAACTGCTTCGGCAATTGGCCGGTGCATGGCCAGAACGAACATAAGGCAGACCTTGATGCGGCGAAATTTGACAGCCCGTTTTGCGGCCAGCGTTGCGCTGGGTGTATTTCTTTCGGTGAGCGGGATAACCGGACTTCCGGCAAGCCAGGCAGCGGCGGCCCAGGAGCAGGCAACGGAAGACCAGCCAACTTTTCTCGGGTTTGCCGGAGCTTATCTGGCCGGGCGGACAGCGGACGTCGACAATGACACCGGTCACGCGATTGAATTCTATCGCAAGGCGCTGGAATTCGACCCGGAAAACGCCGATATCAGACAACGGCTGATGGTGGCGCTGTTCATCGACGGACGGTTTTCCGAAGGCGTCACGCTGGCACGTGAAATGAAGGACGATCCCGCAGTCAGCGAAGTGTCGAACCTGGCATTGATGGTGGAGGCCACAACCAAGCGCGAATACCGCAAGGCCGCGAGCCTGCTCGACCAGGAAGACAGCAATCCGATTGACCGCCTGCTCAATACGCTGCTGATAGCCTGGGCCGAATTTGGCGATGGCAAGGGCGACCAGGCAATCAAGTCCATTCTCGCACTCAAAGGTCCCCCGTGGTTTCCCGTCTTTACCCGCTACCATGCCGGTGAAATGGCGCAGGCCATGGGCAAAAAGGCCGAGGCGAGAAAGCAGTTCACCGATCTGATTGCCGACCCCCAGAGTGGCGGCGCGGCACCCGACACCTATATTCGCACAGTGATGTCTCTGGCAGCCATGGAAGCACGGGATGGAAATACCCGCGCCGCTCTGGATGCGCTCTCAGCGGGCGAAGAGTTTTCTCCCGGCTATGCACCGCTGGCGGGACTGAGGCAGTTGATCGAAGATGGCGGCAAGCCGGAGGCCGGCATGAAAACCGCCCAGCAGGGCGCCGCGGCGGCATTTTTCACGCTTGGCAGCGCTCTGAACCGCGATGGCGCGGAAGAAACGGTAGCCGTCTACCTGCAATTTGCCCGGATGCTCGACCCCGCAAACGCCGCGACGCTTGTCACCCTGGGCGGCTTGAAGGAAAAGCTGGGCAAGGCGGAAGACGCCATTGCGATCTATGAGTCCGTTCCCGAAACCTCGCCGATGCGCCGGGTCTCGGAACTTCAGCTCGGGCTTGCGCTGGCCGATCTCGACCGGAATGACGAAGCAAAGGCACATCTCAAGGCGCTGATTGAATCCGATCCGAAGGATATCCGCAGTTATCTCGCCTATGGCAGCGTCTTGTCGCAGGACAAGGATTACGCCGAAATGGCGCGCACCTACGAGACAGCCATTTCGGTCGTGGGACCTGCGCCGACCCGCAATGACTGGAACCTGTTCTTCCAGGCCGGGATTGCCAATGAGCGGCTCAAGCAATGGCCGAAGGCTGAAGCGAATTTCAAGCGCGCGCTGGAGCTTTATCCGAACCAGCCTCAGGTGATGAACTATCTTGGTTATTCCTGGATCGACATGAACATGAACCTTGAGGAAGGCATGGACATGATCCGCGCCGCCGTCGATCTCAGGCCCAATGACGGCTACATTGTCGATTCGCTCGGATGGGCACATTACCGGCTCGGCCAATATGGTGACGCGGTTCGTGAACTTGAGCGCGCTGTGGAACTCAAGCCCGCTGATCCGACGATCAACGATCACCTCGGCGATGCCTATTGGCGCGTCGGCAGGGAGCTTGAAGCCACGTTTCAATGGAATAGGGCGCTTTCCAATGAACCCGATGCCGATCTCAAGCCGCAGATCAAGCTCAAGCTGGCCGAAGGCTTGCCGGCCGCCGACCCGGCGGTTCCTGCCGCTGCCAATGACATGACCAAGGACGGCGATGCGCCGATGCTCCAGCCGAATGGCGCCGGAGCCGACAAGAAGGGCGATCTCGGAACCGTGACCGATCTGCAACGTCATGCCTTGCTGAACGGAACACACGGGGCCCAGGCGTCAACTGCTGGCTCGGATTTGTGAGCCAGCGGATTGATGCTGACGAACGATGCGCCGGCGAAGATCAATCTGGCGCTGCATGTCACTGGCCGGCGGGATGACGGTTACCATCTGATCGAAAGTCTTGTGGTGTTCACGGAGCTCGGCGACCGGGTGTCGGCCAGGCTGGCCAGCCATGACGGGTTTGTTCTCGGCGGTGTTGAAGCCGGTCCGTTGTCAGCGGAAAACAGCAATGACAATCTGGTTGTCAGGGCGCGTGATGCGCTTGCCGGTGCGGCGCGGCAATCGGGCGCCGTGCTTGCGCCCGTCGAAATCAAGCTCGACAAGCGGCTTCCGGTGGCCTCGGGCATCGGCGGCGGATCAGCGGACGCCGCGGCGGCATTGAAACTCCTGTGCAGCTTGTGGGATTTCAGCCCGGCCGCGGACCATTTGTCCCAAATTGCGCTCAAGCTCGGCGCGGATGTGCCGATGTGCCTGAGCGGACGGCCGTTGATTGCCCGCGGCATCGGCGAAAGGCTTGATCCGGTCGCCCTTGGTTTCCGGCTTGATCTGGTGATCGTCAACCCCCGGATCGGCGTCTCCACGCCAGCTGTGTTCTCTGCACTTAAGAGCCGCGACAACGCTCCCCTGCCCGCGCCTGAAGGTGTTGGCGACAAAGGTGCGTTCATCGATTGGCTCGCCCGGACGCGAAACGACCTTGTACCGCCGGCGCGGCGGCTGGTTCCCGAAATTTCGGATTGCCTCGCAGCCCTCAACAGTTCCGGGGCCCTGATCGCCAGAATGTCGGGGTCGGGTGCGAGTTGTTTCGGGCTATATGCGAGCGCTGACGCGGCCAGTGACGCTGCCAACCGGTTGCGTCAGACAAAGCCCGGCTGGTTCATCGCCGCAACGCGAACATCACCCGCAGACTGACGAAGCGCGATTAATGTGTCAGGTCAATGCCAGCACCGCGGCCGGCACGATCTCGCATTTGAGCCGGGTCATCGCCAGGCCGCGCCCCAGGCTTTCAAGCGACTGGCCAGATTTGGAATTGGCGATCGCCTGCCGCTTGGGAATCAGCACGCCGTGTTCTATGGCTGACAGCCGGCCACGGCGCCACCGGGCCATGAACGGAAGCCGGTACTCGCGCGATGGCCTGAGCCGTGCCGCCTGACGGCCAGTGGCAATATGCTGGCCGACATGATCTATCCAGCCCAAGAGCGGCCTGGCGCCCGGTTCAATCAGCAACAGCCAATCGGCGCGCGTCGAACGGACCACGTCACGCAGATCCGGATTTTCGAGAAACCTGCATCCGGCGGCATCGGCCAGCAGGGCAGTGCCGTCGCGCGAACCACGATCCAGAATCACCACCTCGGCGACGAGCCCTTCGATGGCACCACGCACCAGCGAAGCCAGAGTCACCGCCAGGGCTTTTTCCTGGTCCTTGCATTCAATAAGTACACTGATCATTGCCCTTTCTAGATCAAGCCGGAACGATATGCCAGCCGCCGGTCTTTGCGTACGGTCGACCGTTCTCACATCAATTTTTCATTTTGTTCTTGCTATGTTCCATTCTTTGCGATAGGAAAATAATCACGAACACGGCGAAACTCATCGCCCAGTCACAGGTCTTGTCCCCACCGGGCTCCATGGAGGTCTTATGCCAAGTCTTTCAGCGTTGAAACAGACAGCCTTTGCGCCTGGCCTGCAGGCCACCCAAGCAGATGCGCTGGTGGCAGCAAGCGGAATACGCGTGAGCGAGGACCGCATGCGCGGCCGGGGCGCAGGACTCAACATGTCGGGCCGCTACGAGATCAGCACACGCGAGGTTTTTGACGACGGCTGGAGCAGCCTTGAGGATCTGGCGCCGTTCAAGACCGAGGTGCAGATCGAGAAGCCACGCACCGTCATCACCAAAAACCAGTCTCCCGATCTTTCGTTTGACCGTTCGATCAATCCCTATCGCGGGTGCGAGCATGGCTGTGTCTATTGTTTCGCCCGGCCAACGCATGCCTATATGGGCCTGTCGGCGGGCGTCGATTTCGAGGCGCGGCTGTTTGCCAAGCCAGATGCTCCGCGGCTTCTGGAGCGGGAGTTGTCGCGGCCGGGCTACAAGGTGCAGCCGATCGCCATCGGCACCAACACCGATCCCTATCAGCCGGTCGAGAAACAATGGCGCATCATGCGGCAATTGCTTGAAGTGCTGGAAGCCGCGGGGCACCCGGTCGGCATCGTCACCAAATCAGCGCTGGTGGTCCGCGACATCGACATTCTGTCGCGCATGGCATCCAGAGGTCTGGCCCGCGTGGCGCTGTCGGTGACGACCCTCGACAGAAAGCTGGCGCGCACCATGGAGCCCCGTGCGGCAACTCCCGAAAAGCGGCTTGAAGCGATTCGCGCCCTGACCGACGCCGGCATCCCGGTCTCGGTGATGGCGGCTCCGGTGATACCCGGTCTCAACGATCACGAGATCGAGCGCATTCTCGATTCCGCCAAGGCGGCTGGCGCGGATGCGGCGGGCTACATTCTGCTGCGCCTGCCGATTGAAGTCAGCCCGCTGTTTCGTGACTGGCTGCTGCGGCATTATCCGGACCGCTACCGGCATGTGATGTCGCTGATCCGCTCGATGCGCGGAGGCAAGGACTATGATGCCGAATTCGGCAAGCGGATGCGCGGAACCGGCCCCTATGCCTGGCAGATCGCCCGCCGTTTCGACATGACCGCCAAGCGGCTCGGCCTGAACCTGCGGAAATCGCCGTTGCGTGTGGATCAGTTCATCCCGCCGCATGGCGAAGGCGTCCAGTTGAGCCTGCTTTAGCATCAAGCGTCCGGATAGCTGGACGCCTGGAGCGTTAGCCACGCCTCTTCGGGATGCGTGGCGACACAAACCGGACCGCCCCCCGCCCCGTCATGGGCGGTCCGGCGCTCGCGCGGCATCCGTCCCCAGCCGCCGGGCCTTGCAGAGAATCGGGCGGGTGTGCAAGCTTCGCCGCAACATGGCTCGCACCCCGCCCGATTCGCTGTTCCCCGACTATCCGCCGACACCCGATGATCGCTTTGAGCGGCATGCCGTGCAAAGCGGCTTCAACTTCGTTGCAGGTGTTGATGAAGCCGGACGCGGTCCGCTCGCCGGCCCTGTCGTGGCCGCGGCCGTCATTCTCGATCCAGCCTCGATTCCCGACGGGTTGAACGATTCCAAAGCCCTGAAGCCAGCCAGACGGGAGCAATTGTTCGAGATCATCCTGGCGTCCTGCCAGGTCGGGATTGCCAGCGCATCGGCACGCGAAATCGAAAGCACCGACATCCGCGCCGCGAGCCTTGCGGCGATGCGCCGCGCGCTGGCCGTGATGCCGGTCAGCGCCGACTTTGCGCTGATTGATGGCCGCGACGTTCCGCCGGGACTTGATTGCCAGGCACGGGCGCTGGTCAAGGGCGATGCAAGGTCGCTGTCCATCGCGGCGGCCTCGATCGT
>NZ_JBDWHW010000188.1:0-48034 GCF_039975035.1 Hoeflea sp. | reverse complement strand
TTGTCGACAAGATCAAGCGCGGCGACACCAACAACAACGGCTCGGTCGACAATCCCGACCGCATGATCACCGTCCGCACCGGCGGCTAACCAGACGCACACAAAAATTTCAAACAGGAGAGACCCTATGGCGGAGATCAAGGATCCCGAAAACACGCTCATCATGGAAACCACCAAGGGCCAGGTGACCATCGAACTGCTTCCCGATCTGGCGCCCGATCACGTCGCGCGGATCAAGGAACTGGCGCGCGAAGGCGCCTATGACGGCGTGGTGTTTCACCGCGTCATCGACGGCTTCATGGCCCAGACCGGCGACGTCAAGTTCGGCAAGTCGGACGGCAAGGATTTCAACCCTGGCCGCGCCGGCATGGGCGGTTCGGACAAGCCGAACCTCAAGTCCGAATTTTCCAACATGAACCACGCCCGCGGCACCTGCTCGATGGCGCGGTCGCAGGACCCGCATTCGGCCAACTCGCAGTTCTTCATCTGCTTTGACGATGCGGGCTTCCTCAACCGTCAGTACACGGTCTGGGGCCAGGTCACGTCCGGCATGGACAATGTCGACAAGATCAAGCGCGGCGAGCCGGTTACCGATCCCGACAAGATTGTCTCGATGAAGGTCGCGGCAGACGCCACGGCCTGAGCATTTGAACCGCGCGGAATTCGGTGGCTCCCCGCCTGTTGAATTCCGCGCGTTCTTTTCTGGAGCGCGCCGGTGCGGGTAGAGCTTTTCGATTTTGATCTTCCCGACGAGCGCATTGCGCTGCGCCCGGCCAATCCGCGCGACTGCGCCCGGCTGCTGCGCGTGGGTGCCGATGGCACGCTCGCGGATCTCAGCGTCGGTGATCTGGCCGACCTCTTGGAGCCTGGCGACGCGCTGGTGTTCAACGACACCAGGGTCATTCCGGCGCAGCTTGAAGGCTTTCGCATCCGCGACGAAAACCGGCAACGCATTTCCGCCACGCTGCACATGCGCTCAGGTCCCGACCGCTGGAAAGCCTTTGTGCGTCCCGGAAAGCGCATCAAACAGGGCGACCGGCTGCATTTTGGCGGCGATGGTGCTGTCTGCCTTGCCGGCGTGCTAGACGCCACCGCGGGGACACGTGGCGAGGGCGGCGAGATCGAACTGATCTTCGATCTTTCCGGTCCGGCGCTCGACGAGGCGATCATGGCAACCGGCCACATTCCGCTGCCGCCCTATATAGCCTCCAAACGCGGCGAGGACGACCAGGACCGGCTCGACTACCAGACAATTTACGCCCGCGAGGATGGCGCGGTGGCGGCCCCCACCGCAGGACTGCATTTCACCGAGGCGCTGTTTGCCAAACTCGATGCGCGCGGCATCTCGCGCCACTTCGTCACCCTGCATGTCGGCGCCGGCACGTTTTTGCCGGTCAAGGTCGACGACACCACCGAGCATCTGATGCATTCGGAAATCGGCCATGTCAGCGCCGAAACAGCCGAAGCGCTCAATGCGGTGCACGCGCGCGGCGGTCGGGTCGTTTCCGTCGGCACCACATCGCTGAGGCTTTTGGAAAGCGCCACGGATGAAGCCGGAACCATCAAGGCGTGGTCCGGACCAACAGACATCTTCATCACGCCGGGTTACAGCTTTCGCGCCGTCGACATCCTGATGACCAATTTCCATCTGCCGCGTTCGACGCTGTTCATGCTGGTCTCGGCGTTTTCCGGCTTTGACACCATGCACGCCGCCTACCGCCATGCCATTGATAACAATTACCGTTTCTATTCCTATGGCGATTCCAGCCTGTTGTTTCGCCGGGACAGCGCACCATGATCGTCCGCTATCTGACCCACCCGCAGGTCATGATTGATCCGATGATGCCGGTGGAGCGCTGGGGGCTCAACGAAACCGGCCGCCGCCGCGTCGAGGCGATTACCGCGGCTGCCGCACTGCGCGGCACGACCTCTGTCATATCCAGCAACGAGACCAAGGCAATCGAGACCGCGCAGCCGATTGCCGCGGCGCTTGGCTTCGAGCTGGTCATCCGTCATGGCATGCACGAGAACGACCGCACAGCCACCGGCTATCTGCCGCCCGAGGAATTCGAGCTTGTGGCCGATCAGTTCTTTGCCAACGCCGATCAGAGCGTACGCGGCTGGGAGCGGGCGGTGGATGCCCAAGCCCGCATCGTGGCCGAGACTTTGGCGACGTTTGAAAATGCGCCAGAAGGCGACGTGCTGCTGGTCGGTCATGGGGCGGTCGGCACGCTGCTGATGTGCCATGTTGCCGGCTGGCCGATCGACCGGCGGCACGACCAGCCGGGCGGCGGCGGCAATGTCTTTGCCTTCGAGCGGCAGACGCTAAAACTGCACCATGGCTGGCAGCCGATGGAAACACTGAAAGATCCCCACGAGGCGGGCCCGCAATGACAGAAACCTTCCAGTTCAAGCTCACGGCCACTGACGGCAAGGCCCGGCGCGGCGAGATTTCGATGCCGCGCGGTACCATCCGCACGCCGGCCTTCATGCCGGTGGGCACTGGCGGCACGGTCAAGGCGATGTATATGGATCAGGTCCGCGACACCGGCGCCGACATCATCCTTGGCAATACCTATCACCTGATGCTCAGGCCCGGCGCCGAGCGCATGGCGCGGCTGGGCGGACTGCATGAGTTTGCCCGCTGGCCGCACCCGATACTGACCGATTCCGGCGGGTTTCAGGTGATGTCGCTGTCGGGCCTGCGCAAGGTGAGCGAGCAGGGCGTCACCTTTCAATCCCACATCGACGGTTCGCGCCACGAAATGAGCCCCGAGCGCTCGATCGAGATCCAGGGCCTGCTCGGCTCCAACATCCAGATGCAACTCGACGAGTGCGTCCGGCTGCCGGCCAGCGAGACCGAAATCGAGCGCGCCATGGAAATGTCGCTGCGCTGGGCGGATCGCTGCAAGTCAGCCTTTGGCGATCAGCCCGGCAAGGCAATGTTCGGCATCGTCCAGGGCGGCGATATTCCGAAACTGCGGGAGCGCTCGGCGCAGGCGCTCTCAGGGCTCGATCTCAAGGGTTACGCTGTCGGCGGCCTTGCTGTGGGCGAGCCGCAGGAGGTGATGCTCGACATGCTCGATGTCACCTGTCCGCTGCTGCCGCATGAAAAGCCGCGCTACCTGATGGGCGTCGGCACGCCCGACGACATGCTCAGATCCGTCGGCCGCGGCATCGACATGTTCGACTGTGTCATGCCGACGCGGGCCGGCCGTCATGGGCTGGCGTTTACCCGCCACGGAAAGATCAATCTGAAAAACGCCCGCCACGCCGAGGATCACCGCCCGCTTGATGAGCAAAGCTCATGCCCGGCGGCACGCGATTATTCCCGGGCCTATCTGCACC
Source organism: Hoeflea sp. (assembly GCF_039975035.1). GTDB lineage: Bacteria > Pseudomonadota > Alphaproteobacteria > Rhizobiales > Rhizobiaceae > Hoeflea. The sequence goes on along the minus strand of NZ_JBDWHW010000188.1, from coordinate 44,687 downwards.
ACCTGGTTCGCTCCAACGAGATTCTGGGCATGATGCTGATCACCTGGAACAATTTGTCCTACTATCAGGACCTGATGGCCGGCATCCGCGCCTCAATCGAGGCGCAGCGCTTTGAGGATTTCTCAGCCGAGACCCAAGCCGCCTGGGCCAAAGGTGATATCGCGCCGCTGGGGTGAGGGGAACAGGTTCACTCAGCCGGCGTCGAGCGTTTTCTCGCAATGGGTCGGGCCGCCCTTGGGATCAATCCGGTCGGAGACGGCGCGAATTGTGGTGATTGTGTAACCCTTGCTGACCGTCAGTTCGACGGTGCAGGGCCTGCCCCCGCTAAAACCGCCGCGCCAGTTGTAAATCGTCGCACCGCCCGAAGCCGGCCTGTCTGAAACTGGAGGTCCATAGGCCGCGAAAAAGGCGCCGGCCGACTTGCCGTTCCAGCGCGCCTGCAGCGGGTTTGATGCGATCGTTGCGGTGGTGCAGGCCGCGAGAGTGCCGGCAGCAATTGCCAGGCTTGCAAGCCGGAATTTTATGGTCGTCATTTCCCTGTCTATCCTTTGATCAGATGCGGTGACTTGCGCCGCGAACCGTCATAACGGATTCCGCGCCGATGGAAAATCGTTTGATTGCTGCCGTGGAAGTTATGACTTGTCTTCCGAATTGCCTACTGCCGGGGATCGTTGGTGAGTTTTCCAAATATGGTCAGAGGTCGACGGGCCGGTCCGTGACCTGCGACCCTGGCCATCCGCACGTTGGGAATTCTTGAAGGTTTTCTATCCGGCTGTGATTCCTTTTAGGGGAATTTCAGCCCGGATATCCGGTTTTTCGGGATGCACTTTTCCTGCAAGTTAATGTTTTGTTACTCAATCGCCTAAAAATGGCATTTCGCGGGATTTGTCAAAATATCCATTATTTCAATAGGATAGACTGATTTTTTGGATTTCCGGACTGATTTACGCAAGCTTGGCGCAAGCCTGAGGTTAAAAGGTAAACAAATTCCTACATCTCTTCGCATTGAGGTGCTCATTTTGATTTCGTCAGATTCATATTATTCCTTGGCCGCATATTCCGGCACGAGCACCCGTGAGCGCAATTCCAGCTTTCTGCGCACTCCAGCCAGGGAGGCGGTGGCCGAAGCTTCGCCTTTGTCCAAACCCCTCACTCGTGCCCTGAGTTCGCTGGGCGCGCAAGCGTTGCAGGGCGGCCCGAAATTCGAAAGCATGCAGGAAGGCATCGATCTTGACGAGGATGGAACCTATTCGTTTCACCAACCGGAAGATGCATCCTCGCGCAGGCAACAACATTCTGAAAGGACTGTTGCGTCCGGCACCTCTGCCAGCATGACAAAGTCCGCCGGCAATCCGGTCTATGACCAAGCCGACATGGAGATGTTCAGGACGCTGACCAAAAACAATCTGGCGCCGGTGGCAGAGCGGTTGGTCCCGGCGCCGGGTGACAATGACGTGGCGCCGTCTCTGGCGAATGGCGCGCGCGCTGACGCGGCACGAGAGTTGGTTGCGTCCGCAGGCCTGGCCCGCCAAGACGGGGAGTTGAGCGGGCGTCTGACACTCGACAATGTTGCTACCGTGCTTGACCGGTTTGAAACGACTGGGTCCAATCGCGGGGCGGCGGACCAATTGCTGAAGGATCTGCTGACGAATTTGGGAGCCAGTGCGCCGGAATTGGCGTCGCTGACCCGATCGACCCACAAGACATATAACGGCCAGGAAATGTACACCTGGGCCTGGCCGGGTATGGCAGACGCCAGAATCCGTCCTGAATCCGCATTTCCCGCATCACAGGCCTACCGGCGTCAAATGCGGCAGCGGAACGACTATTCAATCTGACATCAAATCCATGGTTCGGGCAGGCGAGGGTGAGTGAGCGGTTGTCCGCAGCCATCGCTTACTCGGTGATGTGCATCCGTGCACTCTGCGACTATGGTGCGGACGAGGGCACACAATCCCGGGCTATCAGGATCCGTGACGGATTCCTCACATGCTGTGCCTGCTCGTCCGGTGCCCCGGAAGGTGCTGGCGATAGAGGCTAAAATGCGATGAAGCTGTTTGCCATTGTTCTGGCGCTGCTGAGCCTGGCCGGGATGGTCTTTGGCTGGTGGGGCCTCGAGACAGTCGCCGGGCGTCGTCATTTCGATGAAATGGCCGGCATCATCCCGTTGTTTGCCGGCATTGCCTCGTTCATCCTGCTGCCGGTTGCGGCCATCCTGTATTATTTCGCCAGGTCGTAGGACCGGTTGATGGACGCAGCACCAGGTCCCGGATTTTTTCAGGAGAGGGGGAAATTCGCGACGCTGAAATCGGCCCCCTCTGTGACAAAATCCAAGGCTTGACTGAAGCCAAGGTGATGATTTTACTCTCTTCCCCACCAGTGGGGAGAAGGCGGCACGCGGAACGAATGCGCCGATTCCACCCCCATTTCATCCCCGCTTTCCCACCCCGTGTCATACTGCCTGCACTTCCGCTGTCGGATGACCCGCGAACGTGCCGGGCCAGGCGGAAGGAAGACCTTTCGGGACTTGCGGTAACGTGCGGCAAGGTCCCGGGAGGAGGCGGTGACCAGTGTGGCTCCGTCGGCGGATCTGCTCTTTCTTGCGAAAGACCGGGTTCAGCCGGCCACCGGACCGACTTCGGGGTCCATGCCTGCTCATGCAGGCAGCGGGATCTGGGATATCGGACCGGGCCTGTGGCGGGTTTGGCTCCCTTTGCCGGGGATCAAGTCCGTGCCGGAAACCACGCCGAACACTTCCGCCGCCGCTCCCCGTCCGGGGCTGGCGGCCCGGGGCGACCCGGCAAATCCCGCGTCGGGTGAACAACCCTCAAGCGGGTCAAGCGGAGTGGACACTGCCTGTCGGATGCGGACATCATCCGGCGATAATCGGGCCGCGCGCGCGTTGCGCCACCCATTTTCATAGACTTCCGTAAGGCACAGCCTGCGCGCGGCCCTCCGGAATGCCTCATTGAGATCACGCCCCGGCGGTCTTGTCGCGCGGGAACGCCTTTGCGTGGCGTGCCGGCCTATGCGATCGAAATCAGCTCCAGATCCTGCTCGCCCACCTCGACCACATCGCCCACTGTCTTGCCCATCAGCGCGCGGGCGACGGGGGAGGCAAACGAGATTGTGCCTGTCTTCGGGTCGGCTTCGTCCTCGCCGACGATGCGATAGGTTTGCGGCGGGCGCTGGTCGCGGGCATAGGTGACGGTGCTGCCAAAGGCGACCGTGTCGTGGCTCTCCGGATCGGGCATCACTTGGGCGCTGCGGACCCGCTCGGCGAAATAGCGCGCATCGCGCAACGGGGCTGCCTGCTGGCGGCGGCGCTCGTTGACATCCTCGATTGGGTTGGCGGCATCATAGGCGGCGCGCGCGATATCGAGCTCGGCTTGCAATTGTTTCAGTCCGCTCAGCGTCACCAGATTGGGATGACTGGAAATCGGCCGGTCGGGCAGCAGCGTTTCGGCTGCGGTTTCGGAACTTTCTTCCTTGGTGAAGGCGACACTCACAGCAATTCTCCGTTCGGCTGGATGCGGCGCGCACGGCGTCTCAACCACGCGCGAAACGTCCAGCATAGATGGAAGCCGGAGCGGCTGGCAATGTCTGGCCTCGGACGCTCAACGCAGTGACGGCGGCTTGGTTCCGGGGGATGCCGGCCCTATCCCAGCAGCAGGCGTGTCCGGTGCGCTGGTCTGTGGTCGCGCCACGGTGTGATCAGGTCTGTGGCGCCGCTGCCTTGATCATCTGCACACCGTTGATCTTGAAGCTTCCGTCGGGCTGGCGTTCGAGCGAATAGAGCGCGGTCCAGTCCTCGCCGTCGGGGCCCTGAATCAGCACTTCCTGAACCAGTCCGGTGCCGCCGGCTGCGGGCTTGAAGCGGCCGAAGGCATAGTTTCCGGGACGGTAGACCGGCTGGTAGCTGCGTTTGACCATGTCGAAAAACCGGGTCTGATCCGGATACAACTGCTGGATCGAGGGCGCGGCGAAGGAATAGGCCGCCGCCATGTCGTCGGCCAGAAACGCCTCGATCTGGCTTTCAATGACGCCGCGAGCGTCGGTCGCATCGTCGGCGCGGGCAGGGGCGAGCGTGAGCATCAGCGCCATGGCCGCCGCTACCGTTGACGCGGGATGAAACAGGTTTGTCATGATCGTACCTCCGTCTTCATCAACATAGGACGAAGCATGCGGAAGGAAAGTTTCGCAGCTGTATGAACTTTCGCAAGATTCATGCACAACGTGAAGAATGCAGGAATATGCTTTTTAAACAATGGTATAGGAATCATTTCTCGGAAAATGAATCAATGAGAATCCGGCGTTAGGGCACGAGCATCACCTTGCCGTCGCCGCGTTTGAGCGCCCCGGGCAGTTGTTGAATCGCATCCGCGAGCTTGACTATTGCCACCACCTCGGTCTTCCAGGCGCCGGAAATGAAGCGGTTCTGCACGGCGCGCAACGTGCGCAATTTTTCCAGAATCGAGGCGTGCTTGAACCATTTTGTCAGCCAGAATCCCTCGATTTTCTTGTCCATGAAAATCAGCTGTCCGGTTTCGCGGATCGAGGGGATCTCGGTGTCGAGCTTGCCGTAGATGATCCAGCGGGCGCGGGCGGGCATCGCCATGAAGATGTCGGCCGCCTGCTGGTTGGCGACGGCGTCGAGCAGGATGCGCGGCTTGTCTGATTTGCACAGCGCGGCGAGCTTGGCTTCGAACTCCGGATCCGACTGGATCAGCACATGGGCCGCGCCTAGCTCCCGCAGATGAGCCTCCTGGCTCTGCTTGCGGATGATGGCGATCATCGCATAACCATTGTCACGGGCGATGCCTGCCATCAGCTTGCCCAGTTGCGAGAAGGCCGCAGTGAAAATGAAACTCTTGGCGCCCGATTGCTTGACGATATCGAACATGGTCCAGGCGGTCACCGGGTTGACCACATGCCCCGCGGCGTCCTCGTCGCGCATGGCCTTCCTGATCACCACGCACATCGCGGCGGGAACAACGATGTACTCGGCCCACGCGCCCGATCCGCTGACGCCGCCGACGAAGGCCACGCGCTTGCCCTTGAGCCAGTGCGCGTAAAGCCCCTGGCCGCCAACCACATCGCCAACCCCCTCGAAGCCGGCGGCGGCGCCCCTGACCCGGGGCTGACCGTATTCGCCCTTGATAAAGTAGAGATCAGAGGGATTGACCGAGGCCATCCGCACCTTGACCAGCACCTGGCCCGGTCCGGGTTTCGGCACCGGCATGGAGCCGTAATCCAGATAGGGTTCAAGCGTGTCGATGGCGGCTCCTTCGCGTCGGGGGGCAAAGCCGTCCTGCTTGAGGATCAGGGCATTCATGGTAGCAGGCAGGGTCATGGTTTGGTCCTTGCGTGGGTGGTCATACGGTTTCGGACCTATCGGATCAGGCTCGGGAATCAAGCCTTACGGGATCAGGATGGTCTTGCCGATCGCACCGCGGTCGAGAATGCGTTGCAGTGCGGAGGCGGCCTGGGACAGCGGCTGGCGTTCATCGATGCGCGGCTTGATCAGGCCCTGGCTATGCCAGTCAAACAGTTCGCGGTTATTGGCCGCATAGGCTTCCGGCTCCTTGGCGGTAAATGCACCCCAGAATACGCCGATCAGCGCATATTCCTTGAGTAGCACAAGATTGACCGGAAGCTTGGGAATTTCGCCCGAGGCGAAGCCCACCACCAGCAGCCTGCCGTTGCGGGCCATGGCGCGCGAGGCGATATCGAAGGCAGGTCCACCGACCGGATCGAAGACGACATCGACGCCGCGGCCCGCATGTGCCTTGAGTTGCTCGCGAAGCCCGTCATAGGGCAGGGCCAGGTCGGCGCCGGCCTCCATGCAGGCCTGTTGTTTCTCGGGCGTCGAGGCGACGGCAATGACATGGGCGCCGATCGCCTTGCCGATGGAGATCGCCGCCAGTCCGGTCGATCCGGCGCCGCCGAGCACCAGCAAGGTCTCGCCAGACTTGAGGTGAGCGCGTTGCCTGAGAGCATGGTGTGAAGTGCCCCAGGCGCACATCAGCGCGCAAGCGTCTTCAAAACTCATGCTGTCGGGCAGGGCAAACACGCCCGCATCCGGCGCCACCACCTTCTCGGCATAGCCACCAAGCTGGAGCAGGCTCACCACGCGGTCGCCCGGCCTGACGTGGATGACATTGTCGCCAACCGCCTCGACCACGCCGGCCGCCTCCATGCCCGGCACGAACGGCGTTTCGGGCTTCATCTGGTAGAGACCCTGGATCAGCAGACCATCGGGAAAGTTCACGCCGATGGCTTCGGCCCGGATCAACACCTCGTCGGGACCGGGGTGCGGGTCGGGCAGGTCACGGTAGTCGAGGCCCGAGACAGGACCGTATTGTTGGCAGACAATCGCCTTCATGTTCATCAGACCTTTTGCTGGGTGTAGCGTTTGAGTTCGGTGCGCGCTACCTGGCGGCGATGCACTGCGTCGGGACCGTCGGCAAGCCGCAAAGTGCGCAGGTGCGTCCACATCCGCGCCAGCGGCGTATCCTGGGACATGCCTTGTCCGCCGAACATCTGCGCGGCTTCATCGGTCACCTTGAGTGCCACACGCGGGGCGACAACCTTGATCTGGCTGATCCAGGGAGCTGCCGCGACGGCGTTGCCCTGATCCATCATCCAGGCAGCCTTGAGGCACAGCAGCCGCGCCATTTCGATCTCCATCCGGCTCTCGGCGATAATGTCGTAATTTGCGCCGAGCTGCGCAAGTTTCTTGCCGAAGGCTTCGCGCTCCAGCGCCCGCTTGCACATCAGTTCGAGTGCCATTTCCGCCTGGCCGATGGCGCGCATGCAATGGTGAATGCGGCCCGGCCCGAGCCGGCCCTGGGCGATTTCGAAACCCTTGCCTTCGCCAACCAGCAGATTGCCGGCGGGAACCCGGACATCGGTGAAACGGAGATGGAAGTGGCCATGCGGAGCATCATCCTGGCCATAGACCTGCATCGGACGGAGTTTCTCGATGCCGGGCGTATCGGACGACACCAGGATCATCGAGTGCCGCGCATGTTTGGGCGTCTCCTCGTCTCCGGTGTTGACCATGACGATATAGAGCGTGCAGCGCGGGTCGCCCGCACCCGAGGCCCACCATTTCTCGCCGTTGAGCACATACTGATCACCGTCGCGTACACACGACATCGCAATATTGGTCGCATCCGACGAGGCGACATCGGGTTCGGTCATCAAATAGGCGGAGCGGATTTCACCGTTGAGCAGTGGCTCGAGCCATTTCTTCTTGTGCTCGGGCGTTCCGTAACGGTCGAGCACCTCCATGTTGCCGGTGTCGGGTGCCGAGCAGTTGAAGGTTTCCGCACCCAGGTGGGCCTTGCCCATTTCCTCGGCAAGATAGGCGTATTCGACAGTCGTCAGGCCGTCTTCAGCCTGGGTCCGCCACAGGTTCCACAATCCGCGTTGCCTGGCCTTGGCCTTGAGCCCTTCGAGGATCTCGGTCTGGCGGGCGGTGTAGCTCCAGCGGTCGCCGCGGGAGCCGACTTCGGCGAGAAATTCCTCGTCGAGCGGAATGATCTCATTGCGCACCATGTCGCGAACCGCTTCCAGGATCGGCTCAAGATGCGCGGTAATGCCCAGATCCATGGGCTTTGCAAGGGTCATGTGATTGCTCCTTCAACTGTTTGGCCGGGGCGGTTGCCCGTGTAGCCCAGAAGCCGGACTGCATAGAGCACACATTCATCGGCGAGGGCTTCAATTTCTGCCTCGGTCTGGTTTGGCCGCGGCGTGAACCAGACAATCGGTCCATTGATGCACATGAAGACCGAGTTGAGCGCGATCTTGATGTTCATGTAGTCGATTTCGCCGTCCGCTCTGGCGTCCTCGAACACCTTGCGGAAGTGCTCGGAATAGGCGTCGCGCATCTGCGCCAGTTGCAAAAGTTCGGCGTGTTCCTTGGCCGGCATGGTCCCCTGGCGGAGCATATCGACCCCTTGGCTGACCACGTTTTGAAACGGTTTGGTTCGAATGACGCACAGGATATGGGCTTTGAGCACTGCCCTGAGTTTGGCAATCGCCGGCAGGTCCGCGCCAAGAAACGGCTCGATGGCCTGGAAGTTCATGGTCATGCCGGTGCGATAGACATCAAGGAACAATTCGGCCTTGGAGGCGTAATGGTGATAAATGCGGCCCTTGGTCGAACCGATCCGTGCCGCCACTTCATCGATGCTGGTGGCCGAAAACCCGTGCGCCTCGAAGCAAAGCGCAGCCCCTTCCATGATCTCCATGCGGGACAGGTCATTGTCGCTCTGGCGCCGGTATCGGTTGGATCGGGCGGCGGTTGTCATGCGTGGGTCTGCCCATGTCCGGTCAGTCGGCTCTTGCGCCGGGAGGTGCAAAGAAATTCGTCGAGCCGTCTTGCAGTTCGGCAGGATATCAACATACTGCAGAGTATGTTGTCAATCGGCGAGACAGCTCTGATCGCCTTCAAATTGATTCAGTTAAACGATAACATCCGTGCACGACCTCATAGTGTTGCAGCGATCTTTGTGCATCAACCGGATGTGTGGCGCTGGCATATCGAAACAGGAATTGCGATACGGATGCCGGGTAAATGCGGGGGAGATAATCGATGAGTGAAGCGTGTGACGGTTACCTTGGCGAGCTTTTTGGCGTCAGCGGAAAAACCGCGCTGGTCACCGGCGGCGCCACGGGAATTGGCCGGATGATCGCGACCGGGCTGGTTCAGGCCGGCGCCTGCGTGCTGATTGCCTCGCGCAAGGGCGAGGACTGCATCCAGGTAGCCGAAGAGATCAATGGCCTGGGCGCGTCCGGCTCGGCGGAGGGGTTCGCCGGCGATGTCGGAACCGAGGCAGGCGTGGCGGCACTGGCGGGCGAAGTCCGCAGCCGGACCGGGCGGCTCAACATTCTTGTCAACAACGCGGGCGTGACCTGGGGCGCGCCCTATGCAGATTTTCCGCATGCGGCCTGGGCCAAAGTGATGTCGGTCAACGTCGCCGGACTGTTTACGCTGACGCGCGATCTCACGCCGTTGCTGATCAACTCCGCCACTGACGCCGATCCCGCACGTGTCATCAATCTCGGCTCGGTGATGGGAACCCAACCCGCCGCCGATGGAGCTTATTCCTATTCCGCCTCGAAAGCGGCAGTGCATCATCTGACCAGAATCCTGGCTGAAGAGCTTGCCGCCAGCCACATCACGGTCAACGCCTTCGCACCGGGGCCGTTCCAGAGCCGGATGACCGCCTTCGCGACCTCACACGATGAGCAGGTCGAGAAAGTCGGGGCCGGTGTTCCGCTGGGCCGCATAGGCGGTCCCGACGATGTGGCGGGCGCCGCGATCTATCTTTGCAGCCGCGCCGGGTCCTATATCACCGGCGCAATTCTTCCCATTGATGGCGGATTGTCGGTCCAGCACGACATACGCCTGTTCAAGGATGCCTGAGATGGACACCGAGCCTTTTGACCTGGAAGCCCTGGCGGATGAGTTGCATGAACTGGTTCCGGGCTTTTCCGGCCTGCACGCCATCGAGAAATTCAACACCGGTCAATCAAACCCCACCTACCGGGTGGAGGCCGACAGCGGGCGCTATGTGTTGCGCGCCAAGCCTCCGGGGACCCTGCTCAAATCCGCCCACCAGGTGGATCGTGAATACCGGGTGATGAAGGCGCTTAGCCAAAACAACGTGCCGGTGCCCAAGGTCTACGCCCTGTCGGGTGAGCACAGCGCGATCGGCCGGATGTATTTCGTCATGGAAATGGTCGAGGGGCGGATCTTCTGGGATCCGGCGCTGCCGGAAATGAGCGTGCCGGAGCGTTCAGCCGTCTATAATGGCATGAACGACGTTCTGGCGCGGTTGCACCGGGTCGATCCCGAAGCCGCGGGACTGGCCGATTTCGGGCGCTCGGGCAATTATTTCGCCCGGCAGATACGGCGCTGGAGCGAGCAGTACCTGGCCAGCAAGACCGATGAACTGCCCGACATGGACCGGTTGATGGACTGGCTGTGGGAAAACCTGCCCGATGACGATGGGCTGGTCAGGGTGGTTCACGGTGATTTCCGTCTCGACAACATGATATTCTCAGCGCATGGCGAAGAGGTGTTGGCGCTGATCGACTGGGAATTGTCGACGCTCGGGCATCCACTCGCCGATCTTTCCTATCAGTGCATGCAATGGCGGTTGCCGCATGCCAGCGGGTTTAGGGGGTTGGGTGGGCTTGACCGGGCGGACCTCGGAATCCCGAGCGAACCGGAATATGTGGCGCTCTATTCGGAACGCAGCGGTATCGAGGTCGCCAACTGGCCGTTCTGCCTGGCGTTCTCCTTCTTCCGGCTCGCAGCCATTCTGCAGGGCGTTTACAAGCGGTCACTCGATGGCAACGCCTCCAATCCGGAGCGCGCGAGAGAAATCGGCAAGGCGGTGCCGCTTCTGGCAGCGATGGCCAACGAAGTCATGACGGGAAAGGCCTGAGCGATGGCGGATTTTTCAGGCCGGACGGTGATCCTGACCGGTGCAACGGGCGGCTTCGGGCGGGCTGCGGCGCGATATTTCTCAAACGCCGGCGCCAGCCTGGTGCTCAGCGATCTTCATCCGGATCCGCTGGGAGAGTTGGCGGAGGAGCTTGGCGGCAAGGCCAGGGCAATCGCCGGAGATATCAGCGAGCCGGAATTGTCGGAACGGCTGGTCGAGGCCGCGATGTCCGGATTCGGCCGTCTGGACATTGCCGTCAACAATGCCGGCATCGTCCATGACTTGGCGCGGTTGCCCGAGACACCGGTCAAGGTCGCGCGGCAAATCATCGATGTCGACCTGCTGGGTGTGTTTTACGCGATGCGGGCGCAGCTGCCAGCTATGGAGCAGCGCTTTCGCGACACCGGCGAGACCGCTGCGATCGTCAATGTCGCTTCCGTGGCAGGGGTCGTGGGTGCGCCGATGCTTTCGGTCTATGCCGCTGCCAAGCACGGCGTGGTGGGACTGACCAAATCGGCCGCAATCGAATATGCGCGCCGGGGCGTGCGGGTGAACGCGCTGTGTCCATCTTTCGCACGCACGCCGATGGCCACCGAGTTTCTCGAAAAAGCCGACAAGGACCGGGATGCAGCGGAAGCGGCGCTGGTGCAGGCAATTCCGATGCGCCGGCTGGCGGAGGTCGATGAGGTGATTGCCGGGCTGGTTTTTCTGGCGGATCCGGCTTCGAGTTTTGTCACCGGTCAGACCCTGCAAATCGACGGAGGCCTGTCGGCGGCGTGACCGGGCTTTAAAATACGCACAACGGTTGCACAATCGCGCGCGTTGTACATCAAGACCGGTCAGTGCACAGTGGGTTCACACATTCACTTTCGGGAGGCACGATCATGCACGAACTCACTCACTTTATCGGCGGCAAGCACGTCAAGGGCACATCAGGCCGCTTTGCCGACGTGATGAACCCGGCGACGGGAGAAGTTCAGGCCAGAGTGCCGTTGGCTTCGAACGAGGAACTGGCGGAAGCTGTGGCTGTCGCTGCCAGGGCGCAAATCGGCTGGGCGGCGACCAATCCGCAAAAGCGCGCCCGGGTGATGATGAAGTTCGTCGAACTGCTGCATCGCGACATGGACAAACTCGCCGAAGCGCTGTCACGCGAACACGGCAAGACCATTCCCGACGCCAAGGGTGACGTGATGCGCGGCCTTGAAGTGGCTGAGTTCTCGTTTGGCGCGCCGCATCTGCTCAAGGGCGAATTTACCGAGGGCGCCGGTCCCGGCATCGACATGTACTCGATCCGCCAGCCACTCGGCGTGGTCGCCGGCATCACGCCGTTCAACTTCCCGGCGATGATCCCGATGTGGAAATTCTGCCCGGCGATTGCCGCAGGCAACGCCTTCATTCTCAAGCCATCCGAGCGCGATCCGTCGGTGCCGATCATGCTGGCCGAACTGATGAGCGAAGCGGGCTTGCCGGACGGCATCCTCAATGTCGTCAACGGCGACAAGGAAGCGGTCGATGCGATCCTCGATCATCCGGACATCATGGCCATCGGTTTCGTCGGCTCGACGCCGATTGCGCAGTATATCTATGCGCGTGGTTGCGCCAACGGCAAGCGCGTCCAGTGTTTTGGTGGCGCCAAGAACCACATGATTATCATGCCCGATGCCGATATGGATCAGGCCGTGGACGCGCTGATCGGTGCGGGGTACGGCGCTGCCGGTGAACGCTGCATGGCGATTTCTGTCGCTGTGCCAGTCGGTGAAGAGACGGCAAACCGGTTGATCGAAAAGCTGACGCCGCGCGTCGAATCCCTGAAGATCGGGCCTTACACTGCCGGCAATGATGTCGATTTCGGACCGCTGGTCACCCGCGAAGCCCGCGACCGGGTCCTCGGCCTGGTCAATTCCGGCGTGGAGCAGGGCGCCAAGCTGGTGGTCGACGGCCGCGACTTCAAGCTGCAGGGCTACGAGAACGGCAACTTCATGGGCGGCTGCCTGTTCGACAACGTCACCCGCGACATGGACATCTACACCCAGGAAATCTTCGGGCCGGTGCTCTCGGTGGTGCGTGCGCCGAATTATGAGGAAGCGCTGCGTTATCCGATGGAACATGAATATGGCAACGGCACCGCGATCTACACCCGCGATGGCGATGCGGCGCGTGATTTTGCCAGCCGGATCAATATCGGCATGGTCGGCATCAACGTGCCGATCCCGGTGCCGCTGGCTTACCACACCTTCGGCGGCTGGAAGAAATCCGGCTTCGGCGACCTTAACCAGCACGGCCCGGATTCATTCCGCTTCTACACCCGCACCAAGACGGTGACCGCGCGCTGGCCTTCGGGTATCAAGGACGGTGCCGACTTCAACATCCCGACAATGGGATGAAGACACGGCGGGCTTAAAACACGGGCGGCGACATCAATTCAGAGACGGGGAGGTTAACAGCCATGGACTTTGAACTGAACGAGGAACAACAGGCGATTTTCGACATGGCGCGCGAGTTTGGCGCCGAGAAGATCGCCCCTTTCGCCGCCAAGTGGGAAAAGCAGGAAGCCATCCCGCGCGAGGTGCTTGAAGAAGCAGCCTCGCTCGGGCTGGCAGCAATCTACGTGCCCGAAGCCGACGGCGGCTCGGGCCTGAGCCGACTCGACGCGACGCTGGTGTTCGAGGCGTTGTCGATGGCCTGTCCCTCGGTTGCCTCGTTTATCTCGATCCACAACATGTGCACGTGGATGATTTCGACATATGGATCAGACGAGATGAAGGCGCGATTGCTGCCCGACCTTGTCACCATGAACAAGATTGCCTCCTACTGCCTGACCGAACCGGGATCGGGATCTGACGCCTCGGCGCTGAGAACCCGCGCGGAGCGGACCAATGAGGGCTTCAAGCTCAATGGCACCAAGGCGTTCATTTCCGGCGGCGGATTTTCCGACCTCTATCTGGTGATGACCCGCACTGGCGTTGACGGCCCGAAAGGCATCTCCGCCGTTGTGGTCGAGGACGGGACCAAGGGCCTTTCCTTCGGCGCGCCGGAAGACAAGATGGGCTGGCGCTCGCAGCCGACGTCTGAAGTGCAGTTTGATGATTGCGTCATCCCGGCGGACAACCTGCTCGGAGAGGAAGGCGCTGGTTTCCGCTATGCCATGAGCGGGCTTGATGGCGGACGGCTCAATATCGCGGCGTCCGCGCTGGGCGGCGCGCAATCGGCGCCCGACAAGACGCTTGCCTATATGGGCGAGCGGCAAGCCTTCGGCAAATCCATTGACCAGTTCCAGGCGCTGCAGTTCCGGCTCGCCGACATGGAAACGGAAATGCAGGCGGCGCGAATTTTCCTGCGCCAGGCAGCCAGCAAGCTCGACCGCAAGACGCCGGACGCCACCAAATACTGCGCCATGGCCAAGCGGTTTGTCACCGACATCGCCTTCAATGTTGCCAATGACGCGCTGCAGCTGCACGGCGGTTATGGCTACCTTGCGGATTATGGCGTTGAGAAGATCGTTCGCGATCTGCGGGTGCACCAGATCCTTGAGGGCACCAACGAGATCATGCGGGTGATCATTTCACGCGCGTTGCTTTCGGAGCGCGCCGCATGAGCATCCGCATCCGCAAGATCGGCCGCATCGGCCAGATTACGCTGCAGCGGCCCGAAGCGCTCAATGCCGTGACCTACGAGATGGTGCTGGCCATTGAATCAGCCCTTGACGGCTGGCGCGACGATGAGCGCGTGGCCTGCGTGCTGATCGATGCGGAAGGGCACAAGGCATTCTCCGCCGGCGGCGATCTTCAATTCATGCATGACACCGCCTCCAACGGCGATTTCGAGGCCGGCCGGACATTCTGGCGCGACGAATACCGGCTCAATGCCAAGATCGCCGCTTACCCCAAGCCCTACATTGCGCTGTGCCAGGGATTTACCATGGGCGGCGGCGTTGGCGTGTCGCTGCACGGCTCGCACCGGGTGGTGGGCGAAACATCGAAGATTGCCATGCCTGAATGCGCGGTGGGGTTGGTTCCCGATGTTGGCGGAACATTGTTGCTGGCGCGGGCGCCTGGGCGGCTGGGTGAGTATCTCGGCGTGACCGGCTACCGCATGAACGCGTCTGACGCGATCCTGGCCGGCTTTGCCGACTATTTCATTCCCGAGACAGAATGGTCCGGCCTGACCGAAGCACTGATCGAGACCGGTGACTGGTCGGCGGTTGCAGCGCTGGCGCGCGACCCCGAAGATGGTCCTTTGCTTGCCTTGAGGGAGCAGGTCGATGCGCATTTCGGCGAGGATACGCTTGCCGAAATCCTCGCGTCCTTGCCTGATGATGACTGGGGTGCGGCGACAGCCAAATCCATTCGCGCCGGCTCGCCTCTGTCGACAAATTGCACCATTGAACTTGTACGTCGGGCGCGTGAAAGCAACGATATCCGTTCGGCGCTTCAACAGGAATACCGCTTCACTTCGCGCAGCGCGTCGGAAGGCGATTTCGTCGAGGGCATTCGTGCCGCGATTATCGACAAGGACAGAAATCCGCACTGGCGTCACGGCCGGGTGGAGGATGTGACGGCTCAAATGGTGACAGCCATGCTGTCGCAAGCGCCGGGCGGCGATATCGAGCTTTAGCGCGGCGATGGTCGCCGCTTTCGAAGGGTTTGTTGGGAGGATGGCATGAAAATCGGATTTATCGGACTGGGCAACATGGGCGCACCGATGGCGGCCAATCTGGTCAAGGCCGGACATCAGGTCACCGGATTTGACGTGGCGGGTGTCACCGTTGAGGGAGTGGCCACGGCGAAATCGGCCGCGGATGCGGCATCGGGCCAGGACGCGGTGATCACCATGCTGCCCAATGGCGACATCCTGCGGTCGGTCTATGCCGAGATTGTCCCGGCGGGCGCCAAGGGCTCGGCCTTCATAGATTGCTCGACGGTTGACGTCGACAGCGCCAAGGCTGCGCATGAACTGGCATCAGCGAATGGTTTGCTTTCAGTGGATGCGCCGGTTTCCGGTGGCGTCGGTGGTGCTGCCGGAGGCACGCTGACCTTCATGGCCGGCGGCAGCGACGAGGCCTTTGGCCGCGCCGCACCGTTGTTTGAGATCATGGGCCAGAAGGCGGTGCATTGCGGCGAAGCCGGCGCCGGGCAATCGGCCAAGATCTGCAACAACATGCTGCTCGGCATCTCGATGATCGGGACCTGCGAGGCCTTCGCTCTGGCTGAAAAGCTGGGGCTTTCGGCGCAGAGCTTGTTCGATGTGGTCTCGACCTCGTCGGGTTCGTGCTGGTCGGTCAACACCTATTGCCCGGTGCCTGGCGTCGGCCCGAAAAGCCCGGCGGACAATGGCTACAAGCCCGGCTTCGCGGCCGAATTGATGCTCAAGGATCTCAAATTGTCGCAACAGGCAGCCTCAAGTGTATCCGCGCAAACGCCGATGGGAGCGCGCGCCACGGAACTCTATGACGCGTTTGTTGCAGGTGAGGGCAAGGGCATGGATTTCTCGGCGATGATCGAAAAGCTGAAGTGAAACATGAACGAGAAAAAGGGGCCGTTGGGCCCCTTTTTGCTGCTTGAGTTTACCTGGTTGAAGCGATGTTGCTCAGAACTCGCTCCAGTCTGCGCCTACCACTGCGGCATTGCCCCTGGGCCGGGTATTGGCCGGCGCCTGAGTGGGATGAGGCTGCTTGCTCCGCATCCTTGTAGCCATGGCTCCGAGTTCCTGTGACGAGGCGTTTTTTGTAACCTGAAAATTGGCGACCAGTTTGCCGAGCACCTGCGCTTCATTGTTGAGCGTCAGGCTGGCGGCAGTGGTTTCCTCCACCATGGCAGCGTTTTGCTGGGTGACCTGATCCATCTGGTTGATAGCCTGGTTGATCTCTTTGATGCCGACAGCCTGCTCGGATGCCGATTGGGAGATTTCACGGATCAGGCTGTTGATCCTGTCCACCTGGGCGGAAATATCCTTGAGTGCCGTGCCGGTCTGGCCGACATATTCGACGCCCTGGTCAACGTGACCGGCTGACACCTTGATCAGAGTGGCAATCTCCTTGGCCGCAGACGCCGACCTCTGGGCAAGTTCGCGGACTTCCTGGGCAACGACGGCAAAACCGCGGCCGGCTTCACCGGCACGCGCTGCTTCAACACCCGCATTCAGGGCCAGCAGATTGGTCTGGAAGGCGATTTCGTCAATCACGCCAATGATGCGGCTGACTTCGCGGGAAGATTGTTCGATCCCGGTCATGGCATCGACGGCCTTTTCAACGATTTCGCCTGACTCGCTGGTGCTCCTATTGGTGTTTTCCACCGTATGAGCGGCAGTCTTTGCATTTTCCGCGCTGGCGTTGACCTGAGAGGTCAGCTGTTCCAAAGCCGCCGCGGTTTCTTCAAGACTTGCCGCCTGCTTTTCGGTGCGCATCGACAGGTCGTTGGTGGCGGAACTCATCTCGCCGGTACCGGCGGTGATATTGGAAACAGAAGCGTTGACTGTCGTGATGGTCTGCTCAAGGCTCTGCATGGCCGAGTTGAAATCATTGCGGAGCTGGGCGTATTCGCCGGGGAATTCCTCGGTGATACGATGCGTCATGTCGCCGGCGGAGAGCCGGGACAGGCCAGCCCCCAGGCGGGTGACGATCTGTTTTTGCAGCGCCGCGGCGTTGGCCCGTTCGGTTTCGGTGGTTTCGCGTGCGCTCTCGGCACTCTTGCGATCCCGCGAAGCCTGGGATTCGAGTTGGTCGGACTCTGCCAGGCGGTGGCGGAATCCTTCAAGCGCGCGCGCGACAGCTCCGGTTTCGTCCGAGCTGCTCTGGCCGCTGATCGGTTTGTCATACTGCCCGTTGCTGAGAGTCTGAACATCTGCGACCAGGCTGTCGAGTGGCCGCTTGACCAGACGATGGCTCGCGACAAAAATGCCGATCAGCACAGCGCCGAGAACGATCAGGCCGCCAATGACCATCATGAGGGTCTGCTGCATGACCGGTCCGGAAATGGCCGCATCGGGGACATCGACAAGAACGACCCAGCTTGCATTCACGCCTGGAAGCTCAAAAGGATAGACAAGGCGATGGACAACAGATCCGTCTTGACCGGCAAGATCACGCACCGTGCTTGATGCGCCACGGCCAAGGGCCGCCTGGACTTCAGATTGTCCGTCGGCGTCGAAGTCAGTCATCATGGCTTCCGGCGTCGGACCGACCAGCCATTTGCTGTCTTGCGAGACCAACATGACCCGACCGGTTTCAAACGGCCGCATTTTCGACAGTTTGTCTGATAGCGAGGCGAGTGAAACATCGATGCCTGAAACACCGATCAGCTTGCCACCGGAATTTACCGGGAAGGTGATCGAGGTCAATGTGGTGGGAACTTCAGATTCCTGCGCCATGTAAGGCGGAGTGATGGCGCCTTTGCCGCTGTTGGCGGATAGTGCATACCAGGAATCGGCCGGACTGATTTCGAAGGTGGAGAAGTGAATATCGCCGCTGCTGGTCTTTGACCAGTAAGGGCTGAACGTACCCTTCGAATTGCCTGCCATTTCCTTGTTGTCGATGTAGTCTGCCTGACGACCGTCAAATGCGTTTTCAGCTTCTGCGAACCAACTGCCGAAAGCCAGATCGTGGGTCTGCATTGTGGCCTTGAGCATGTTCATGATGCCCTTGCGGTCGAGGTCGCCTTCTGCGTGAGCGCGGCCGGTAATGGCGGCAACTGTTGCGGTGGCCGTGGTCAAGCCACCGATCTCGCCGGCAATGTCGGCGGAGATGGCTTTGGCTTCGACCTGGGCTTGTTCAAACACCAGCGCTTCAACGCGCTCGCGGGTGTTGGAGATAAGGACAAAATTGGAGATGACAAGCACAGAAGCGACAGTGGCACCTGCCACTACAATGAGCTTTGTGGCGAGTGATTTTTTTAAGAAGCCGAGCATGCGACTTATTCCTTGAATAATGAGCACCTGCCAAAAGCAGCGTGCAGGACGGAGAAAAAGGGGGAGGAACCATCATGGTCGCCGCGGGCCCGGTCGCGATTACATTCCGCACCTTTTTTGGCCTCGAAAATTCTTATGTGGGGCTGTTGGTTTCTGAATTGTGAATCCGCACTCCACGTCGCTACGATAGGTGAATTTGCCGCATGCAACCCCATTATATTTATGGGATTTTTGTGGCCCGCCTATCGAGGGCGGCACGGTTTCGATGCAGGCTGCCAGGGATTGTTTAGTGCAGTCCCGGTCTGTGATTCTGGTAGACAAGCGCTTTGTGAAGCTGCGGTTCACATGTTTGGTTTCCTGAATTCCATCACCCGGCAACCGACAACGACGCAGACAACAGCGGCTGAAAACCGGTGGCATCACGGCTTAACAGGAAGGTTGATGGTTGCGTTTACAACTGATTTTATGGGCATCTGATTCCAACAGCATTCGGAGCGCCCCGATGACGCCAAGGAAGAAGGACTTCTGCCCGGCGGCCTGGGTCTGCACAATATGGTGATGCCACACGGGCCTGATCATGGTGCCTTTGAAAAGGCCTCGACGGTGGAGCTGAAACCGGTCAAGCTGTCGGATAGGAGGACGTTTAAGTTTGGAACCCGATTCCCGCGGATGGTCACCCGCTATGCCGCTGAGCTTGATATGCTGCAGGCGAGCTGCGTGAATTGCCGGGAAGGACTTGAGCGGAAATTTGACGGCACGCCGGAAGCTGCCGCCATGGGAGAGCGAGATGAGCGAACGGCTGGTTATTCTGGGGTCAAAGGGTGGTCCGGCGATCCGTCCGGGTGGTCCATCGCCGACATCGTCGCTGATCGAGATCGGCGGACGCCGGATTGTGATCGATTGCGGCCTGGGGGTCTCGCGCGGGCTGGTCGAGGCCGGAATGGCGCTGAACCAGCTCGACATAATTCTGATCACGCACCTGCATTCCGATCATGTGCTTGAACTGGGGCCGCTGCTGCATACGGCATGGACTTCCGGCCTGAATGCACCGGTTGTGGTGTTCGGTCCGGTTGGCACGAAAGCGGTCTGGGACGGATTTGTTGCTTCACTGAGCTATGACATCGATCTCAGGATCGACGACGAGGGGCGACCCGACATCCGCGACCTTGTGACGATCTCGGAAATCGGCGAGGGCGTGGTGATCAAGGAAGGCGGGCTTAAGATCGAGGCGTTGCGGGTCGAGCACCCGCCGGTCACCGAGTGCTACGCGCTCAGGGTCAGCCACCAGGGCCGCGTCGTCGTGTTCTCTGCTGATACCGCCTATTTTCAGCCCCTGTCCGGATTTGCCCGCGACGCCGATATTCTGGTGCATGAGGCCATGCATCCCGATGGCGTCGACAGGCTGGTGGCGCGAACCGGAAACGGCGAGCGGCTGAAAGCCCATCTGCTCGCCAGCCACACCATGGCGGCCGATGTCGGACGTATAGCCACGGATGCGGGTGTGGGCCAACTGGTGCTCAATCATTTGGTGCCTGCAGATGATCCGGCCATTGCCGAAATCCACTGGACCGAGCAGGTCCGCACGACATGGGACGGGCAGCTGACCATCAGTCACGATGGGCTGGAATTGCCGTTGCCCAACTCAAATCAACAACAAAGGAAATCCGCATGAAACTTGCCACACTCCGTGACGGAAGCCGTGATGGCCGTCTGGTTGTCGTCTCGCGTGATCTGACCCGCGCGTCCGGCGTGCCGCATATCGCGCGCACGCTCCAGGCAGCGCTGGATGACTGGAAACATGTGGCGCCGCGGCTCAAGGATGTGGCCGAGATGCTGGAATCCGGCGCGGAGCCGACCGAACGGTTTCACGAGCGCGATGCGCTGTCGCCCTTGCCGCGAGCCTACCAGTGGGCCGATGGCTCGGCTTACGTCAACCATGTCGAACTGGTGCGCAAGGCGCGCGGCGCGGAAATGCCGGCGAGCTTCTGGGACGTTCCGCTGATGTACCAGGGCGGGTCAGACAGCTTTCTGGCGCCGCGCGGAGCGATCCGGATGGCGGATGAAGCCTGGGGCATCGATTGCGAGGGCGAAGTGGCGGTGATTGTCGGCGATGTGCCGATGGGCGCGGACATCGACACCTGCCGTGAGGCGATCAAGCTGGTCATGCTGGTCAATGATGTCAGCCTTCGCGGATTGATCCCTGCGGAACTTGCAAACGGGTTCGGGTTCTTCCAGTCCAAGCCATCCTCGGCGTTCTCGCCGGTTGCGGTGACGCCGGAAGCGTTGGGAGAAGCCTGGGATGGCGGCAAGCTGCATCTGCCGCTTGAGGTTGATCTCAACGGAGAGGCTTTCGGGCGCGCCAATGCCGGCGTCGACATGACATTCGACTTCCCGAAATTGATCGCCCATGCGGCGAAGACGCGGGACTTGTGCGCTGGCACGGTCATCGGCTCGGGAACCGTTTCCAACAAGGGGCCGGAGGGCGATCCGGGCAAGCCGGTGAGCGAGGGCGGCGCCGGCTATTCCTGCATCGCCGAGATCCGGATGATCGAGACCATTACGTCGGGCGCACCCAAAACCCCGTTCATGCGGTTCGGCGATACCGTCCGCATCGAAATGAAGGATGGAGATGGCCAGTCGATCTTCGGTGCTATCGAGCAAACGGTCGAGAAATCTTAGGGGCAATCCATGGACATGCCGATCCTGTATGACTACTGGCGCTCGTCGGCGAGCTACCGCGTCCGCATCGCGCTCAATCTGGCGGGCATCGCGTACAAGACAGAGGTGGTCGATCTGCTGGGGCAGGCGCACAAGGCGTCTGCCCATCTAGCGCGAAATCCGCAGGGGCTGGTGCCGGCGCTCGAAATCGACGGACTGATGCTGACCCAGTCGCTGGCAATGATCGAGTATATCATCGAAACCCGCGGCGTTCCGCTGTTGCCGGATGATGCGGCCGGCCGGGCGCGGATCAGGGCGCTGGCCGACGCGATCGCCATGGATATCCATCCGGTCTGCAACACGTCGGTCGTCGCACACGTGCTCGAACTGGCCGGAGGCGACGACGCCATGCGGGTGGCCTGGATGCAGCGCTTCATCGGTCAGGGGCTGGGCGCCTTCGAGGTGCTTCTCGATCATCCGGCGACCGGAAAGTTCTGCCATGGTGAAACGCCGGGACTTGCCGATCTCTGCCTGATCCCGCAGATCTACAATGCCGAACGTTGGGGCGCGGATATTTCCGGGCTGAAGCGCATCCAGGCGATCCGGGCGGTCTGCGATCAGTTGCCGGCCTTCATCAATGCGCACCCGGACAGGGCAAATAATTAGCCGAATTCATAGGCTTGCAAGGCGCTTTTCAACTGCTGCAAGATATTTTGCGCGGCTTTCCTGTGTCGATTTGTCCATCATGTAGTGTGCCATGAACACCCGGCGGCAGGTCTTGGCGCACAAGGCCCGCATGCCGCGCAGGATGGTGCGCTTGCCGGGATGGCCAACCGCATAGGACCACCAGCGCGGCGCGCCGCAGGTGGTGATCACGCCCAAGAGGCGGACATGGGTCATCAGCGGCTTGATCGGGCCGGGGCCATCAGGAATTGCAAATGTCAGATCCGACGTCCAGACCCGGTCGAGCCAACCCTTGAGCATCGCGGGCAGGCCGTACCACCAGGTCGGATAGACAAATATCAGCGCTTCGGCAGCCTTGAGCCGGCGGGCGTGATCGGGAAACGGGTGATCGGCCAGTTTCATGTCATTGTATCGGCGGCGCTCATCGGCGGGCATTACCGGATCGAAGCCTTCGGCATAAAGATCGAGCAGGTCGACGTCGTGCCCGGCTTTTTCAAGTCCGCGGATGGCGGCATCGCGGACTGAAGCGCAAAAGCTTTCAGGAACCGGATGGCAATAGACGAGGAGAATGCGCATCAGATTTTGTCCACGGCGCTTCCCACGCGCGTCATGAAGGCCTGGCGGGTCTTGTCGGTGGAAAGGTTCATTTCGTAATGGGCGAGATAGGTGACAGGGGCGCCGGGCCTGACCGTGGCGCGCAGCATGCGGTTGGCGATCTTGCGCGGCGGGTCGCCCATCAGCCATGAGCGGAATCGCGAGCCGCCATAGGAGGTCACGACCAGGATCTTTTCGATGTTGTGCAGGGTCGGCTGAACCTTGCCGTTGACCAGACCAAACGACACGCCGGGAAGAAACACCCGGTCGAACCAGCCCTTGAGGATGGCCGGAAAGCCGTAATTCCACACCGGATACACCAGCACGAGGGCCTGGGCGGCGAGCAACCGGTCGACATGGGATTCGACCGGTTTCCGGTTTTTGGTCAGGTCATGATAGTCCAGCCGCTCGGCCTCGCTCATGACCGGATTGAAGCCGTCCTTGTACAGGTCGATGACATCGACCTCGTGACCGTTCTGCAACAGCCGGTCGGCGGTCAGGCGGAACAGGCCGGCATTGAAGCTTGATGCCACCGGGTGGGCATGGACCAGAAGAACTCGCATCTCGATTGCCTCAACTCGCCTGTTTCAAGCCTTTGAACAACCAGACCTCTCCGGAACCGAAATCATAATCCGGATCATCCCAGGCAATCATCTTGCCCGGATTGAGCAGGCCCTTGGGATCGGCCTGCCGCTTGAAGTCGAGCTGGATCTCGTCGGTCTGCTTCATCCCGCCTTCCTCAAGCGTGAAGCGATGCGGATTGAACACCGGGCAGCCGCTGGCGTTGTGCAGATCGACGATCTCGTCGAGCCGCTCTTCGGTGGTGAAACGAATGAGCGGCAATCCGAAACAGGTGATGTCGCCATCGAAACGGACGAATTCGAGGTGAGAAATCATCTCGCCCGGGAACATCCGGTCCATCTTCGCGGCAAGATCGAGCTGGTTGGGGAAGGGATAAAGCGTCTGCAGATAGGTCCAGGCCGGATCGACACGCAGTGCGCGCAAGGTGGTGTGATTCCAGGCCAGTTCGAACACCGGCGGCAACCCTTTGAGATCGCCCGCGGTGGTGGCGTCGAACACGATCTCGCCGGAGTTTCTCGCCGTGAACGCCTTGAAGGCGTCGTGGCTCTGCGGCGCCACCATCACCAGAACCACGCTCTGGCCTTGGGTGAGGAATTTCTGATGGCGCTTGAAATAGTCAAACGGGCAGGGTGCTGCGACAACTGAAATCAGTTTGGTGAGAATGCCGTCCTGACGGGCCAGCGCGTTGGCGTAAATCGCCGCTGCATCGAAGCTGTCAAAACCGACAATGGCATCGACCCAGTCATAGGCAGGCGCCAGCGGCATTTCGATTTCGGTGATGATGCCGTTGGTGCCGTAGGCGTGGGTGACCTTGTGCAGATCCTCGCCGGTGAGGTTGAGCACACGCGGCTGTTGTTCCATGGTGACGACACGCAGGCGGATGATGTTGCCGAAATCGCGCAACCCGCCCCAGGAGATGGAGCCGACGCCGCCGGAGCCGCCGGCGATGAAACCGCCGATGGTCGCAGTGTGCGCGGTGGAGGGATGCATGCGCAACTCCTGCCCGGAGGCTTCGCGAACCGCCTTGTCGAGGTCGGAGCAAACCACCCCCGGTCCGCAGACCACGCTGCCGGGTCTGATGTCGCGGATGTCGTTGAGGTCTGCAAGGCTCAACACCACACCGCCGGACAACGGCATGGCCTGGCCGTAATTGCCGGTGCCGGTGCCGCGCGGAGTCACCGGAACCTCATGACGGTAACAGGCCTTGAGAACGCGGATCAGCTCCTCCTCGTTGCCGGGCGAAACCACGATATCACCGGTGACATGGTCGAGCTGACGCTTGAGAACCGGGGAATACCAGTAGAAATCACGGCTTTTCTGCTGAACGATCTTGTCGTTGTGCTCGATTCGAATGCCGTCAAGGTCGGCAATCAGTGCGGTCATGTCCATGGCTCAAAGCTCCATCAAGTCGTCAAGGTCCTGGTAGTCGGGGACAGTCGCGTCAATGAGCTTACCTTCTCGGATAAGTGTTCGGCGGCTTTCGGGTCGGGAGAGTAGTTCAGTCAGGCTTCGCCCGCGAAACAGAACGAGATCTGCTCCGGCGCCCGGCCTGAGGGCTCCTGCATCGGCAAGACCCATGGCACGGGCCGGATTGGCGCCAATCGTCGCCGGCCAGTTGCCGACAGGGTGGTCGAAATGCAGGATCCGTGTGGCTTCGCGGTAGACTTCCAGCACATCGAGATCGCCATAGGCGTAAAACGGATCGCGGGTGTTGTCGGAAGCGATGCAGACATTGATGCCGCGCGCGGCCATCTCGTGCAGCAGCGTCACCCCGCGCCAGCGCGGCGTGGTGGCATTCGCGCGGCGATCCTGCAGATACATGTTGCACATAGGCAGCGAGACGACGGACAGGTCTGCGCGGGCGACCTTGTCGAGCGTCGCACTGATCCTGGCATCGGGTTGGCGGGCGAGCGAGCAGCAATGGCCGACCAGGATCTTGCCCTCAAAACCATGGCGCAAAGCGGCGTCGGCAATGCGGTCGAGCGAGACGGCCTCGACATCGTCGGTCTCATCGGCATGAAAATCGAGATCAAGTCCGAGATCGATGGCTTTGCGGAACATGCGATCGAGCAAAACATCGAGATCAGGAACCATATAGGTGACGGCGCCGAGGACGCCGCGATGGCGCGCGACGATATCGGCCAGCCGGTTGAACCAGGCCTCGTCGCGGGCGGTATCAATACCGAAAAGGCAGGCTGCCTGAAGCTCGATCCGGCCTTTCCAGCGCTCGCGAACGGTCTCGAAGACGGGCCAGGAGATATCTTCCTGCGGCGGCACGGAATCGAGATGGGTGCGCAGCGCCTTGGTGCCATGGGCATAGGCGCAGGCCAGCGAAAACTCCATGCGCCGCTCGACGTCCTCGGCTGTCCAGCGGGCTGCGCGATCTTCGGCGACAGCCGTCAGCGCACCGGCAAAACTGCCGTCCGGATTGGGTTTGCGAGCCCAGATGTGGCCCTTGTCGATGTGGGTGTGGCAATCGACAAGGGCGGGAAAGGCAATGGCTCCCCGGCAATCAATGCCGCTGCCATCCCCTGATTGTGCATTGCCGTCGCCAATGGCGATGATGTTTCCGCCGGCGACATCGATCCTGCTCAGGGCGAACCCATCGGCATCAAACACCAGCCCTTCGACGCCTGAGACGTGGGACCGGTGCAGCCGCAGATTGGTCAGTGTGAAGACCCCGGACGCGGGCAGGGTGACGGTGGACGTCATCGCTTACTGCTCCTGCTTGAGCGCGCTCTCGTGCCAGCGATGCAGCACGAGATGGGAAATCCATGACAGGGTGAGAAAGATCACGATCCCGGTCAGGGAAATCAGGATGAGGGCGGCAAACAGCCGTGGTGCGTTGAGCCGGTAACCGGCTTCGATGATGCGCGAGGCAAGGCCCGAGGACTGACCGGCGGTTCCGGCGACAAATTCGGCAACCACAGCCCCGATCAGCGCCAGTCCGCCGGCGATTTTCAATCCGCCGAGGAAATAGGGCATGGCGGCGGGCAACCGGAGGTGCCACAGCGTCTGCCAGCGGGTGGCGCCGTTGAGCTTGAAGTAGTCAATCAGGTTGCGGTCGACCGAATTGAGGCCAAGCGTGGTGTTGGACAGGATCGGGAAGAACGCAACGATCCAGGCGCAAAGCAGCAATTTTGTCGTCTGATCGTCGATATAGATGTTGATCAGCGGGAAGATCGCCACGATCGGAGTCACCTGCAAAACAATGGCAAATGGAAACAGGCTCATCTCGATCCAGCGCGACTGGGTGAACAGAACCGATAGTCCGACCCCGCCGAAGACAGCGAGCGCCAGTGACAAAACGGTGATGCGCAGCGTCACCAGAAGCGAGGAAAACAACAATCCGGCGTCTTCGATCAGAGTGTTGAGCACCACGCCGGGGCGCGGCAGGATGTATTGCGGAATCTCGTTCCAGACACAGATGCGGTCCCAGAAATACACGGCAGCGGCCATGATGATCAGCGGCAACAGCCAGCGTCCGGTGCGTTCCATGCGGCGGTTACGTTCGCGGCGGGCTTCTTCGGCGTCAATGACGACTGCTGCATTCTCAATGGACGGCATCGGCAGCCTCCTTGCCCATGGCGCGCGACAGGGCGTCGGATGCATTGCGGCACAATTCGGCATAGTGCGTGGAGGTTCTGAACTGCGCATCGCGCGGGTAAGGCACCTCGACAACGAGTTCTTCAAACACCCGGCCCGGATCGGCGGCCATGACGGTAATGCGGTTGGACAGAAAAACGCTCTCGAACACCGAGTGGGTGACGAAAATGACGGTAAACCGTCGCTCCTGCCACAACTCCAGCAGATCATTGTTGAGCTTGAAGCGGGTGATCTCGTCCAGTGCCGCGAAGGGTTCGTCCATCAGCAATATGCGCGGCTTGGTCACCAGACCGCGGGCGATGGAAACGCGCATTTTCATGCCACCGGACAGTTCCCTGGGCACGGCATTTTCAAATCCGGTCAGATGCACCCTTTCGAGGACCTCCTTGATCTGTGGTTCGGCCTGGTTGCGGGACATGCCGCGCAGGCGCAGGGGCAGCCAGACATTGTCATAGACGCTGGCCCACGGCAGCAATGTCGGTTCCTGAAAGACAAATCCGATGTCGTTCTGATCGAGCGGCGGTCCGCGCCAGTCGACGACGCCCTGGGTTGGCGCAGACAATCCGGCAATGATCCTCAGCGCGGTCGACTTGCCGCAGCCCGAGGGCCCGAGCAGGCTCATGAAGTCACCGTCGTTGACGGTCAGGTTGACCTTGTCGAGCGCGGTGACGCCGGAAGCGAATGTCTTGCCGATGGATTGCAGGATCAGGAAAGGATGTGTCCGGTCGGGCATAGGTGTCCAGAATGTGGGCTTGCGGAAGGCAAAGCCCGCCCGGATGATGTTATCCGGGCGGGCCGATCCGTTACTTCTTCAAATCGAGGCCGACACCATTGCCGACGTAATCGAGCGTGTAGGACGCCTTGATGTCGATATCGTCCTTGACCACGCCGGCCTTGACCATCTTGGCATAGAAGCTCTCCATGCGCGCATCGGTCATGGCGCCGATACCCATGGTTTCTGTGTCGCCGGAATCAACGATGCCATATTCCTTGAGCTTGTCGATCGAGAAGGCGATCTGCTCGTCCGTCATGTCCGGATTGTCTTTCTGGATCATGGCGTTGGCGGCGGCATTGTCGCCGTAGAGATAATTGTACCAGCCCTTGATCGAGCCATCGACGAAGCATTTGACCACTTCCGGCTTCGTATCAATCGTGTTCTGCATGACTTCGATCGTGGTCGAATAGGTGTCGAAGCCGTAATCGGCAACGAGGAACAGATTGGGTTTGAAGCCGCCTTCGCGCTCGACCGCGAAAGGCTCGGAAGTGATGTAGCCCTGCTGCGCGGATTTCGGGTTGGCGATGAAAGGCGCCGGGTTGAAGGTGTAGGGCACACGTTTGGAGGCGTCGAAGCCAAACTCGGTGATCATGTATTGATAATAGCTCTGGAAACCAGCATCGCCCAAAATGAACTGTTCGGCGTTTTTCAGCTCTTCCCAGGTATCAAGGCCCTGACCGGGATGGGTCATGATAACCTGCGGTTCCTTCTGAAAAGTGGCGGCGACAACCTTGACCGGGATATTCTGTTCCACCGCGGAGAAAGCTTCCAGCATGTTGCCGCCCATGTGGAACTCGATCTTGCCTGCCAGCAAAAGGGCGCGGTTGTTCACCTGGGGCCCGCCCTGCGCGATGGTGACATCAAGTCCGCAGGCCGCGTAAGTGCCATCGGCGACAGACTGATAGAAACCGCCATGTTCCGGCTGCGCCAGCCAGTTTGTGCCAAAAGTGACATTTTCAGCGGCAGACGCCTGCGCGCTCAAAGCCAGGGTGACCGCCAGTGCGGCCGAGGAACGAAGAAGAAGCGTCATGTACACCATCCCTTTTCATATGAACGGAATTCCATATCGAATTCCGTATTTCGGACTACACGGGTATCTAGCAAACCGCATGCCATGAGCTGTGAACACGGGTCTGTCGAGATCGCATACCCCAAACTGCCCAGGTGTTTTGTCTGATCGCGTCTTACGTAAGCATACCGCCTAATTTTTCATCTGCAATTGGCGTTACGCCGAGAAGCTCGCCCATTCCAAGCCGGCATGGGATAGACTAAGAAAACCTTTCAAGACTTGACGGAGTCCTTGCACATGACTGGCGAGATGAAACACCACACTCCACCCTCGATCCGCGCTCCATTCGCCCGGTACAGCCACGCCGTGGAAGTGCCGCCAGGACACCGCCTTGTGTTTTGTTCAGGGCAGTTGTCGATTACCGTGGATGATCATATTCCGGAATCGGCGGAAGCGCAGACCGAGCTTTGCTTTGACAATATCGCGGCTGTGCTGAACTCGGCCGGATTGGAATTGGCCAATATCGTCAGGATAAATGCCTATGTCACGGATCGGGCTCATTTGCCCGGTTACATGAAAGTGCGTGACCGGCTGTTTGCGGATCCGGCGCCGGCCTCGACACTGATGATCGTCTCTGGTTTCGCGCGTGAGGCTTTCAAGGTCGAGATCGAAGTCATTGCCGCCGCGCCGGAACAGGACTGGGGTATGAAGGAGAATGAAGATGATACGGAAAATCTGGTGGGGTGATTTCACCACGCGCGAATTCGATGACCTCGATCCGGACAGGACAATTGCCGTGCTTCCAATCGCGGCAATCGAGCAGCACGGGCCGCATCTTCCTGTTTCCACCGACAGTTCCATCATGAAGGGCATGCTGGAGACTGTCATCGCGCATGCGCCGGACGATCTGGATATCCGCATCCTGCCGGTGCAGTGCGTGGGCAAGTCCAACGAGCATCAGCACGCACGGGGAACCCTGACCATTCCCGCCGCCACGCTGATTGATCATTGGGTCGAGCTTGGCCATTCGATCGCCCGCGCGGGGATCCGCAAGGTGGTGCTGGTCAATTCGCATGGCGGCAATGAAGAGGTAATGGGCATCGTGGCCCGAGAACTCAGGGTGCGCGCCAGAATGCTGGCGGTGAAGACGTCCTGGATGCGGTTTGGCTTGCCGGACGGAATGTTCAGCAAGTCAGAAACGTCCTACGGCATTCACGGCGGCGATGTCGAAACATCGCTGATGCTGCATTTCCGGCCTGAGCTTGTGACAATGGACAAGGCGGAGAATTTTGTCTCTTCGGTGACGCTGGCCGAAAAGGAGTTCAGCCTGCTGCGGCATACCGGTCCGCATGCATTCGCCTGGATTGCCAGCGACCTGAATGCATCCGGCGCGGTCGGCGAGGCGGCCCTGGCGACGCCAACCAAGGGTGAAGCGACGGCACTTCATCAGGCAAAAGGCTTTCTCGATCTGATGAAGGATGTCCGTGCCGCCAAACTCGACGATTGGCTGGCGTGAAGGCGCCACGGCGCTGATTGCGGCGCAGCGTCAGGACTTCGGAATGGTCTTGATGCGGGCAATTTTGCCGACAATCTCGGACGTCAAAAGTGTCGTGAACTTGATATTGAGGGTGTAATTGCCCTGGCTTCTGGCTTTGCCATGCACCTTGGACCCCAGGCCGGGAATGATGATGTACACATCCTCGGCCTTTTTCGGAAAATAGTCAGAGGTGATGAGGCAGCCATCCTCACTAAGATTGACCAGCCAGGACGGTACGGCGATGTGCTCGTCGCCGTCACGTCTTCGGACGTGGGTTATCACCGGACAATTGGCGTCGCGGCGCAAATAGACCGCCTCTCGGTCCTTCAGATTGCCCAGGCGGGTCAGCGCATGATTTTTCGGCTCCATGGTTTTCGTCCTCACATAGCCGCAGAATACTTGGCTTGAGACTGGCATGCCGAAGCTAATGAATTGTTTACGGATTGGTCGAATTATGACAGGTCAACCGTGATCCGGTTTGAGTGCACACCGGACCCGTGCGGGCGGGCCAATCGATGGTTCCTCCGTTTGCACAGGTTCAACTTGCAGGGCGAGCCCGACCGAATAGGGCTGTTTATCAACGCTTTAATTATGAAATACGGCTTGCCGGCGCAGCGCGGGCTTGAGTTTGACGCCCACTATCTTCAGTTTGTGACTCATGCCCAGTTTCGAGACCACCCGCCTTGTTCCGCATTCTCCGCGCCAGATGTTTGATCTGGTTGGCGATGTCGAGCGATATCCGGAATTCCTGCCGCTGTGCGAGGCGCTGAACGTTCGCTCGCGAAAGCAACGCGATGGCAAGACGCTGCTGATTGCAGATATGACGGTGGGCTACAAGGCGATCCGCGAGACCTTCACCAGCCAGGTGCTGCTGAAGCCCGATGAACTTGCCATCGACGTCAAATATCTTGATGGTCCATTCAAGTATCTCGACAACAAATGGAATTTTGAGCCGCACGATGAGGCCGGATGCGAGATCAGGTTCTTCATTGATTACGAGTTCAAGAGCAGGATGCTGGGCATGCTGATGGGCACGATGTTCGACCGCGCCTTCCGGATGTTCGCCGAAGCCTTCGAGAAACGTGCCGGAGCCATTTACGGCGCCCCCGGCGTCTCCTGATACAATCAGTTACGCCGATTTCGCGCGGTTGATCAGGGCTTCCAGTGCTGCGCGCACAGTCGCCGCGCGGATCATGTCGCGACTCCAGGACGGATCCCAGCGCAACTCGACGGCGCTGGTCAGATCATCAGGACCGGACAGCCCCATCCAGACCAGACCAACCGGCTTGAGCTCTGTACCGCCGCCGGGGCCGGCGACGCCGGTCACCGATACGGTAAACCCCGCCTGTGAGCGTCGCCGTGCGCCGAGCGCCATTTCCGTGGCGACCTGAGCCGAGACCGCACCGAAGCTCTCGAGCGTCGAGGCGCGAACCCCCAGCATGTCCTGCTTGGCCTGGTTTGTGTAGGTGACGAAACCGCGGTCGAACACCACTGAGGACCCGGCGATATCGGTGATGGCGCCGGCGATCAGCCCGCCGGTGCAGGATTCAGCCGTCGCCACCATCGCGCCGATTTCAGAAAATGTCTCAAGGATTTCCTGCGCCAGCAGGCGACTGTCGGCACGGATTTCGGCGAGCATGTCAGCCTCGGTCATTGCTGGTGTCCAAACACAACCGTGGCTGTGGCGATGGCGGCGATGCCTTCGCGGCGACCGGCAAAGCCAAGTTTTTCATTGGTTGTAGCCTTGACCGAACAGCGGTCGATCGAAATGTCGAGGATCCGGGCCAGTTCGGCGCGCATCGCCTGCCTGTGCGGTCCGATCTTCGGCGCCTCGGCGATCAGCGAAACATCGGCGTTCATGATCACGCCGCCGGCGTCCCGGACTATCCGGGCGGCGTGAGCGAGAAAGATGTCCGATGCGGCGCCGCGCCATTGCGGGTCGGATGGCGGAAAATGATCGCCGATATCACCGGCGGCACAGGTGGCCAGCAGCGCGTCCGTCAGCGCATGCAGGCCGACATCGGCGTCGGAATGTCCGTCAAGCCGCTGATCATGCGGTATTTCCACCCCGCACAGTGTAACAAAGTCGCCCGGCACCAATTGGTGCACATCATAACCGTTTCCGGTGCGAACATCGGGCAACCGTGATGGCGAAAGAGCCTCGTCGGCCATGGCAATATCCTCGGCGGTGGTGAGCTTGATGTTGGAAGGATGCGCCGGCGTCAAACGTACGCCCAGTCCTGCCCATTCCGCAATTGCGCAATCATCGGTGAACCCGATAGCAGTCTCAGCCGCGGCGTTGGCGTGGGCAGTGGAAATCATCTTGAAATCAAAGCCCTGCGGTGTCTGGGCGGCGAACAGGCCTGAGCGCGAAACGGTGCCTGCAACCTGGCCATTGGCGTCGCAGCGCTTGAGCGTGTCGGCCACTGCGACAGCGGGCAGGGCGGCCATGGAGCCGGCGTTCAGCGCCTCAAGCACGCCATCAATAATCTCATGGGTCACGAACGGTCGAACCGCGTCGTGAATCAACACATGGCGTGGCGGAGATGCTGACAGCGCCTGAAGGCCTGCGCGAACCGAGGCCTGCCGGTCGGCGCCGCCGAAAACCGTGCGGACGCTGGCCATGCCGGAAAGCCCAGCGGTGGCCGCGGCATAAAGGGCTTGATCATCGGCATGAATGACGACCACGACTTCGGCGCAATCGGGATGCGACAGGAAGGCCGAAAGTGTTCGGGCAATCACCGGGCGTCCGCCAATCCGACGGTACTGTTTCGGCCCGTTTTCCGGCGAACCGGCGCGCTCACCGCGGCCTGCGGCAACAATTACCAGGCCGAATTTTTGTGCATTGTTCATTTACATCCAGATCCCGCGACCCTAACTCCGCAGGTGTTTAGAGCTTGTGTCGCGCGGAAAAAAGCTCTTTCGCTTTTTTCTCGGCAACCGGCCGATTACAGCTTGGCAACACCCCAGTAATTGTCTAAAAAAAGGGCAACGAAGAAAGTTGCGCGATACGTATGCAAAATATCAGCACCATTTTAGGTCAGCCGCTTCAGATCGGATCTGTCAGGGCGCGGAACCGGGTGTTCCTGGCGCCGCTGTCTGGCATCTCCGACCTGCCGTTCCGGCAATTGGCGTGGAAACATGGCGCGGGGCTGGTTTTCACCGAGATGGTGGCAAGCCGGGAACTGGTCACGGAGCGGCGCGAATCGCAGGTCCGTTTGCGTGGCGACGGCATCGATCCGCATGTGGTGCAGCTTGCTGGCCGTGAAGCCTGGTGGATGGGCGAGGCGGCCCGCATTGCCGAGGCCGAAGGCGCGTCGATGATCGACATCAATATGGGGTGCCCGGCCAAGAAGGTGACAGGCGGATATTCCGGCTCGGCGCTGATGCGCGACCCCGATCATGCGCTGGGGCTGATCGAGGCGACAATCAAGGCGGTTTGCGTACCGGTAACGCTGAAGATGCGGCTTGGCTGGGACGATGACAGTCACAATGCGGCCCTGATTGCGGCGCGGGCGGAAGCCGCCGGCGTTCAGATGATCACGGTCCACGGCCGCACCCGCATGCAGTTTTACGAGGGCGTGGCCAATTGGGACGCCATCGCCCGTGTCCGGGATGCCGTCACCGTGCCGTTGATCGCCAATGGCGATGTGGATTCGCTCTCCGCCATCGCCGAGTGCCTGCGCCGTTCGGGCGCCGATGCTGTCATGGTCGGGCGGGCCTCTCGCGGTCAGCCGTGGATTTGCGGAGAACTGGCCGGTTCTGGCAGCGTACCCGCAGCCGGTGCCGAGCGCGCGGAGGTGGCGCTCGCGCATTACCGGATGATGATTGACCATTACGGCGAGGATGTCGGCGTACGCCATGCCCGCAAGCATATCGGCTGGTATCTGGACACGCTTGCGCCGTTGGCTCCGATCGCGCTGAAAGGGGCGATGATGACGTCGCGCAATCCCGACGAAGTGCTGACCATGTTCGCCGAGGCGCTTGGCGGCGACACTGTGTCCGCCTCGTTGATGGAGGGTGCTGCGTGACCGAAAAACTCGACGATCAGATTGCCGCCGCCGATGCGCAAACCGCCGGCATGGTGCTCAACGCCATCCAGCATCCCGTGATCATGGTGGATGGCGAGAGCTTGGTGTGTTTCGCCAATTGGGAAGCGGAGTCGTTTTTCGCCGCCAGCGCCAGCCATCTCGGCCGCCACAAGCTCGATGCCTTCATTCCGTTCGGAAGTCCTTTGCTCGAACTCATCGAACAGGTGCGGGACCGCCGCGCCGCCGTGAACGAATACCGTGTGGATCTCAGTTCGCCCCGCCTTGGCAATGACAAGCTGGTCGATCTCTATGTCGCGCCGGTGGCTGGCCTGCCCGGCAATGTCGTCGTGGTGTTTCAGGAACGCTCGATGGCCGACAAGATCGACCGGCAACTGACCCATCGCGCGGCTGCCCGTTCGGTTACCGGACTGGCCTCGATGCTGGCGCACGAAATCAAGAATCCGCTGTCGGGCATCCGTGGCGCCGCGCAACTGCTGGAAACGTCGGTGGGTGATGAAGATCGCGTACTTGCCCGGTTGATCCGCGATGAAACCGACCGCATTGTTTCGCTGGTCGACCGGATGGAGATCTTTTCCGACGAACGTCCGGTGGACCGGGTGCCGGTCAACATTCACTCGGTACTCGATCATGTGAAGGCCGTGGCCAAGGCGGGATTTGCGCGCCGGATCAAGTTCGTCGAGCTTTACGATCCCTCGCTTCCGGCCGTAAACGCCAATCGCGATCAGCTGGTGCAGGTGTTCCTCAACCTGGTCAAGAACGCGGCGGAAGCGATTGGCGACGATCCCGATGGAGAGATCGTGCTGACCACAGCCTATCGTCCGGGCATTCGGCTCTCTGTTGCGGGAACCCGCGAAAAGGTCTCGTTGCCGCTCGAATTTTGCGTCCAGGACAATGGGCCCGGCGTACCGGCGGATCTGATCCAGCATCTGTTTGATCCGTTCATCACCACCAAGACCAACGGCTCGGGGCTGGGACTGGCGCTCGTCGCCAAGATCGTCGGCGGCCATGGCGGGATCGTCGAATGCGATAGCCAGAGCCGCAAAACCACATTCCGCATTCTCATGCCGGTCTCGCCCGACGGCCGGCCAATCGAGCAGTTGCCGTCTTCCAAGAGCAAGGCAACCGGCCAAAAGGACTGATATGATGGGCAAAGCAACCATACTTGTCGCCGACGATGACGCAGCGATCCGCACGGTCCTCAATCAGGCGCTCAGCCGCGCCGGCTATGAAGTCCGCATCACCTCGAACGCCGCCACACTGTGGCGCTGGGTTTCGGCCGGGGACGGCGATCTGGTGATCACCGATGTGGTGATGCCCGATGAGAACGCCTTTGATCTGCTGCCGCGAATCCGCCGGGCGCGCCCGGATCTGCCGGTGCTGGTGATGAGTGCGCAAAATACCTTCATGACCGCTATCAAGGCGTCCGAGTGCGGCGCCTATGACTATCTGCCCAAGCCCTTCGATCTCACCGAGATGATCGGCACCATCGGACGCGCGCTGTCCGAGCCGCGCAAGCTTGCAGCCCAGCCCGAGGAATCCAGCGAGGGCATGCCGCTGGTGGGACGTTCCACCGCGATGCAGGAGATCTACCGGGTTCTGGCCCGCCTGATGCAAACCGATCTGACGCTGATGATCACCGGCGAATCGGGAACCGGCAAGGAGCTCGTGGCCCGCGCGCTGCATGATTACGGCAAGCGCCGAAACGGTCCGTTTGTCGCCATCAACATGGCCGCGATTCCGCGTGACCTGATCGAATCAGAGCTTTTCGGCCACGAAAAGGGCGCCTTTACCGGCGCGCAGAACAAATCCACCGGCCGGTTTGAGCAGGCCGAGGGCGGAACCCTGTTTCTTGATGAAATCGGTGACATGCCGATGGAGGCGCAGACCCGGCTGCTCAGGGTGTTGCAGCAGGGCGAGTACACCACCGTGGGCGGCCGCACCCCGATCAGGACCGATGTCCGGATCGTCGCTGCGACCAACAAGGATCTCAAGATCCTGATCAATCAGGGCCTGTTTCGCGAGGATCTGTTTTACCGTCTTAACGTGGTGCCGCTGCGTTTGCCATCTCTGAGGGACCGGGCCGAGGATGTGCCGGACCTGGTGCGCCATTTTGTTCGCCAGGCCGTTGGCGAGGGGCTCGACGCCAAGCGGTTTGACGGCGAAGCGCTTGAATTGCTCAAGACCTATGCCTGGCCGGGCAATGTGCGGGAACTGGAAAACGTGGTGCGCCGGGTCATGGCGCTTTATCCCCAGGATGTCATCACCCGCGAAATCATCGACAATGAACTCAGGATCGAATCCCCCGAACCTGCATCGCCGCAGGGATCTTCCTCGATCGGGCCGACAACCATTGCCCAATCGGTGGAGGAAAACATGCGGCGTTATTTCGCCGGATTCGGCGAGGGGTTGCCGCCTTCAGGACTGTATCAACGGGTGCTTGAGGAGGTCGAGTATCCGCTGATACTGGCGGCCCTGACGGCGACACGGGGAAATCAGATCAAGGCGGCGGATCTGCTGGGGCTGAACCGCAACACCTTGCGCAAGAAGATCCGCGAACTCGGGGTCACGGTCTACCGTTCGCCGCGGCTTGCCTGACCTGCAGCGCTGGCTCCGGCAAGTTGCGCGAGGAACCCCGACACCGTGGATTTTCGTCTGTACGTGGTCGACCAAACGCGGACCGCGTGAAAACGACATGCATTTGACATCAATGTGGTTCACGTAAAGCCTGGTCCGGCTTGACAGGCTTTGCGAGAAAGTTGCATTTTCGCCACATTGTGTTGCTTGTTCGCAACGATGCAATCCTGGCGAAATTGGAGCAGCAAGGAATTGACGGCGATCGATACAGCTCCGGACCCAGCGGAAACTGAACCGGCTTTCACTGAAACGGCGATTGCCGGACAGGAAGCCCGGCAGCGCCGGAACCTGTTTACCCTTCCCGGTATTGCACTGGTCGGTTCGGCCTTCCTGAGCGCCTTGATCTCCTTCTCGATCCTGCTCGGACTGACACCGATTGAACCGGTCGACCAGGTTGTGCTCGCTGCGCTGGTGATCAACCTGATCTTCGTCATCGGGCTGGTTACGCTGGTCTTGCTGGAGATCCGGACGCTGCTCAAGGCGCGGCGACGGGGCAAGGCTGCGGCGCGGCTTCACATTCGCATTGTGGGGCTGTTTTCCATCGTGGCGATTCTTCCCGCGATTATGGTCGCCATCGTCGCTTCGATCACGCTGGATGTCGGATTAGACCGTTGGTTTTCGCTCAGAACCAAGTCGATCGTCAATTCGTCGCTCTCCGTGGCGCAAGCCTATGTGCTCGAGAATGCGCGGTTTCTGCAGGGACAGACAGTCTCGATGGCGAACGATCTCGACAATGCGCGTTCGCTTTACACGCTTGACCGCGTCGGATTCGAGCAATTCATGACGCGTCAGGCGGTCGGCCGCGGGCTTCTGGGTGCGTTCCTGGTGCGTCAGGATGGCAGTGTCATTTCGCAAGCCGACATCGAGACCGAACGCCCGCTTCCCGCGGTGCCGCAAGAGGCGCTCAAGGACGCGGTCAAGGGCCAGCCGACCCTGATCCCGCCAGGGGTGACCAATCTGGTCGGTGCATTGATACCGCTTCAGCAGATCGACAACACGCTGTTGTATACGGTCCGTGTGGTGGATCCGGAAGTCATGCGCTCCATGCGCCTGATGGAAGAGGCCACCCAGGAATATCAGACGCTCGAGCAGGGCCGGACATCGTTGCAACTGGCCTTTGGCATCCTGTATCTCGGATTTGCGTTGATCGTGCTGCTGTCGGCAATCTGGACCGCGATTGCCGTCGCCGACCGGCTGGTTCGTCCGATCAGGATCCTGATCGGCGCGTCCGACGATGTGGCAAATGGCAATCTCGACATTTCGGTGCCGGTGCATGCTTCAGATGGCGATGTCGGTTCGCTCGCGCAGACTTTCAACAACATGATCGTTCAGATCCGCACCCAGCGTGACCAGATTCTGTCGGCGAAAGACCAGATCGACGATCGCCGCCGCTTTACCGAAGCCGTGCTGTCGGGCGTTTCCGCCGGTGTGGTGGGCGTCGATCACCAGGGCGCGATAACCATCGCCAACCGGTCGGCGCGCGATATCCTGGGCAGCAACGGCACCGAAGTGATCGGCAACAGGTTTACCGAAGTCGCACCGGAATTCGAGACCGTAATGGCAGAGGCAGCGATGCGGCCGAGAGCCGATGCCCGGGCTCAGATAACGTTGCACCGCGGCGGCAAGGAACGTACGCTCAACGTCAAGGTCACCCGGGAAGAAACCCACGATCAGCTCGAATCCTTCGTCGTTACCCTGGATGATATCACCGACCTGGTGATCGCGCAGCGCTCGACCGCCTGGGCCGATGTTGCCCGCCGCATCGCCCACGAAATCAAGAACCCGCTGACGCCGATACAGCTTTCCGCCGAACGCATCCGCCGCCGCTACGGAAAGCAAATTCCCGATGATGACCGGGCCATCTTTGATCAATGCACCGACACGATCGTGCGCCAGGTCGAGGACATTGGCCGGATGGTCGATGAGTTTTCCTCCTTTGCGCGCATGCCCAAACCCTCAAAGGCCCGGGCAGATCTGCGCGACATCCTCAAGGATGCGGTATTCCTGCGTGAAGTCAGCCGGAATGACATTGAATTCATCAGAGAAATCCCTGAGGAACCGCTTGAGGGCGAATTTGATCCGCGGATGCTTGGCCAGGCTTTCGGCAACCTGATAAAGAACGCCACCGAGGCAATCGATGCGGTTCCGCCAGATGATGAACGCACCGGCAAGACCATCATCGTGCGGGCCGAACGTTCTGCCGATGGGCGCGAATACATTGTCGATATCATCGACAGTGGCCGCGGTCTGCCGGGTGAAAACAGGCACCGGCTGCTCGAACCCTATACGACGATGCGCGACAAGGGCACGGGTCTTGGCCTAGCTATTGTCAAGAAAATCATAGATGACCACGGTGGCGAGATCCAGTTGCGCGACGCGCCGGCGGAGGTCGACGGAGGCAAGGGCGCAATGATTTCAGTCCGCCTTCCGGTGGATGCGCCTGCGCCCGCCGAAGAAGACGAACATGCAAAGGAACCGGCAGATGGCGTCTGACATTCTGGTCGTTGATGACGAGGCGGATATTCGCGAGATCGTATCGGGTATTCTGGACGACGAGGGGCACGAAACCCGGATGGCGGCCGACAGCGATTCGGCGCTTGCAGCGATTTCCGACCGGGTGCCGCGATTGATTTTTCTCGATATCTGGCTGCAGGGAAGCCGTCTGGACGGACTGGCCTTGCTCGATGAAATCAAGGCCCGATATCCCGACCTTCCGGTTGTGATGATCTCGGGTCACGGCAATATCGAAACCGCGGTGTCGGCGATCAAGCGCGGCGCCTATGATTTCATTGAAAAGCCATTCAAGGCTGACCGGCTGGTGCTGGTGGCCTCCCGGGCGATTGAAACCTCGAAACTCAAGCGCGAGGTTTCCGAACTCAAGAAACGCTCCGGAGATCCGGTTGAACTGATCGGAACATCGGTTGCAGTTTCGCAACTCAAGCAAAGCATCGACAAGATCGCACCGACCAACAGCCGTGTGATGATTCTGGGCTCTTCGGGGACCGGCAAGGAACTGGTGGCGCGTCTTATTCACCGGAAATCCTCCCGCGCGGGCGGACCCTTTGTCGTTCTCAATGCAGCAGCCATTACGCCCGAGCGCATGGAAGTGGCGCTGTTCGGCACCGAGAGCGCGGCCAGCCATGAACGCAAGGTCGGCGCGCTGGAGGAGGCGCATGGCGGCATTCTTTACCTCGATGAAGTGGCTGATATGCCGCGCGGCACCCAAAACAAGATATTGCGGGTGCTGGTCGATCAGCAGTTCGAGCGGGTTGGCGGTACCAAGCGGGTCAAGGTGGATGTGCGCATCATTTCCTCGACGGCGCGCAATCTCGAGGAATTGATCGCCGCGGGTGAGTTTCGCGAAGATCTTTACCACCGCCTCGCCGTGGTTCCGATCAAGGTGCCCTCGCTCAGCGAGCGGCGCGAGGACATTCCCTTTCTGGTCGACATGTTCATGCGGCAGGTATCCGAACAGGCCGGCATCAGGAACCGCCGCATCGGCGAGGATGCGCTGGCCGTGATCCAGGCCCACACCTGGCCAGGCAATATCAGGCAATTGCGCAATTATATGGAACGGCTGATGATCTTGGCCCGATCCGACGGTCCGGACACGGTGATCAGCGCCGACATGCTGCCCGATGATGTCTCCGACATGCTGCCCAAGACGTCAGCGGCGGGTTCAAACCA
This sequence comes from Hoeflea sp., assembly GCF_039975035.1. Taxonomy (GTDB): domain Bacteria; phylum Pseudomonadota; class Alphaproteobacteria; order Rhizobiales; family Rhizobiaceae; genus Hoeflea. The sequence continues at coordinate 4,504 of NZ_JBDWHW010000188.1, read as the reverse complement.
CATCATGACGCTGCCGCTGCGCGAGGCGCGCGAACTGTTCGAACGTGATTACCTGATCGCCCAGATCAACCGGTTCGGCGGCAATATTTCCAGAACCGCCGAATTTGTCGGGATGGAGCGGTCCGCACTGCATCGCAAATTGAAATCGCTTGGCGTATAAGCAGCGCGAAGCGGCCACGGTCGCCACATTTCAATTCCGCCTGACAACGCAGGCAAGGGGAGCGCAATGAAAGTCATCATTTGCGGTGCGGGACGGGTAGGGTACGGCATCGCCGAACGCCTGGCCGCCGAGGACAATGACGTCTCGGTGATCGACACGTCAGCCACACTTGTCCAGGCGATTCGCGACACGCTCGATGTGCGCAGCTATGTCGGTCACGGCGCGCACCCCGATGTACTTGCCCAGGCAGGCGCAGACCAGGCCGACATGATCATTGCCGTCACGCTGTATGACGAGATCAACATGGTCGCCTGTCAGGTGGCGCATTCACTGTTCAATGTGCCGACCAAGATTGCCCGTATCCGGGCCCAATCCTATCTCAAATCGCATTGGGCGGATCTGTTTTCGCGCGACCACATGCCGATTGATGTGATTATCTCGCCGGAAGTCGAGGTCGGCCAGATGGTGCTGCGCCGGATCGCGCTGCCGGGCGCCACCGATGCAGTCAGGTTCGCCGATGACAAGGTGGCGATGGTGGCCATCGAGTGCCTTGAGGATTGTCCGGTGGTCAACACGCCGCTGGTGCAGTTGAGCGAATTGTTTCCCGACCTGCTTGCCACCGTGGTCGGGGTCTGGCGTAACGAGAAACTCTTCGTGCCGCATTCGAGCGACCAACTCGAAACCGGAGACCTGGCATATGTCGTCTGCGACCGCGATCATGTGCGCCGCACGCTGGGCCTGTTCGGCCACGAGGAGCAGGAAGCCGGGCGTATCGTCATCGCCGGCGGCGGCAATATCGGCTATTACGTCGCCGCGGCGATCGAGGAGCGGCAGCCCAAAACCAGGGTCAAGATTATCGAGGCCGACCGCAGCCGCGCCGTGTCGATCGCGGATTCGCTGTCGCGCACCGTAGTGCTCAACGGGTCTTCGCTGGATCAGGACATTCTGGTGGAGGCCGACATCCAGAATGCCGACCTGATGGTTGCGCTGACCAATGACGATCAGGTCAACATACTAGCCTCGGTGATGGCCAAACGGCTGGGTTGCAAGGCCAATCTCGCCCTGATCAACAATCCGTCCTACCAGTCTTTCACCAAGACCATGGGAATCGATGCCCATATCAACCCGCGCGCGGTGACCATTTCGCGAATTCTCCAGCATGTCAGACGGGGACGTATCCGCGCGGTGTATTCGGTGCAGAAGGGGGCGGCGGAAGTGATCGAGGCCGAAGCGCTGGAGACTTCTCCGCTGGTTGGAAAACCATTGCGAAGCCTTGACTTGCCTGACGGCGTGCGGATCGGCGCGATCTACCGCGACAAGCAGGTGCTGCGGCCCGACGGTTCGCTCAAGATCAAGGCCAAGGATCGGGTGGTGATGTTTGCGGCTCTGGAATCCGTGCGCCATGTCGAGCAGATGTTCCGCGTAAGCCTAGAGTTCTTCTGATCTCATGCTAGGTGTCCTGCACGTACTGGCAGTTGCATCCGCAGGGCTTTGTGCACTGGTGGTGCCGGCGGTTTTGTTCGCCATCGCAGATGGCATGCGGGATCTGGCGCTCTCCATGCTGCTGGTCGGCGCGCTCGGCGTGTTCGCGGCCCTGATGGTGCTCGCGGCCATTTCCGGATTTGAACGCAGACTGGGACGGGCATCCGGCTATCTGGCGCTTGTGGCGGTTTGGGTTCTGCTGCCGGTTTTCGCGGCGGTGTCGTTCAAGACGCTTGCCGGGTTGAGTTGGATTGATTCATGGTTTGAGGCAGTTGCGGCACTTACCACATCAGGATCGTCCTTGCTGACCCGTGAAACCGCGCCCCAGGCGATCCTGTTCTGGCGCTCATCGATCGAATGGTATGGCGGCTTCCTGACGCTTGTGTCGATCATCCATGTTCTGGCGCCAGGCGGTTTTGGCGGTCTTCCCGCCGGGGATCGCCGCATCATTACCGGCTATGCCAGCGACATGACGGTCGATCTTGCCGAATTCCGCGAGGTGCTGGGTCAATATATCCTGATGACATTCATCGTGTTCGTCGGACTGATGCTGACTGGCGTCGATGGACCATTTGCCGCGATGATGGCGATGATGGCGATCGCAACCGGTGGGTTTCTTCCCTTCGACGGGGCGCTTGAAAATCATGCCGGCCCTCTGGCGCAACTGGTGTTGGCGGCGGGCCTGGCACTGGGGACCGTCAGCGTGTTCTGGCGCCGGCGATTGTTGCGCTCGCCCAAACACTTTTTCAGGGTCAATCCGGAAACTGCCATCATCACCATGGCCATCCTGCTGGTCGCACTGCTGTTTGCTGTTCGGATTTCAACTGTTTCGGGAGGTGCGGATCTGGGACCGATTCTGGCGGAAAGCCTGCTGACGTCTTCTTCGCTGATTGCCACCAGCGGCATAGAGAGCCGGCCAGGCGTCATCGCGCTCTGGCCGGATATCATTGTTCTGGTGATTGTTCTCATCGGCGGTGGTATCTATTCGACGACCGGCGGGGTCAAGGTCTACCGGATCGCGGCGATGGCAATTCATTCCGCCCGCGAACTCAACCTTCTGATCTATCCCAGCAGCGTGACCAGCCTTCGGTTCGGCAAGACGACGATCGACGAGGAGAGCATGCGCGCGATCTGGACCTATTTCGTGCTGTCGCTGTTGATTATAGCTTTTGCGGCGATCGGGTTCACCTTGAGCGCCACGAATTTCGAGGGTGGAATCACCATGACCATCGCGTTTTTCGCCAATGCCGGGCCGGTTTACGAGGCCTTGATTCCGCCTTCATATGCGACCGTCCCGGTGAACCAGGCCTGGCCGCAACTGGCCGCGATGCCGGCATCGGCAAAGCTTGCGGCGATCGCGGTGATGACTTTGGGACGCCTTGAAGTGATGGTGGTTTTTGCCGTTCTGAACCTACGGTACTGGATCAATCGTTAGCGTTCGATGCCCGGCAAAACCTTGCCCGCACATCAAAATCAAGTGTTTACAAACGCTCATAACAATGATCTTCTGCTTTACGTTCGGACGAGCGAAATTCTGTCAGCGGCAAGCCAACAAAATCTGTCTGTCAGAGGGAACAAAAGTGTTGGGAACTTGACGTTACGGAAGGCCGCGAGGCACATACCGGATTGCCTTGAAAAGGCAATTTTTGTTGGGAACCGAACGATTGCGATAACGACCTGCGGCTGCGCGGGCAAGAAAAAGACGGATAAATAGGCGCAATGGCGGAGCGTTCACAAAACCTGCAGGATCTTTTTCTCAACACGGTTCGGAAGCAGAAAATCTCCCTGACGATCTTTTTGATCAACGGAGTGAAACTGACCGGCGTGGTGACATCTTTCGATAATTTCTGTGTTCTGCTAAGACGTGATGGTCATTCGCAGCTTGTCTACAAGCACGCGATATCCACCATTATGCCGAGCCAGCCGGTCCAGATGTTCGAGAATGAGGACGCCGGCGACGGCGCCTGACAGGACAACTCACATCGAAACAGTTGATAATACTGGAAATTTCATCGACCCGGACGGCAAGTCCGGAGTCACGCGCGCAATCGTGCTCATCCCGGCATTGCGGACCCGTAATCCGGCGCCCGGCAGCGGCCCCGAAGGCGGTCACGTGGCCAAGCGCCCCGATACCCACCGCATGGAAGAAGCCATCGGCCTGGCAGGCGCCATTGAGCTCCAGGTCGCCGAAGCGCTGATCATCCCGATCTCCGCTCCGAGGCCTTCGACCCTGTTCGGCAAGGGCAAGATGCTCGAGATCAAGGCGCTGATCGACTCGTCTGGCTCGGAACTGGTCATTGTTGACCATCCGCTCACGCCGGTACAGCAGCGCAATCTGGAAACGGAGTGGAAGGTCAAGGTGATCGACCGCACCGGCCTGATCCTGGAAATATTCGGCCGCCGCGCTTCCACCAAGGAAGGCGTGCTGCAGGTCGAACTGGCGCATCTCAATTACCAGAAGGGACGGCTGGTTCGCAGCTGGACCCACCTTGAACGTCAGCGCGGTGGTGGCGGCTTCATGGGCGGCCCCGGTGAAACCCAGATAGAGGCCGACCGGCGGCTGCTGCAGGACCGCATCATCAAGCTTGAGCGCGAACTCGACCAGGTGCGCCGCACCCGGCAGCTGCATCGCGCCAAGCGCAAGAAGGTACCGCATCCGATTGTGGCACTTGTGGGCTACACCAATGCCGGAAAATCGACGCTGTTCAACCGGGTCACCGGTGCCGAGGTGCTGGCCGAAGACATGCTGTTTGCCACCCTGGACCCGACATTGCGGCGCATGAAGCTGCCGCATGGCAGCACCGTGATCCTGTCGGATACGGTGGGATTCATTTCCGATCTGCCGACCCATCTGGTCGCCGC
>NZ_JBDWHW010000187.1:0-8101 GCF_039975035.1 Hoeflea sp. | reverse complement strand
CAAAATGTCATAGCCCTGTTTCAGGTTTGTCCAAAAATCGAAGTTCGGGTCATTTCGGTTTCGCGCCATGTTTGCAGGTGTCATCCGGAATGGAAAAGCCTGCACCTGAAATGATGACTGTCCGCCTTTGATGGCTTCACGGGCAATCGCATAGATGTCCGCGACGCCGGCGTCCGTGAGCGCGTAACATCCTGACGATGTACAGGCTCCATGAACCATCAGGGCGTCGCCGGTGTAGCCGAGTGCACTTTCCAGCCTGTTTGGGTAGCCGAGATTGAAAGAGAGATAATACTGCGAGTTGGGATTGAGCATGCCGGCGGAGACATGGTAAAATCCTTCTGGAGCCTGCCGGTCGCCTTCTCTGGTCTTCGGGCCGAGCTTGCCGGACCAGCGACACATTGGAAAGGTCTTCAAAAGCGCGTAACGCCCGGTGCGGTCACGTTTCCAGATTTCAAGCTCGCTCTCATCCTTGAAAATCCGGATCAGGATGGGATCGGCCGGGGTCATCTTGAGTTTTCTCATATCGCTGACAAGGCTCGCCGCAATTGGCTGATTTGCCTTGTTGTCGACGTCAAGAACCGTCGATACGCAAGCCGTCATAGACACTGCCAATGTGGGCAGGATCAAAAATCTGAGTAGCTTTTGATACAAGTTCATCTCTGTCCCTTGTGGATCGGAGAGTTGGTGCCGCCGAGCGCGCGATGTTGCACCTCATTTCGACAGCGATAGCAGCATCGTTCGTCAATGAGGTTAACGAAAAATCAAAATCAGGTGATTGGCGCGTGATGGGAACAACATAATGCAAATAGAACAGCCTGCAAAGAGTGGTTTTCGAGGTCAGCCGGGGCGTGGCGCGTTGTTCGCAAAGTCCACCATAGCCAGGCCACTCCCTGTTCCTGACGGGCGGTCCCGCCTTTTGCTTCTCAGGCCGGTGCAGTACATGCAAGCCTGATCAAAACGTTTTGATCAGGCTTGCATGTAGAGTGCGAACGGTTTTCTGTTTTGCTGACTCCCCGGCATGAAGGATCAAATCGTTGATACGACCTCCGCAAGCATTTGCCGGACCTGGTCAGCGACTGCGCCGAGTTCCTGATTGTTGATACCGGTCATCGAGGCCACCGGATCGACCGCCGACACTTCCACACCTTCGTCAGTCTCGCGCACAATCACGTTGCACGGAAGCATCGCCCCGACCTTCGGCTCCATGCCGATAGCCTGCCAGGCCATGTTCGGATTGCAGGCGCCAAGGATGCGATACCCTGGCAGGTCCTTGTCAATTTTCTTCTTCATTGTTGCCTTGACGTCGATTTCAGTCAGAATTCCGAAGCCGGCTGCAGCCAGGGCAGCACGCGTACGGGCGTCGATATCGTCGATATCGGCCCCGGAAAATATTCTGTCTATGGTGTAGCTCATCTGATTGTCATCCTTTCACAGTCTTCATTTTCCCAGATACTTGATCAGTGCAACAATCGCGAGGCCGACAAGGACCAGCACCAGGATCATCCAAAGCCCGCCAAAACCCATACCAAAACCATTCATCATTCATTCAATCCCTTGCTATGTAGTGGCGAAGGCATTGCCTCCGCCACTGGTTTGTCCAACCGGCATAACGCTCAATTGTCCTTTTTTGTTTCGCTCTGTGTACCGTTCTGCATCATGCTTCCCGGCTGCTCGCCGTCCATCATGCTATCATTCTGACCAAGCATGTTGCCCGACCGCATCATCATCATCCGCTTGATCCTGTCGGCGGGCGCGGCAAATTCCTCGGAGGTGACTTGCCCGTCTCCATCCGCGTCGAAGGCCTGGAAGCGGTCGACCGTCTGTTCCCTTATATGGGCGGCGTGGAGTGTTTCGAATTCGTCGAGCGACAGCGTTCCGTTGCCATCCGCGTCGTAGGTTTTCAGGGCGTCAAGCAAACCGGTGCGAAGTTCCTCGGGCGAGACTGTTCCGTCATCATTTGCGTCGAACAGGCGTTGCATATGGTCGGCGCCACCCATCATCGCTCCGCCCATGCCCATCATTCCCGCGCCCATGCCGCCGGTTTCGCCATCCATGCCCATCATGCCCGATTGTCCACCATGCATCATCTGCATCATGCGCATCATGGATCCCATATCACGGCCTTTCATGCCTGACTGTTGCCCCATCGCTCCTTGCATCATGTTGGCGTTGCCGCCTTTCATGTGAGCGCCCGAGTCGCGGTTCGACGGTCCTTGTCCATGATCGGCATGGGCGAACGCGAGCGTCGGCACGGCGGCCGAAATGAGCAGCGCTGTTGCGATGGTCTTGAACTTGTACATCTTACAATCTCCTGGTTGGTTGCACATTCCTTATCTGGGCATAAGAAATCAGGTTTGAATGGTTTGCATCCAACGGTTTGTACCGCTATGTCGCAAGATGCGGGTCCTGTTACATTCGGTGACAAAACAAACACTGACGCGGTGTGTCGGATTTCGATAGAAAAGCTCATGTCCGATGCCCCACACATTCTTGTCGTCGACGATCACAAGGAAATCCGTGAAAGCGTAAAGCGTTTTCTTGAGAAGAACGGCATGCGCGCGGGCACCGCCAAGGATGCGCAGGATGCCGAGGTAAAACTTGCCGGTGGCAATTATGACCTGATGGTGCTGGATGTCATGATGCCCGGCGAAAGCGGCCTTTCGCTGTGCCAGCGGCTGTCGGCCGAACGCGCGTTGCCGATCATCCTGCTGACAGCGTTGGGCGAAGACACCGACCGGATCGTCGGACTCGAGATCGGGGCCGATGATTATCTTGCCAAGCCGTTCAATCCGCGGGAGTTGCTGGCGCGGATCAAGGCTGTGCTTCGCCGGTCGGAACGGCAGGAAACGCTTGCCGGCGGGTTTGCGGGAAAGCGGCTTCGCTTTGCGCACCTCGAGCTTGATTCAGACAGTCGGATGCTGGTGGATAAATCCGGAAACGAAACGCGCTTGACCACCGCAGAGTTCAGGCTGTTGATCGTCCTGTTGGAACGCGCGCGGGTGGTTCTGAGCCGCGAGCAGCTTCTGGACCTTACGGCTGGCCGTTCAGCCGGGCCGTTGGACCGCACTATCGACAACCAGATCAGCCGTCTCAGGCGCAAGATCGAACCCGACATTCTTCAGCCCAAGATCATTACGACCGTCAGAAACGGCGGCTATTACCTGTCGGCGGACGTGGAGGTGCTGGGTTGAACTGGGGGCCGTTGACAAGCCTCAGGGCTCAACTCGTGCTGCTTGTTGTGGCCGCGCTTGTTGTCGCACAAGTCGTGAGCCTGTGGTTGTTCGTCGATGAGAGGAGCCTTGCGGTTCGGGCCGCGCTTGGTTTCGAAGCCGCCGGCCGCGCCGCCAACGTGGCGAGACTGATTGAAGAGGCTCCGGACAATCTGCAAGGTTCGATCCTGCGCGCGGCCAATTCGCCGCTTGTCCGATTTGACTTGTCGGGTGAAGCGACTGCCAGAAATTCAGATGGCTCCGATGGTGGTCTGATCGAATCCCGAATACGTGCGCTTCTGGGGGACAGTTACAGCGGTGACATCCGTGTCGAATTGCATGAAATCGAGGGCCAAATCCTGCCGATGCCGCACCTTTCGTCTGAAATGGCTGAAATGCATCGGTCAATGATGCACGGCGCGGTCTCTGCGGTTGAAATGAACCTGTCCATCGCACTATCTGACGGACGTTGGCTCAATGTCGGCACCCGGTTCGAGCGCCCGCCCTTCCAGTGGCCGTTTTACTCCATGCTGACATTTATTCTCACCGCGGCGGTCATCCTGATCACTGTTTTCTGGTTTCTCATGACTCGCTTTACCAGTCCACTGAGGCGGCTGGTCGGCGCGGTGGACAAACTGGGACGCGGCGAAGAAATTGCCGAATTACCCGCCGTGGGACCGAGCGAAGTGAGAGAACTTACCTCGACCTTCAACAGAATGCAGGATCGCCTGACCCGGTTTGTTGCGGACCGAACACGGTTGCTGGCTTCACTGGGACACGATCTCAGGTCTCCGCTTACGGCAATGCGTGTCCGCGCCGAGATGGTTGACGACGAGGAAACACGAAGCAGTCTGGTGACCTCGGTCGAGGAAATGCAGACGATGGTCGAGGAGACACTGACCTTCGCCCGCGGAATGTCTGCATCCGAAGCCTCTCAATCTGTCGAAGTGGGCGCTCTTCTCGAAGATCTAAGAACCGGTTCTCCAGTTCCCTTCCTCCTGGATAGGGGCGGGGCGATATGTGTTCGTATTCGTCCGACCGCCATGCGCCGAGCGCTTCGCAACGTGATCGAAAACGCCGCGCGTTATGGCAAAATCGCGCGCGTGGCATATTCAGTTCGAGACAACCATCTCATGATCACGGTGGAAGATGACGGGCCGGGCATCCCGGAAACCGATCTTGAACGTGTTTTCGATCCGTTTTTCAGGCTCGAACAATCAAGGTCGTTGGAAACCGGTGGGCACGGGCTCGGTCTGTCAATTGCACGGACTATCATCACAGCCCATGGCGGTGACATCTGGCTGGCCAATCGGCAGGAGGGTGGGTTGTGCGCCTCGATCTTGATCCCTTTGGAGGGAACTTCGCAAGAAACTAGTGTGGGCGATCATGCGCAGTCGATCAAATCTTCCGTTTGAGGCGACGGCTTGCAGTCTAGTCACCACCGTTCTGGCTGGCCCGCATGCGTTGTCCAGACGGAGTAATGCGAGTCTGCTAGCTTGACCTTCCAGTTGGTAGAACCTTTATCAGTGCCAAATACTCGCTTGAAACGAACACTTGGAATTTGGTCGCCTGAATCTGCAACTGCTGCAATCCGCACTCGGTTCGGACGTAGGCCGACGGAGACTGTAGTAGACGACTTCATGATGACGCTGTGTAATTGAGCAGTCAAAACCTCACCCCCACGTCCAATTTGTCCTCTGGAACCTGAATATGATCAACCGGCGCAATTTTATCATCAGGACGGCGGCGCTTGTCTCCGCCGTCCAGTTTCCAGCTCTGTCACTGGCACGCACAAGCGCCACAGAATTCGAGTTGATCGCCGGGCCTGCCAGGAAAAAACTCTTCCGGCCAGACGCTGAAGCTTCAGATGTCTGGGCCTACAACAGTGAGGTGCCGGGACCCGAAATTCGTGTCAACAAGGGAGACCGCATCCGTGTCCGGTTTACCAACAATCTGGAGGAGCCGACATCCGTTCACTGGCACGGTATCCGGATCGACAATGCCATGGACGGCGTTTCGGGGCTCACGCAGGAACCGGTGCAACCGGGCGCGAGCTTTCTGTATGATTTCGAGGCGCCGGATGCGGGTACCTATTGGTATCATGCGCACAATAAAAGCTGGAACGAGGTCGGCCGAGGCCTTTACGGCCCGTTGATCATTGATGAGCCGGAGAAGCCGTTCGACGATTTACACGACATCACGCTGGTTATCGACGATTGGCGGTTGCGTCAGCCGGGTGTGCTGGACACCGAGAGCTTCGGTTCGCTGATGGATTGGAGCCACGGAGGCCGTCTTGGCAACTGGATTACGGTAAATGGCGAGCCGGCGCCGGCCATGGTGCTCAAACGCGGCGAAGCCTACCGGTTGCGCCTGATCAACGCCGCCAACAGCCGCGTCTTCGAAATAGACCCCAACAGGTTCGATGCAAAGGTGCTGGCCTATGACGGCCAGGCCCTACCCGAACCAATCAACCTTGGTTATGCGCCCGCGATGCTTGGCCCGGCGCAGCGTATGGATTTGCTGGTAGTCCCTCGGGAAAGTTTCGTGCTGGAGGAAGTGTCGAGCAACGATCCTCTGGTGATGGCCGAATTCAAGGTCGAGGGCGACGCCGCAGCCGCTCCAGCCACGCCACCCCTTGCGATCAACGCCATTCCCGAACCCGACATCGCCAATGCGCAGCGTGTGAAAGTCGTCATGGAGGGCGGGGCCATGGGCGGCTTTGTCGAGATCACATACCAGGGCAAGAAACTTCAGCGCGAAGATGTCCAAAGTACACGCCAGACCTGGGCATTCAACGGTGTTGCAAACCTCGCCAGCGATCCCCAATTCGTTGCCGAACGCGGGCAAACTATCATCCTGGAAACCGTCAACAGGACCGCCTGGGTTCACGCGATGCATGTGCATGGGCATCATTTCCGCGTGATCTCCCGGTCCGGGAGCGAGGTGGACGAAGGCGAACCGTGGCGCGACACCTTCCTGATCGGGCCAGAGCAAACGACGAATATAGCCTTTGTCGCCGACAATCCGGGAAAATGGCTTTACCACTGCCATATGCTTGAACATGCCGCAGCAGGCATGACGACCTGGTTCACGGTTGCGTGATGGTTGATTTATTATGGAATGGTTTAGCTTTTTCGGGTAATTAGGTTGGTATGCGCAGTCTCATCATCGCAGTTGTTTTCTTGCTGTTTACCAATGGCGCACTCGTTGCCGCGACGCAGAGTGCGCACACTGCAGATGCGGTTGACCAGTCGATGAGCGTACAAAGCCTGCCCGACGCCGTCATGATGAACTGCTGCGAGGATCCCGGCAGCATGATAGGGCATGGTTACAATGCCTGCGCCATGGACTGCCATTACCTTGCGCCCTTTGTCGTTGTGGGTTTTCCCCGAACAGTCCCAGTAAAAGCAAGTTCGTATCCGGCTTTGCTGACATCTTCGGTCGAGGGCTACCTCATGAGGCCCCCCATCGTCTCCTGATCGCGGATAGCTGCGCCAATGGGCGCTTCCGGAATTTGATCAGTCACGAGGTAATCATGATCTCCAAACGAAATTTTATGTTGGGCTTTGCGGCTTTCGCAGTTATGCCGTCGTCGCGGGTTCTCGCACACACCCAGCCATTCAAGCTGAGCCCGAAGTTCGAGCCACAATCGGTGGCTTTCTCGGGATACGCGCCCGGTACCGTTATCGTCGACCCCCGCAACCACTTTCTCTACTTGCAATTGAGCGGTGGGATGGCACGCCGCTATGGAGTGGGTGTTGGCAAGGCGGGTCTTGCTTTCAAAGGCACCGCCAATATCGCTCGCAAGGCGAAATGGCCAAGTTGGACACCGACCAAGAACATGATCCGGCGCCAGCCCGGCAAGTATGCCAAGTATGCCAAAGGTGTCCCCGGCGGCCCGGGCAATCCGCTCGGATCGCGTGCGCTCTATCTCTACAGGAACGGTCGCGATACCTACTACCGCATCCACGGCACGACACAACCGTCCTCCATCGGGCGCTCGGTTTCCAACGGTTGTATTCGCATGATCAATGGACATGTCGAGGACCTGTACGAAAGGGTGCCTGTCGGTGCGCGGGTGGTGGTGTTGTGAGGCATCGCCAAGCACACGAGCCATCACCGTGCTTGTGCGACTCCAGCGTCCGTCGGATAAATGCATGCCACGCCGGCAGGGCCGGTTTGGGCAATCCGCGATATGGATAAAGCTCGCCCGCTGACTGTCTATGGTCGCGGGCGGCGGACTGATCCTTCCGGCGACGCTGAAGCAAACGCCATGCGCGGAAATGCTGCGACCCTTGCTGCTTTGAACCGATGCGCCGGCGTTCGAGTCTTCATGCCCAAAACCGTGGGCAATTCTTGCCATGGTCAACCTCTCACGAATTCGAAAGACATCTGAAATGACCAAATTTCCTACCTTGTTTGCCGTTGCGCTTGCCATGGGGCTTTCCACAATAGCCACGGTTACACTCGCCGAAACGCGGGACACTGACAACCAGATCATGGTGTTCAAGACGCCGTGGTGCGGGTGCTGCCAGGCCTGGGTTGAAGCCATGGAAAAGGCCGGCTACGACGTCGAGACCACGGACATGGAAGACCTTACGCCGATCAAGATGCAGGCCGGTGTGCCCGGCGAACTTGAAGCCTGCCACACTGCGATGATCGGCGGCGAACGCAAATACGTGCTTGAAGGCCATGTGCCGATTGAGGCGGTCGAAAAACTGATGACCGAGCGACCGGATATCCTGGGAGTTTCAACCCCGGGCATGCCGATGGGGTCACTCGGCATGGGCGATGATCCTGCGGCAAACTATGCGGTTTACGCGTTCACCGGGCGCGCCGGTGAAGCACCTGCGGTTTTCTTCAAGGCTGGCAAACAATGAACCGGCGCCAAT